>JBGTCG010000021.1:0-15947 GCA_041748915.1 Methylococcales bacterium
CGCCCCCCAAAATCGCTCCCAATAAGGTCCATCCAGCCCCCTAACCGGCATTGATCTTGTAGTGCCGACCTTTTGCTTCGAACAACGACAAATCAAAGGCTTACTTTCGTTTTTCCGCTGAATCGCTGAAGTCGGGCTAGCGTGAACAGTTCCGCGGACGGGGTCATCGATCACCGGTCCCCCGGTATGCGGACCCAACAACACGCCGACCAGCAGGTATCCCAGGCTCGCGGGAATGTGGAGCCGCTGGAAAAGGAGCGAGACGGTGACTGCGACACCGAGCAATAACAGAAGCACTATGAGCGGCTGTTCAAGCATTCGGCATTTTTTCGCGGTTGTTCCGGAATTGACGGGATCTTGCGCGACCACTCGCGCGTATCATTCGGCGGGTATCCGCCATATAACGATGACTACAAGGAACCGCTGAATAAATCCATCCTGGATTTCTCAGCGGCCGGCAACCGCAAATGCGATTTGAGGTTGCCTCACAAAATCCAACGCTGCAAGCGTTCGATTTTGGCAGCGCATCCCTGCACTACGGAAACACAGGACCTATTGCCTGTACGCAAGCACGATACAAAACAACCCGAGCACGAATGCCGCCAGGGCCAGCGCGGGGATCGATTCGGTGGATTGCGTCAGATAGCCCGACATTCCGGTAAGAATCGCGGCGCTGATGATGAATGCGCCGCCGCTAATTGCGCGGACTGCCCGTTTATTATTGCGGGACAATTGCCGCTGAATTTCGTCGAACTCATGGCTCTTCCAGGTCAGTTCGAGCTCTCCATTGGCCGCCTTCGTTAACACGCGATGAATGAGGCCAGGGATTTCCGGGAATCGTTCGCCCCATTCCGGAAGCTGAGTCCGTACCTTTCTGAAGGCTGCTTTCGGACCGACCTGCTGCGCAAACCATTTTTCGAGGTAGGGCTTCGCGGTTTGCCAGAGGTCGAGTTCCGGATACAGTTGACGGCCGAGTCCCTCGATATTCAACAGGGTCTTTTGAAACAGCACAAGTTGCGGCTGTATTTCGGCGTTGAATCGTCGCGCGGCTTGAAAAAGCCTCAATAACAGGTGCCCGTAGGAGATTTGGCTGATCGGCTTTTCGAAAATTGGTTCGCAAACCGCGCGAATGCCCGATTCGAGTTCGTCGAGCCGGGTTTCCTTGGGCACCCATCCGGACTCGACATGAAGTTCGGCGACGCGGCGGTAATCGCGATGAAAAAAGGCGAGCAGATTGTAGGCGAGATAATGCTGGTCGGCGAGGCTCAAAGAACCGACGATACCGAAATCGACCGCGATATAACTCGCGTCGGCTTTGGCGAATATATTGCCCGGATGCATGTCGGCATGAAAAAAATTGTCGCGTAGAACCTGGGTAAAGAAGATTTCCACGCCGCGTTCCGCAAGCAACTTGAAATCCACTCCCTCGTCCCGCAGACGTTTGATGTCGCCGATCGGAATGCCGTAAATCCGCTCCATCACCAGAACTTTTTGCCGCGTCCAGTCCCAATAGATCAAAGGTATATACAGAATGCCCGAATTCTCGAAATTCCTGCGCAGCTCGGAAGCGTTGGCGCCCTCGCGGACCAGGTCGAGCTCATCGAGAATGGTTTTCTCGAATTCGGCGACGACATCCACCGGCCGCAGGCGTTTGCCGTCCGCCCAATACTTTTGAGCCAGGCGCGCAAGTTCATAAAGAAGACCAATGTCTCCCCGGATTCGCTTCTCGACCAGCGGCCGCAAAACCTTTATGATCACATCCTCTCCGCCCGAAAGGCGGGCCGCATGAACCTGCGCGATCGATGCCGAAGCGAGTGGAATTTCGTCGAATTCGGCGAAACATTCGCCGATCGGCTTGCCGAGTTCGCGCTCGATGATCCTGCGCGCATCCGAACCGCTGAACGGCGGTACTTTGTCCTGCAGCTTCGCCAGTTCATCGGCGATATCTTCGGGAAGAAGATCCCGGCGTGTGGATAGCGCCTGGCCGAATTTTACGAAGATGGGACCCAAATCTTCGAGCGCGAGGCGGATCCGGACCGCTCTAGGCCCACGGTCCCTGCGAATCCAAAAATTGGGCGACAGAAAGGCCAGGTATCGGAAAGGCCGAAAAAGATGAGTGGCCAGCACCAGTTCGTCCAGCCCGTGAAACACAAGGATCCAGTTGATTCTGACTAATCGCAACAGCAGTTTCAAAGGCATCGGAATACAGCGTATACGGTTATTCTTGTTAGGGAAACGCTGAATAAATCCATCCTGGATTGCTCAGCGCTCGGCAACCCTGCCAATGTGATTGGCAGAGGTGCCTCACAAAATCAGACGCTTAGAGCGTCCGATTTTGGCAGTGCATCCCTGCACCGCGGGAAGCTCTGATTTAATCAGAGCTTCCTTAGCGATCCTGAAAATCTGTCCGCGATCGCCAGGCGCTCTGCCAGGTTCCCGAAGGGGGTGGGCGGTTATAAAATCTTGTTTTTCCAGGACAGAGGCTTGGTGTTCCGCCCGCTTGAAAGAACCTTTCTGCGATTCCGCCTCGCGCGGCCGGCGCGGCCATGGCTAACGGCGCTGCCTCAGTCACCGCGCTTCCGGAACCCGATTGCCCAGCCGCTTGATTCGCATTTCCAGACGATCGGTGTCGCCGCGGATGCGATCGACGTCCTTGAATAATTGATGGCATTCATATGCGGTCGGCAAATCGCGGCTTTCCTCCTGGAGATATTCCTTGATATTGAACATCATTGCCTCGAGCGATTCCCGTCCCCACCGTAATGATCCGCGCACGAGATTTCCGATCTGGTGGGCCGGGACATCGCCGGTCACCTGGGCCAGTTGTTCCTCCCAATCGATATCGAGATGCTTGAACAGCGACTGAAAATTCCGGCCGGTCGACAGATCCCCTTCGATGGTCACTTTCCCCGCGAACAGTACACTGCTCGGATTTTCGTGTAAGCCGAGGCTTAAAAACGCCAGCGGGGAACCGCGCAAGGTGGTATCTGGAGCACCCTCATAATGTTCCAGTAACTGGATCGTGCGAGCGGAAGGACAAAGATAAAACACCCAATCCGGATCCTTGAGGTGGATTGCGATCACTTTGGCGCGAATCGGTTTCAGCAGTGCGGCGGCATCGGGATCCAACGCAATAAAGCGGGAAATCGCGCTTTCCAGAACGGTCAGAAAAAGTGCGCGTGCGAGCATGCCGGAAAGAACGACGATTTAAAGCTTATAGCCGCGATGCACGGCAACGATCCCCTGAGTCAGACTGAAATAGTCGCAACGTTCGAATCCCGCATCCTCCATCATGACCTTGAGCTTGTTCCGGTCCGGATGCATGCGGATCGATTCGGCCAAATAGCGATAGCTGTCCGGGTCATTCGCGACGATTTTGCCGAGCACCGGCAGGACCTTGAACGAATAGAAATCGTAGGCTTTCCGCAGCAGTTGTGGTTGCGGCTGCGAAAACTCGAGGATGATACATCGTCCACCGGGTTTCAACACCCGGTACATCGATCGGAGCGCCGAGTCCTTGTCGGTCACGTTGCGAAGTCCGAATGCAATACACACGCAATCGAAACTGGAATCATCGAACGGCAGGTACTCGGCGTTGACCTGCGCGTAGGCAATATTCGCGACCAGCCCCTGATCGATCAGACGATCCCTGCCGATTTCCAGCATGGACCGGTTGATATCCGCAAGAACGATCGAACCTGTCGGTCCGACCCTTCGTTCGTACAGTCTTGTCAGATCACCGGTGCCACCTGCAAGGTCCAGAATTCGATCGCCCTGCCGCACATTGCTGAGCATGATCGCGGTCCGTTTCCACAACCGGTGGATGCCGAGCGACATCAAGTCGTTCATCACATCGTATTTGCCGGCAACCGAATCGAACACTTGCCTGACGATGCGGGCCTTGTCCGCGAACGGAACCTCACGATAGCCGAAATGAGTGGATTTATGGTTCATGTGATTGGCGGCATTTGCTGGATAGCCGGCTGGACCGGGGCCTGGCCGCGATATTCCATAGGGAATCGCTGATTAATTTAGCGATTCCTGCAGTGCAGGGATGCACTGCCAAATCGCATTTGGCGTTTCCGGCCGCTGAAAAATCCAGGACGGATTGATTCAGCGTTTCCATCGCTAAACAGCCCATTAATTTACCCGCGATGATAGTAGGCTAAAGAATGTACCGGCTCAAATCTTCATCGGAGGCGAGATCCGCAAGATGATTGTCGACATAATCCTGATCAACCAAAACCGGTTCATTCCCATGGTCGGTGGCCGCGAACGACAGGTCTTCCAACAGGCGTTCGAGCACCGTATGCAGACGCCTGGCGCCGATATTTTCGGTGGTTTCGTTGACCCTCCAGGCGACCTCCGCGATTTTCCGGATCCCGTCTTCCGCAAATTCGATCGCTACGCCTTCCGTTCCGAGCAGAGCCTGGTATTGCTCGGTCAGCGATGCATTTGGTTCGGTGAGGATGCGCACGAAATCTTCCACGGAAAGCGCGTCGAGCTCGACCCGGATCGGAAATCGTCCTTGCAGCTCGGGAATGAGATCCGAAGGTTTCGACATATGAAACGCGCCCGAAGCGATAAACAAGACGTGATCGGTCTTGATCATGCCGTATTTGGTGCTGATCGTACAACCTTCGACCAGTGGCAACAGGTCTCGCTGCACGCCCTCGCGGGATACGTCGGGTCCTCCATAATCGGAACGCTTGCATATCTTGTCGATTTCGTCCAGAAACACAATCCCGTTCTGTTCCACGGATTCGACCGCACGCAATTTGACATCATCTTCATTGATCATGCGGCCGGCTTCTTCCTCGGTCAGGACTTTAAGCGCGTCCTTGATCCGAAGTTTACGCGTGCGGGTCCGTCCCGACGTCATGTTCTGGAACATATTCTGCAGTTGACTGGTCATTTCCTCCATGCCGGGCGGCGCCATGATTTCGACTCCGAGCGAGGAACTACTGACTTCGACTTCGATTTCTTTCTGATCGAGCTCACCCTCGCGCAATTTTTTACGAAACTTTTGCCGGGTGCCCGATCCGGTCTCGTTCCAGTCACTCGACGTTTGCGCGGCCGGCAATAAGACATCGAGCACGGTTTCCTCGGCCGCATCCTCCGCGCGGCGGCGTACTTTTGCCATTTCAGCCTCACGGGTCATTTTGACCGCCGAATCGACAAGATCGCGAACGATTGATTCGACATCGCGGCCGACATAGCCGACCTCGGTAAATTTCGTGGCTTCGACTTTGATAAACGGCGCATTGGCAAGCCGCGCGAGCCGGCGCGCGATTTCGGTTTTGCCGACACCCGTCGGCCCGATCATCAGAATATTTTTCGGAGTAATCTCCTCGCGCAGAGATTTTTCGACACGGGCCCTGCGCCACCGGTTGCGCAGGGCGATTGCAACAGAACGCTTCGCCGCAGTCTGACCGATAATGTGTCTGTCCAATTCGTGGACAATTTCTTTGGGAGTCATTTCAGTCATGCTTTTTCGGAATCGAGTTCTTCGATAGTCAGGTTGTGATTCGTGTAAATGCAGATATCGGCCGCGATATTCAGGGCCTTTTCGACGATAGCACGCGCCGGCAGATCGGTATTTTCGAGCAGAGCCGTCGCCGCGGACTGGGCGAAGGGGCCGCCCGAACCGATCGCAATCAGATCGTTGACCGGTTCGATCACGTCGCCGGTTCCAGAGATGATCAGCGACGAATGGCTGTCGGCAATCGCGAGCAATGCTTCCAATCGGCGCAGCATGCGATCGGTCCGCCAGTCCTTGGCCAGTTCCACCGCCGCGCGGGTCAGGTTTCCGTGATGTTTTTCGAGTTTTCCTTCGAAATGCTCGAATAATGTAAATGCGTCGGCGGTGGCTCCCGCGAAGCCTGCAATCACGCGGTCGTGGTACAGCCGCCGCACCTTGCGGGCATTACCTTTCATGATGGTGTTGCCCATGGATACCTGACCGTCACCCCCGATAATCACTTTTCCGTTCCGGCGTACCGAAACGATCGTCGTACCCTGAAATTTTTCCACGAAATTAATTGCCTTAAAAAAGTTAAGTATTTTACACTTTTTTACTTCGACTCCGATATTCGATGGAAAATTCTACGCGGATGGAATCCGTCTTACGCCGATTTTTCGTTTAGCAGTGACGGGATTTTCAAGGTTTTTGGTGGCGTGCGCGAAAACTGCACCCTGCACGCGCCGATGATCAGTCATCGGCAGCACAGACGCATCAGACAAAGTGCCGTTTTTCAATAGCGAACGGTTTGCCCAGGCTCCTCGATAACCGGGTTAATCAGCGCTCCAATTTCTTCGATTTCAATCTTGACGACATCCCCGATTTTCAGATAACCGCGCGGTTGCATTTTCACGCCGACGCCGCTGCCGGTTCCGGTCGATATAATATCCCCCGGCTCGAGTGTCATTACGGTACTCAGGTATTCGATCTGTTCATAGCAATTGAAAATCATTTGCGCGGTATTGAAAGACTGCCGCCGCTCATTGTTCACCCAGGTCTGGATCCGGAGATCGTGTGGATCCGCAAGTTCGTCCGGCGTTACGATCCAGGGACCGATGGGTCCGTGCGTATCGAAGGATTTACCGAGTGTAAACGTCGGCGAGCGGATCTGCCAGTCCCGCACCGAAACATCATTCGCTACCATGAAGCCCGCGATGACTTTTGCGGCCTCCTGTTTCGGAACATGGCGGCAACGCTTGCCGATGACCAGCGCGAGTTCGCCTTCGTAATCAAGTTTTTCCGATACTCGCGGTCGATGAATCGGTTCCCAGGGACCAACCACACAACTGACCTGTTTATTGAAAAACGAAGGATAATCGGGACGATCGCGGCCGGTTTCGGCGATGTGCTCGCCGTAATTCAGGCTGATCGCAAGAAATTTGGAAGGATTAGGGATTGGCGCCTGCAACCTGATATCGGCCAAATCGATGCGTCCGCTCTTGTTTTCGATCCGAGTTGCAAGGATTTCCATTGCCGGCCTGCCGGCAGCCAAGAATTCCCGCATCGTCGAAGGAATGCCGCCAATCTGGAGTGTGTCGGCGACTTCGTCTCCGATTACCGCGCCGACACGGGATATTCCATCTTTGCTAAAGGTTGCAAGCTTCATAAACTGCCTTTTTGGTTTTGGCCGTGATTAATCCGTCTTGGGAAATATTTCCTTCCGGGCAATTAATATCTCGAATTCTGGCCGATTACGAAACCAGGCAACAACGGTCTAAGCAAGGTTTTTATTTTGCTGCCGCTCGATGGCTCAGATAATCCGCAAGCACTTCGATAAAAGTCGATATTTTTGCCGGCACGAAACGCCGCGGCTGGTAGATCGCATAAATGTTGAGTTGCGGAATCCTGAAGTCGCGCAGAATCTCGGTCAATTGGCCGGTGACGAGATAGCGGGCCGCGGTCATCCTGGGTACCTGCACGATCCCCCTTCCGCGAACGGCTGCTGCGCATAAGACCGCGCCGTTATTCGACGAAAAATGCCAGGCGGGTTTAAACGCGACGATTTTACCGTCACTTCGAAACAGCCAGTTATCCCCATGCGGGGTATTCAGAAAGTGCAGGCATTTATGGCCGTAAAGATCGGTGATCGCGGCCGGTTTTCCGTGGTCTTGGAGATATTTTGCCGACGCGAACGTACACAGCTCGGTGGTTGCAACCGCGCGCGCCACCAAACCCTCCTCCAAAACATCGGTGACCCGTATCGCGATGTCGTAGATCCCTTCGCTCAAATCCACCTGCTGATTTGATAAAAGCAGCTTGACCGTAACGTCTGGATAAGCCGCCTGATAGGCTTCTATCACTGGCCCCATGTACATTCCACCGAAATCGGTCGGAGCAATCAGGCTCAGCGTTCCTGTGGGAAGGCCGCCCTTCTGGCTCATCGAGTCCTCGAGATTCTCGAGATCGCCAAGCAATTGTTTGCTCTGCTGATAATATTCCCTGCCGATCTCGGTAAGATTAACCTTGCGCGTAGTCCGGTTTAAAAGCGTAACGCCAAGGCGCTGTTCCAGCTTCGCCACATGATTGCTGATCATCGTCGCGGAAAGGCCTTCTTCACGGGCCACGGCCACGAAACTGCCGAGTTCCGCGATCCGGCAGAACACCTGCATGCTGGTCAATCGGTCCATATTTGTCAACCATTGGTGGATAGTTTATGCATAGTTTACCGGTTTATCCTGAGTCGCTACAGGGTTATCCTACGATTCCGGAAAGTTGTCTTAGCCATATTCTTCATCCTTCGGGATCTCTGCGGGATCATACCGTGCAGAAGAGTAGTCGCTACCGGGAAGGGTAGAATTATAAACCCGCGAAAAGTTCGCTCGTCCTGCGGCCTTGCGCGATACAAACCCCGTCCCTCATTTGGTCTGGCCAAGCCATGTCCGGGATCTTTACGAGTTGCCGGTTTGAATAACCAGTGCGGAGCCTTAACCCCTCTCATTCTTTCCGGCGACTCGATTTTTGAACGGACAAATAGGCGTCGCCCGTGCCATAATGGCTTCCAGAGCTAACGAGTTCCCTATTTCCCTGGAAACCTCCGAGCAAGACATGACCTTTCAGACCATTGATATCGATCTGGGCAAACAATTGATCGACGAGAACGACGTGCTGATCGTGGACATCCGTGATTCCGTGGCTTACGGTTCGTCCCACATTGAAAGCGCCCAGCACATCGACGGCAGCAATGCGGAAGACTTCGTGAAAAGCGCCGATAAATCGAGGCCGCTGCTGGTCTATTGCTATCATGGCCATACCAGCCAGGGAGCCGCCGAATATTTCGTCGATTCCGGTTTCACCGATGTCTATAGTCTGGACGGAGGATTCGAGTCCTGGCGCTGCAAATATCCGGTCAGCGGCCTCGAGTAAGAACTGCACAATTCGGACAAGACCGTGTGCGTTGCATAGATGATAATCGCCGCAGCCGGCTATTTGTTCACCTGCCCGCGCGCGTCCTCTTTTACGTTTATTCCGCACTCGCAATACCGGACCCATTCACCGGTGTGATGTCAATCGGCAATTTTTCCGGCGCCGACCTCAAGGGCTGGAAACCCCAACATTTTGCCGGAGAAACTTCGTACCGGTTGACTCCGGCCGATTCAGGCATTACGGTCCTGTGCGCCGAGAGCCGGGGAACCGCCTCGGGCCTGGTCCGGGAGATTGCGGTTGACCTCCGCAAAACGCCTTATTTAAACTGGTCGTGGCAGGTCGACGGCGCTTTTCTTCAGCACGATGAAAAAACCCGGCACGGCGATGACTATCCCGCCCGCGTCTATGTGGTCATCAACGGCGGCTTGATCTTCTGGCAAACACAAGCGTTGAATTACGTGTGGGCGGGCCGCACCCCAGTGGCTAGTCTCTGGATCAGTCCTTATATCAGCGGCAATGTCAAACTGCTCGCGGTCGAATCCGGAAACGCTCGGAAAGGTCTCTGGCGGCACGAAAAACGCCAGGTGGCGGACGACCTCAAATCGGCGTTTGGAAAATCGATCATGCACATCGATGCGGTTGCGATCATGACCGACACCGATAACACCGGAGCCCGCGGCAGAGCTTGTTACGGCGATATCTTTTTCTCGTCCAATTGAATCTGTTCCTGCCCTGAACAACAACTGCCCACGCATTCGATTTCGGCAGCGCAACCCTACACCGCAAGAAGCATTGATTAATCAGCACTTCCTCGGTAACAACTGGGGGACTCGGACCAGGCCGGGCTGGAGCGAATCGCGGAAATCACTTGCGGTGACGGCATGGACTTTAGACCGGGGCGATTATCGGGCAGGAATCGCCTTCGCAACTTGATTGCCCCATCAGTGATGGCTGGCTGGCAGCAGGTTCCGCCGGTAACTTCTGTTCCGCGACCAGGTGGCCCAGCGCAAATCCCAGATCCAGATCGTCGACCCGACCGAAAACGTGCTTGCGTATGCATCCTTGCCGATCAATCAGCAGCAGGCTCGGCGTTCCGCGGAGCGTGTAGCGCTGCATCGTGACCGGGACCAATCCGCTATCGGCCGGCTGGTCGACTCCGATCGGAAAAGTCAGTTTGTACTCATGAATAAACGCGGCCAGCGCCGCCGGCGTCATTACATCGAGATGCTCGAACACGCTGTGGATTCCCACCACGCGCGCGCCCGAATCGCCGAACATTCGATGTACCCTCTGCGCTTGCGGCAACGCGTGGACAACGCATCCGGGACAAAGCATCTGGAAAAAATGCAATACGACGACTTCACCGCGGAGTTGTTGCGGACTTAACGCCACCGGTGTATTGAACCACTGGCCGACCTGCCAGTCAGGACATATTGATCTATTTTCGCTCATGACCACGGCTCCGTCGCAGGGGGTTGGGGTGGGCCGAAACCCACCCCCGGGGGACGAATCCTTACCTCAGGTCGGCAAGTGAAGCGCCGAAGTTGATGTGGTAGGGATGACCGTCGATCACCAGCGCCGGCACCGACTGCACTCCCAGCTCTTCCGCCTCGCCGATGCGGTTCTTATCGGTCCCGAGATGAACCACTTCCACCTGGTAACGGGATGGATCCAGCGCCTTTACGAACTGCTGTTCCGCAGAGACGCAGACCGGGCATCCGGCATGAAAAAATAATGCTTTAGTCATTTTCTGACTCCTCTAAAAAAATATAGTATCGTGTCGATACTAATTCTAGTGGTTCTGGATCGCGCTTGTCAAGTAATTCATTCGAATGTTTTCCGACGCGTTCGGCTCCAGTTGCACGCAGCCAGCTTCAAGGATTCCCGTCGGGATAGTGGAAAGAACTCCGGACCGTAAGCCGCGACGGCCGGTGCCCGGGATGATGGGGCTAAAAAAATAGCCTGTGAGTAAAGGCCATTCCGGAATGTTAAATGGTTACGACAGGCACGTATAATTGCCAAGAAAAAAGCCGAAACCGAGACCTTAAAAAATTGTGCAGCTCGGAATGATGAATGTTGTCTTCAGGCTTCAATTAGAGTCAAATGGAGCGCCCTGCGGGCGAACTCAGTCAATCACATCGATCTCACGGTGATTCATGATTTTCGAACCAAGACAAAGGGGGTGGATTTTGGCGCTGCTCGCTCCGGCAATCTGTGCCGGCGATGCACAGAACGATTCGCTCCACGCTCTCGACCCCATTACGGTGACCGCTCAGAAACGACCGGAAACCCTTCACGAGGTTCCAATGGCTGTGAGCGTGGTGTCCGGCGAAAAAATAACGAATCTCACAATGAGGCAACTCGAGGATCTCGGGGCCTACGTTCCGAACGTCAACATCAGTCAAGGCCACGTATTCAGCCGCCTGTTCATTCGCGGCATCGGCTCTGGTCTCAATCTTGGTTTCGAACAATCGGTCGGTACATTTGTCGACGCGATTTATTCGGGCAGGGACCGCCAATCCAGAATCCCGTTGCTGGATGTCCAGCGTGTGGAAATATTGAAAGGGCCGCAGGGAATCCTGTTCGGCAAGAACA
This sequence comes from Methylococcales bacterium, assembly GCA_041748915.1. Lineage (GTDB taxonomy): Bacteria > Pseudomonadota > Gammaproteobacteria > Methylococcales > UBA1147 > UBA1147. Next base: position 11,480 of record JBGTCG010000021.1, read on the forward strand.
CCACGGCCGGCGCGATCAATATTGTAACCGCGAAACCGGGTGATAACCTGGAATCCTATCTATCGACCTTCTATGCGCCGGACCATGGTGAAGCATTCGCCCAGGGCGCGCTGAGCGGGCCCTTAATGGATGGATTGTCGGGCCGGATCGCGGGACGAATCTCGCACTTGGACGGGTATCTGCAAAATACCGGGCTGAACCGGCGGGAACCGGAAAAGGAAGACCAGGTTATTCGCGGCAGCCTGCGCTGGGACGTGCTGGACCACATTGAGGTAGACGCCAAATACGAGTATGGCCATTTCAAGGTTCAGGGATTGACCTCCCAGGTTGTCGAAACCGGTTCTTTCGATCGCGTTTTCACGGCCCTCGATCCGCAATTCGATTCGGAGTTCAACACCCGGCGGTCCACTGGACAAAACAGTCCCTTGTTCGGGCCGGATTCGAGCGATACGACCTATCACACCGGCGCGCTGTTCATGAACGCCGCGCTCGGGAGCCATGAAATTTCCGCAATCACGGGCTACAACCAATACCAGTACAATGACCTTTTCGACCTGGATTTATCCGGTCTCTCGATCGTTGGATTCCAGCTTGGCGAGAAATTTCAGCAATTCAGCCAGGAAATCCGGTTGAATTCCCCGGACGCCGCAACTGCGTCCTGGAAACCATGGAACCTTGACGCGCTGGAATATCTGCTTGGTGTCTATTACCAGTACCAGGATCTGGAGATCAATACGGTCGGCAATGTGAGCGCCCGCCAACTCAATGCCCTCGGGATCGCCGTTCCGGGCTTGGGGATACCTCCGCCGGTCCAGCTTTCCCGCGTGAACCGGTCCGATCAGCTCAGCAACAGCTGGTCTGCGTTCGGGCGCCTGACCTGGCTGCCGGCCGAAGACTGGCGCGTTATCGCAGGCTTACGCTTCACCCACGAATCCAAGGATGCGTCCAAGAATCTGTTTATCGCCGACCTCGGCACCCGAATTCCGAATCCGGCGCTCGCGCGATTTGCCGCCGTCGCGATCAACGCGGTCCCGCACCAGTTTCAGGGAGCACGCGACGAAAACCATCTCCTGCCGATGGCCGGGCTGCAATGGAATATCACTGATGACCACCTGGCTTATTTTAGCTTTTCCACTTCGGCCAAAGGCGGCGGTTTCGACGATCTCGCCACCGTGGGGGTCCGGGATGATTGGGAATTCGCCGATGAATTCGCATTGGGCTACGAACTTGGGGCAAAAACATTTTGGCTCGATCGCGCATTGAGTCTGAATCTTGCTCTATTCAGAACCGATTTCAACGATTTTCAGGTCAGCCAGTTCGATGGAACGAATTTTGTGGTCGGCAATGCCGCTTCGGTCAATAGCCAGGGCATCGAACTAGACGGCCGCTGGCAGATCACCGAAGATCTGAATCTTTCCGCATCGATCGCGGTGCTCGATGCGCGCTACGCGAGTTTTCCCGATGCGGGCTGCACCGCGGCTCAGGCGCTGGCCTCCGGAAGCTTCAACACCTGCAGGCAGGATCTATCGGGACAGCCGACCCCTTATGCGCCGGATTGGAGCGGCAATCTCTACGTGGATTATATTTTTCCGCTGCGCCGCCTGCGTCTCGAAACGTCATTTTTAGATGGACTCGCGGCCAGGACCCAGGTCAACGTCAATTTCAGCGATTCCTATTTTCTTGCCGAAGACCTCGATCCGTTGCTTCGACAAAACGCATTCGCCACGCTCGATGTGCGCTTCGCGCTTGGCGACATGAGGCGCCATTGGGAAGTGGCCTTTGTCGGAAAGAATCTGACCAATCAGTTGATCAGCCTGGACGGCAACGACATTCCGGTACTGAACGGCGCATTGCGCAAATCGACCGCCCGGCCGCTTAGCGTAGGCGTACAAGTCGTATTGGCCTACTGATGCCATAAATCGTGAAATTATGGACAGAGTGCGCAGATGCCGACCTGATGATTATTGGAAACAATTAATTTCGTTTGCAATTCTACCCGGCTGGTCCCTCGCTTTTCCGTTTCACCCCACGCGTTTCCGCTACTCGTTTCGCGGTTGGAACGGATTGCCCGATTCGCTATTCTTTAATCTCATACGTGGTAAACATCCCGGCGTGGATGTGATCCGAAACGTGGCAGTGGTATAGCCACTCCCCGGGATTGTCAGCCTTCATGTCAGCACTGATGGTGCCTGCTGGAAGTAGTTGAACGACGTCCAAATGTTGCGCTGAAGGTGCGCGACCAACCTGTAACGTTTTACCATGCCAATGAGGAGAATGCAGGTCGACCTCATTACCCAAACCCAGAACATGCCAGCGGACGTTCTGACCATTGCGCATAACTAATCCCTTCAGATTGCCAAAAATATAACCATTGATACTATGCATAAGTCCTGGTTCCTCCCCGCCCAATTTGTCGAAGATGAAAAAAGCGGTGACAAATTCCTGATCCACGTCGTTAGGCCTGCCGTCGATGCGGGCTCTGCCTTTTCGGGTAACGATGATCGGGCCCAATAGCCCGGTATTGACATCAGCAGTTTCGTCAATGTGGGAATGATACCACCAGACCTTGGAACTCGCCTCTCCTGACGCCGGACCGCTGTACTCGTCAGCGACCCAGATATAGTCGAAACATTGTCCTGGTTTTAATTCCGCTCCGGCCCCAGGAGGAATTCGAGTGTTGGCGCCGAAGTAATGCGCGCCTTCATTGTCCTTGGTGTAGCGGAGTCCATGGGGATGCATGCCATAGGCGGTCGCGCCCTGGGTGCGATTACAGAAACTAACACGGACCGTGTCCCCGACCTCCGCGCGGAGGATGGGGCCTAGCACACCCAGCCATTCGGGTTGTGGCACCGGGGTCTGGAAATCGGCTTCATACTGGATATAACGCGTCATGGGAAAGATGTGACTGTTGGTCCATGGCGCGGAAATGTAGCAGGAGGATGCTTCCGTCTGGCAATGGACCAAGTTTTTCCCGGAAGGCGCGAAATCCCAAATAACGTCCTCTGCAGCAATGTAGTAATAACGCGTTTGCGAAAACACCGGCATGGGAAGCAGGCTGGTGAAAAACATCACGAACGAAATCAACAACGATCGAATTGACATTTTGGTGGCCCCCCTTTTCAAAATTTTAGATATTTAATTATGGGCTACTTCCGAGTCCAATTTGGGAAATGAATTAATTTTTCAGTTCCGCAAGCGCCTTAGTAAGCGGAATCCGGCCCATTAATAGGTTGAACCGATACTTGATAATGCTCAGACCCAGAGCCAGCTGTGAACGGGTGACACCCGAATACATTCCCTCAAAATGCCAAGATCGCTGACAAAACTTGGATCATGGTTTTCGTAACGAGATCAAGTTAACCGGTCTGCGTCTGCCCCCTGTGGTTGGTTCCGATTGATTCCGGCCACTGATTCCGATAACTGTCGGTCACCCTAAAGTTGGGCTTCCAAGCAGGATAATTCGTTAACCTTCCTCCCTTTTTTCAAGTGAAGGGGGGAACCATGACCAAAACGAGGTTATCCATGCGAAAGATCAAAGAAGTGCTCCGGCTGAAAGACGAAGCCGGTCTGAGTCATCTGGAAATCGCCGTCAGTTGTGGGATCGCGTGTTCCACGGTGGCAGAATATTTGGATCGCGCGGGACGAGCGGGCACCGCTAGCCGGTGCCCGAAGCCTTGTCGGACACGGCGCTGGAACAGCAGTTGTTCCAATCGTCTGGTGGGCGCCCATCTCGGACAGCGCCCGTTTGCAGCCGGACTGGGTCGAGATTCACCGGGAGATGCGCCGCAAGGGGGTGACCTTGGTGCTGCTGTGGCAGGAATACCGCGAACGGTCAGCCGGTGCCGATTATCACTACAGCCAGTTTGCCAACCTGTACCGGCAGTGGCTGGGCACCTTGGATGTGGTGATGCGGCAGACCCATAAGGCGGGCGAAAAGCTGTTTGTGGATAATGCCGGGCAAACGGTTGACATTGCCTCGGAGCCTGTCGGATAGGCTAGTTGATCTGAGTGTCATCCGGGACGACCGATTTTTCCACCAGATCCCGAATAGATTATATGCGCCGATCAATTAACCTGGTCAGGCTGATTCGACGGGTCAATCGCGGTAATCTCCGTTTGATAAGGGCGATCTTTGATCCTTTTATCCCCTTCCTGTCGCCGCCAGCACGTGCATTCTTTTTAAATTGAATGCCATCGTAACGAGTTTCCATTCGCCGGACACCGCCTGGAGTCCGCTCAAGGAGAACTGTCGAAATCCCATGACTGGTTTGATGATCCCGAACACCGGTTCCACCGTGCATTTGCGTCGGCCGTACAGCGCTCGGCCCATTTGGGTTTTGAGTTCGCTGGCCATCTTGACTACCGGGTCGTCGGTTGTGGGGGGTGGTGCATCGGGCGCCAGGCGTTCTTCCAGCGGCAGATGATGGGCTTCCCGTCCCAAGGCGATGAGCGGGGTAATCTTCTGGTC
>JBGTCG010000022.1:0-14498 GCA_041748915.1 Methylococcales bacterium
TAGCCTGCGCCGAGCTTGCGATGGTGTGGCGAAGCGGCGCGGACGCAGGGCGGCCGGGGCCCAATGGTGGTCGCGTAGGCGAGTCGATTTTGGTGACTTGGATGTCCCAAAATCTTTCACGAGGTAGCGACACACTTTTCATCTTTGCGGTTTTCTTCCTTCGTTGTTTAATGATATTTTGCAGGTCTATTTAATCACCACTGTAGTCACCGATCTTAATCATCCGCCATGAATGACATCCTGCTCGGTGACGAGCCATTGACTTTGGACCGGCTCGCCGCGATCGCCCGACTCGGGGCCAGGGTCGACTTGAGCCTTGATTCGATCAACACCATCGTCGCGGCCCGCGCGCTGGTCGATTCGTGGATCCGTGACGGAAAAATTATCTACGGCATCACCACTGGATTCGGCGCGCTCAGCGATCAGATTATTTCGAGCAAGGATACTGCGCAGTTACAGCAGAACATTCTGATGAGCCACGCCGCCGGCGTGGGTCAAGCCCTCGATCACGAAACGGTACGGGCCGTAATCGCGCTGCGAGTCAACGACATGGCGCGCGGAAATTCCGGAATCGGCCTTGAAACCGTACAATTGTTGATCGAGCTGCTCAACCGCGGGGTTTACGCCGTGGTTCCGGAAAAGGGTTCGGTCGGCGCCAGCGGCGATCTGGCGCCATTGGCCCATCTGTCCCTGGTTCTGATCGGTTTGGGCGAGGCGATTTATCAGGGTCAGAAGCTGTCGGGCGGCGAAGCTTTGACCCAATCCGGATTGAATCCGGTTCGGCTGCGGGCAGCCGAAGGGCTTGCGCTGGTCAACGGCACCCAGGTCAGCTGCGCAATCGGCGCCCTGGCCGTGATCGACAGCCTGCGGCTCTCCAAAATGGCGGATATCGCGGCCGCGATGAGCCTTGAGGTCCTGATGGGCAGCAGAACCGAATTCGACCAAAGAATTCACCGACTGCGTCCGCATCCGGGCCAGATCACCGCCGCCGACAATCTGGAAAGAATCACCCGCAACAGCGAAATCGTGAGTTCTCATAAAGACTGCTCGCGGATTCAGGACGCCTATACGTTACGGTGCTCGCCGCAGGTCCACGGCGCAAGCAAGGACGCGCTTGCTTACGCGAGGCGCGTGCTTGAAATCGAAATGAATTCCTCCACGAACAATCCGTTGATTTTCGCCGAAACGCGCGATTTTTTGCTTGGCGGTAACTTTCACGGGCAGCCGCTGGCCCTGGTTTTGGATTTTCTATGCATGGCCATGGCGGAATTTGCGAATATTTCCGAGCGCCGCATCGAGCGGCTCGTGAATCCTCAACTGAGCGGCCTGCCCGCGTTTCTGGTAAAAAACGGCGGCCTCAATTCCGGCTTCATGATCGCCCAATATACCGCCGCGTCCCTGGTCTCGGAAAACAAGACGCTATCCCATCCCGCGTGCGTCGATTCCATCCCGACATCGGCCAACAAAGAAGATCACGTGTCCATGTCCCCGATCTCGGCGCGCAAGTTGCGCGAAATCGTGAGGAACACCGGGTACGTGATCGCGATCGAAATTTTGTGCGCGGCCCAGGCGATGGACTTGTTTACCAATCTCAAGGCAGGCGAAGGGACTCGCGTTGCTTATTCAGTGATTCGAGACGCGGTTCCGCATCTGGAAGAAGACCGCGTGCTGGCCAAGGATATCGAGACCATGACCGGACTCGTCACCAGCGGGGAGATTCTGAACGCCGTTGAAAAAGCGGTTGGACTGCTTGGTTAGGGCAACGCTGAATAAATTCCTGATTTAATCAGGTCTATCCTGGCGCGGGAATCATTTCGGCGAAGAATCGAGACCACAACAGAAAAGCGGCGGTTCCGGTTTTCCCCGCCAATTCGTTACCCTGCCCGATCAAATTTCGATTCTGGGCAGGGAGAACTCGTCCTGCGGCTTTTCGGCCGTGACCATCATCGATTGGCCGGCATAAATATTTTCGCTCGAATGCTTGATGATGAATCCGGACTTTTTTATGAGATCGCAAAAATCGGCGACGGTCCATTTATGCAGCATCGTTCTGAGACGCAGTTTGTTGATCTGTTCGACGCGCTCGTAATCGTCCTGATAGTCCATGAATTTTCCGGCCGTCTCGAGATCGGCGCGAATACGCTTGAACAGGATGTCGAGATCGGTATTGTGTCTCGGACCGGAGGTACGCAATTCTCCGCCGGGTTTGAGCACGCGAAAAATCGCTTCAAGCGAGGCATCGGGATCGGGCAATGCGTAAAAGACATTATTTGCGATCACACAGTCGAAGTAATTATCCGGGAGCCCGAATAGCGACGTGACATCCTGCTTGATGGCCACGACACCCGAACCCAGTTCGTCGTCACGAAGGACCTCCCTGCAGTTGTCGCGCAGGAATTCGAGCATGACCCGGTTGTTGTCGAGTGCGAAAACGATTCGATTGGACTCGCCATCCATCAACCGCAATGCAATATTTCCAGTCCCGGCACCCAGATCAAGCACCTTCGCATTGGAATCGATCTTGTTTAATGGTCCGACGTTGCCAAGAAGCGTATCGATCAGTTCGCGGTAAACGCGGGTATTGTTCAGAACCCGATCATAGGAGATCGCATACTCGGACCAGAGCTGGTCTAGCCCCATCAGCCGTAAAAGCTCGTAACGAAAGCGGGATTTTTCCCTGGGGTGAGCGAAATCCAGGTCCAGCGTAATCAACCAGGCCAGGCACCGGCCATTATCGTCCGGAATCTGATAGGCCCGCTTTACCGCTTTCAGCTGGCCGTAGCGCAGGCTGGTGTAAACGATGTCCTCGACGTCGATCGCCGGCAGCCGCTCCGGGTCGGCAAACACGACTTCGCCGTGATCCAGCACATCCTGAAAGTTGTCGAGATGATACGTCCATTCGAGGATGCTCTGGCCCTGGCGGCCTTCCATGGTGCGATCGAAGGCAAGGCTGAACGCCTCGTTCCAGTCCAAGATCCGGTAATCACTGTCGAGCATATACATCGGCGTCATCGGGTACGCGGACGGCCGGACCAACAGCTTGTTGATCTTGGCAAGCTCAAGGGCGCTGCATTCGGGCGCCGACCGACCGGGAAGGCGTTTGGTTTCCGCATAGGATTCGCGCTCGTCGCGAAGCCCCTGATCCAGCTCGTTCTTTTGGACTTCGTGCGCAAGCGTGGTTGTCGCCTGATAATATTTGGTTTCCTCCATCTCGATGCTGGCGGGACCGATCGCTATCTTTTTGAACGAGATGCTGTTCAAACGCTCACCCAATAACGCGATCATTGCGCCCAGGACCAGAACGCCGCCTCCGATGCCGGCCAACTCCCATTTCGGCTGATCTTCGATGATCGTACGGCCGAGAATCAGAAAGCCAGCGACAATGATTATTCCACCGATAATCGCATATTTGTACGTGCCGGATCCGTTCATCGTTATTTCCGTTTAAGAATTCGTTCCATCACAATCGACCGCTCCGGGATATTGATAAACTTGTCGGAGACCAGGTCCGGCACCGGAGAGAAGCCACATTTTCGATACAGCGGTGCCAGCGACTCCCGGCAAGCAAGCATGAGCACGTTGATACCTTGCAACGTCGCCAGGGTCACAAGCGAATCCACGATGGCCTCCGCCAACCCGTATCCACGCAGTTCCGGACTTACGATCACCCGACTGACTTCGGCAATCGACAACCGGCTGCGCACGAATGACCGGAAATAGCGGCGAAACCCCCGAAACTCGCAAAGGATGTCAAATGGTTGCTCCGCGGTGCCCGGATAAGAAAAAGCTTCCGCGGCGTGTTCATCGCCGCGACGCTGCAATAGCCGCTTAATTGTCGCGATGTTTTCCGAATGCTCCCGGCCATATTCGTGCACCAGCCGGGCGCAGCCGCCGAGAGTTCCATCGGGCATGACAAATCCGATCGGGCTCGAAAAGCGGTCGAAGTGATCGATCTCCCATTGATCGGCCCGCTGAGCAAGATCGGGCGCCATGTATCCCATTTCCTTCCACACTTGATAACGAAGCGCGAAATATTGCCCGAATTCCGCATCGTTCTTGAATTTACGCAGGGTTCCCCCGAGGGAACGCACCGTGAAGCGAACAACCGCTTTCCGCACGCCTTCCATTAATGAGCCGACCCGCGTAATTCTCCGCGTTTCAAACAGGGACGCGGTCGGCGCATGCAGTCGCTCGGCGGCCGCGGGTGGTTGGACAATGATGCACAGCGGCTGGGAATCGCCGAATGGAATGAGGGTTTCACGGATCTCGGCCGTCGCAAAGCCGCAGGCGAGCACGATATGATTTTGCGGGGACGTTAACGCCGTTCTGATCGCATCCGATAACGAATCGAGACTGCTGAACTCAAGCGCCGGCAGGAGCGCGCTTTTCTCCCGTCGAAGCAGTTTCGTGCTCGCCACGAATTCTTTGATCTCGAGCACACCCATCAACGATGGAGTTCTGCAGACGGCCAATAGTTTCAGTCTCTGTTCCATCATCGATCTTTCCATTGCGTTAACCGGCATAGTCATCCTATTTCTACAAATCCGAACGAAAATCATACGCTTGTCGAATAGACGCCGCAAGGCGACGGCTTTCGGCTTTGACCCCGTTTCCCGACCAGAATAAGGGGAAACACAGGCGCCTCGGTAGGTATGAATTCATTCGCAAAGTGCGGATTAATCCACACCCGCACCCTGGTTGCGGCATTGATCCGGCTCTCTCTGATAGAGCCCTGGCCGCGACCGCAGCTTCATCGTTTGGAGAATTCAGCGCAGCATCGACGTGCTCGACCAGCGTTCGTGAACGCCGGTTATCTAAAGGTGCAGGAGATGGCCCCGAGAGATCGGGCCCAGTGATCATTGTTCCTGCCGGGATTTTAACTCCGGTCAGTTAATCCGATGCATTTGACAATGACCCAGCCAATTTACACCGTGAGCCACGCCTGTAAAAATCGTTATAGACTGTATGCAGCGTAGCGGAATTCGGGAAATTCGGTCCTCCGAACATCCCGGATTCCATTTCATTGCATCCGGGCTACGCTGGCTTGCTCAAAGGTATGAGGAAAAAACCATTCGTAGTTATAATTCCCATACTACCAATCTTGTGAGTACAACTTATGATGAGTGTAGAAACGATAGAAGAACAGATCGCGGGCTTAGATGACGCTTCGTTTTCCAGACTCCGCGACTGGTTTATTGAATTCGACCAATCGCGGTGGGACAAGCAAATTGAAGCCGATTCAAATGCAGGAAAGCTGGATTTTCTTATTAACACTGCATTGGCGGAACATCGAGCCGGAAAAACGAGCGATCTTTGAAGCACAAAACGGCTTCCAGCTTTTGGATAGGCTACGAAAAACTTCCATTGGAAATTCGTGAGCTTGCAGACAAGAATTTCAAATTGATCAAAGCTGATCCTTCCCATCGTTCTTTACAATTCAAAAAAGTCGGCAAGGTTTGGTCTGCTCGTGTCGGTTCGCATTACCGAGCAGTTTCTACGCCAATTGAGGGTGGTTTCCTTTGGGTGTGGATTGGCAGTCATGCCGAATACGACAAGCTGTTTGCCTAATTAAAGTGTTCCAGCGAAGACCTACCGGTGATCTTGCCGGCGAAAATCATTGTAGCCTGTGTAGCGTAGCGGAATACGGGAGATTCGGATCTCCGACCATCCAGGATTCCATTTCATTGGATCCGGGCTACGCTTGCTACATTTGCTCGCCTGATTGGCTAGGCGAGTAGGGTGGGCACCGCCCACCATGTGGCGTTGGGCGAGGCAGGGAGAAGGTGGGCGGTACCCAGCCTGCTCGGGTGTTCCAGAACCGTTTGGATCGCCTACGTTTAGCGTGTTGGCCAGGTTCGCCCCGCCCGGTTGTTAATGGCCGATTCCTTTTCGAGTCACACCAACCCCATATTATTTCAAAGCATGCCCAATTACCGTCGAGCGCAAACACTGGGTGGCAGTTATTTTTTTACGGTGGTTACGTACCGCCGGCAAGCCTTGTTGCTGCATCCGGAACGCCGGCAAATATTGCGTGAAGTCATTCGTCAAGTGCGACTAGAGTATCCTTTTGCGATCGATGCGTGGGTGTTATTGCCCGAACACATCCATTGCGTGTGGACGTTACCGCCGGATGATTGTGATTTTTCCAAACGATGGGGAATGATTAAGGCCCGGTTTTCCAAGGAGGCAAGGGATCGATTACGGCGTGAGGCGTGGATCAATGGTTCGAAGGCCAAGCATCGCGAAAGCACCATTTGGCAACGGCGATTTTGGGAGCACCAAATACGGGACCAGCAGGATTTCAACCGGCATGTGGATTACATCCATTGGAATCCCGTCAAACACGGCCACGTGAACCGCGCGATCGATTGGCCGTGGTCGACATTTCATCGTTACGTCCGTGCCGGCGTTTATGCCAAGAATTGGTGCGGCGGCGATAGTTCCCCGTCCGATCACAAAGATTTCGGCGAGTAGGGTGGGCAATGCCCACCATGTGACGTTGGTCGAAGCGGGGAGAACGTGGGCGGTGCCCACCCTACCCAGGCTAATGGCATCTAATTTGACTTCTCTCGAATATTTCTTTTTCGTCATCATTTCCAACCTCCAGTTAGGGTATTATCCCTTAACTGGGTTGGTCACATCTATTGAACCACTTCAACCCAGGAAGGATTTATTCAGCGCTTCCCTAACTCTATTGTGAGGAACTCCATGATCTTCTGGCGCGTAAAGACTCTCGACTCGATCCTGGCCACAGCCGAAAAGAAAAGCCTGCACAGGTCTCTGGAGGCCTGGCATCTGACCTTGTTGGGGGTTGGCGCGATCATCGGCACGGGGATCTTCGTGCTGACGGCAGAGGCCGCCCAAAAGGCCGGGCCGGGCATGATGATTTCCTTTGTCATCGCCGGGTCCGTCTGTGCTGTCGCGGCGCTTTGTTATTCCGAACTGTCCTCGATGGTGCCGGTCTCCGGCTCGGCCTATACCTATTCGTATGCGGTCCTGGGCGAATTGGTCGCCTGGCTCGTGGGTTGGGCTTTGATCCTTGAATACGCGGTCGCGGCCAGCGCGGTCGCGGTCGGCTGGTCGGGCTACTTCGTCGGTCTGTTGCATAATTCGCTCGGAATCGATTTTCCGGCGGCGATCGCGAATGGGCCCTATGCGGGCGGAATCATCAACTTACCGGCGGTCGTCGTGTGTCTGCTCGTATCCGGCCTGTTGGTCATCGGCACCAAGGAAAGCGCAACCTTCAATGCCGTGCTGGTAGCGGTCAAAATCACAGCCCTGACGGCTTTTATATTTCTCGCGCTGCCGGTACTCGATACCGGGCATTTCCAGCCGTTTCTACCCCAGGGCGGAACGGGTGTTGTGACCGCCGCGTCATCGATCTTTTTTGCGTATGTCGGATTCGATGCGGTCTCCACCGCCGCCGAGGAAACCCGCGACCCGCAACGGAACGTACCGATCGGGTTGATTGGCTCGCTCGCGATCTGCACCGTGTTTTATTTACTGGTATCCGCGGCAGCGATCGGCGCGGTCGGCGCGCAGCCGATCATGGATTCTGCGAACGTAAGTCTTCCGCCGGGTTCGATCGCGCTGGCCGAACAATGCCAGTCGCTCGCCGCGGCCGGATCGCAGCCTCTGGTCTGTTCGCGCGAGGCTCTGGCCTTGGTGTTACGCCAGATCGGCTGGGAAAAAATCGGTAACTTGATCGGTCTGGCGGCGTTTTTGGCTCTACCGTCGGTCGTGCTCATGATGCTGTTCGGCCAAACCCGTATCTTTTTCGTGATGGCCCGCGACGGCTTGCTGCCCGAGGTTTTGAGCCAGGTCCACGAGCGTTTCAAAACCCCTCATATCGTGACCATGGTCACCGGAGTCGCGGTCACGATCGCAGCCGCGTTTTTACCGGTCGGCAAGCTCGCCGATATCTCCAACTCGGGCACCCTGTTCGCTTTCATGGTGGTGGCGCTCGCCGTCATGATCCTGCGGGTCAGGGACCAACACCGAACCCGGCCCTTCCGGACCCCCGCGATCTGGGTGGTCGGCCCTTCGGCGGTGCTCGGTTGCATCATCCTGTTTTTGTTCCTGCCGATGGATGCCAAACTGGTCTTTCCGATCTGGGCGGCAATCGGACTAGTCGTTTATTTCGGTTACGGCTACCGCAACAGTCACGTCGCGCGCGGCCTTGAAACCCCCTCGGGCGGCGAAGACATCATCCGCGAGATCCGTTCCCTGGTCGATTACAAAAAGAACCTTCGCCGCGATGGCGATTAGGGCGCGCCGGAGGATCCGCCCGCATACCGAGCCGGATTGATCGATAAGCAATGCAAGGCCTGATGCCGGCGTTAACGCTGCACTGCCACCCCGCCTCGCCCTGCGCACAGGTCGGCCGGTTCGACGTCGAGATCGAGCGGCCGACCCGAAGCGACCTCCGAATACGTTACCAGATCCAGGGCGATGTCGCGCGGCTGTCCATTCCCGGATTAACGCAGCCCGGGCGCTGCGACGATCTCTGGAGGCGTACCTGTTTTGAAGCTTTCGTAACAACCGAAGCGCAAACGGGATACCACGAATTCAATTTTGTTCCGTCGACCGCCTGGGCGCTTTATCATTTCTCGGCTTACCGGAACGGCATGACCGCACCCGCGATCGACATCCCGCCCATGATCGTTCCCCACGCTGATCGCCGCTCTTTCGAACTGGACGTCCAGCTCGACCTGAGCCCGCTGGCTCTCGCGGGCAAGACGCTCCGGTTGGCTTTGGCCGCGGTGGTCGAAATCCGGGACGGCACGTTATCCTATTGGGCATTGCGTCACCCTCGGGGCCGGCCGGATTTTCACCATCCCGAGGGCTATGCACTCGAACTGGCGCCTCCCTAATCGAAAAAGAGGTTCGGTCCTGCACCAATCGATTATGCATAGGGTCAAAACCAAAGAAAACCGGGTGATCAATGATTGCCGCTTATGATCGGAATAACCACTTTGGATAATACCCTCATGGGTTGGACCGACCGGGCGACCCGCCGATTCTGCATTCATCCATCCGGAAAACCTTTAGCATGCAAAGAATCCTGATTACCGGTGCGACCGGTCAGATCGGTTCCGAACTGACGCTTGCTCTGCGCGAGAAATACGGGACAGATCGGGTTGTCGCCGCCGGCCATCGCCGCGAAACCGATCGGGAGCTGGCGGAAACCGGCCCGCTTTTAAGTTTCGATATCCGGGACGGCGCGGCGATCCGCGACGCGGTGCGGGAATATCGCATCGATACGATCTATCATCTTGCGTCGCTGCTTTCGACGGTCGCCGAAAAAAATCCGCAACTGGCCTGGGCAATCAACATCGACGGTCTGCGCAATGTGCTGGAAGTCGCGAAAGAAACCGGTTGCCGCGTGTTCTTTCCGAGTTCCATCGGGGCCTTCGGCCCGGAAACCCCGTCCGTCAATACGCCGCAAATCACGATCCAGCGCCCCAAGACCCTGTACGGCATTACCAAGGTCGCCGGCGAACTGCTGTGCGATTATTACCACCGGCGCTACGGCGTCGACACGCGCGGCCTGCGTTTCCCCGGCTTGATCTCCCACCGCACGCCCCCGGGCGGCGGCACGACCGATTATGCCGTGGAAATTTACTACGCCGCGTTGCAACACGGCAGTTATGAGTGTTTTTTGCACGCGAATACCCGGCTCGATATGATGTACATGCCGGACGCACTGGATGCCGCCGTTGCGTTGATGGAGGCCGACGGCGCCAAGCTTCGGCATCGCAATGCCTACAACGTGACCGCGATGAGCTTCGCGCCCGACGACATCGCGGCCGAAATCAGGAAAATGATTCCCGCGTTCCACATGCGCTATGCCGTGGACCCGTTGCGCCAGTCGATTGCCGAATCCTGGCCGCGCAACATGGACGATTCGGCCGCGCGCAGCGATTGGGGCTGGCGGCCCCGTTACGACCTTCCGGCGATGACGCGGGATATGCTGGAACAACTCAGGGTCAAATTAAATGCACCGCAGGAGGGCGGACATGGTGCTGAATAAACTAACACCCCTGCTCCAGGCCAGGATCGATCAACTGAATCAAACCGGCAGCCGCAAAGGCTTCGAGCGCGTAATCACCGGCCGCCAATCGGCCTCGAACGGCTTCGGACCGCGCTATTTGCTCGCGGGCTGCGGCAAACGCCCGTTTCTGCGCATGAACGCCAACTCCTATCTGGCGCTTGGCCACGATCCGCGGGTGATCGCCGCCGAAGAAGAAGCCGGGCGTCATTTCGGCGCCGGTCCAGGCGCGGTCCGGTTCATCAGCGGAACTTTTCTTCCCCACGTCGAGCTGGAGCGACGGCTCGCGGCTTTCCACGGCCGGGACGCCGGGATGATCTTCAGCGCCGCCTATGCAGCGGTGACGGGCGTCCTTCCGCAATTGATCGGCGATGAGACGCTGGTGGTCAGCGACGCGCTGAACCACAATTGCATCATCAATGCGATCCGGCTGGCCGCCCACTCGGCGCGGAAAGCGGTCTATGCCCATCTCGACATGGCCGAATTGAACGCAATCCTGGGCGGCAACCGCGGCCTCGCGAAGCGGATCGTCGTCGTCACCGACGGCGTCTTCAGCATGCGCGGCGATCATGCCCCGCTCGATCAAATCACCGCGATGTGCGACCGCTACCAGGACGACTATCCGGAAGGAATCGTGACCGTCGTGGACGATTCCCACGGCGTCGGTTCGCTCGGCGCGACCGGCCGCGGCGCCGAGGAACAAACCCGCGCCCGCGCGGACGTATTGGTCGCCACGCTCGGCAAGGCCCTCGGAGTCAACGGCGGCTACGTGGTCGCGAGCCAAACCGTCGTCGATTACCTGCGGGAAACTACGCCCACCTACATCTACTCGAACCCGATCACTCCCGGAGAAGCCGCGGCCGCGTTGAAATCTCTCGCGATCCTGGACAGCGACGAAGGGGTCGCGCTGGTGAAAAAGATCCACGAACTGGCCCGCGCCCTGGGCGACGGGTTCCGTTCGAAGGGCTATGAAACCCTGCCCGGCGAGCACCCGATCGTCCCGCTGGTGATCCGCGACACCGATAAAACCAGGACGTTGGTTGACGGTCTTTTCGAACACAATATCCTCGTCACCGGCCTGACCTACCCGGTCGTGCCGAAGGGGGATGAGGAGATCCGTTTTCAAATCAGCGCCGAACATACTCCTCGCGACGTGGATTATGTGCTCTCGGCGATTCAGGACAGCCCTGGATTATCTGGCTAAACCCGACATTGTTGTTTTTCAACTTCCGAGCAGCAAGCCGGCTCTTCGAATTTAGCAGATACTGTCATAACTTGCGATTTTAAATCGCCTCGCCCGGGAGAGGGTGAGGGAGGCAAATTCGTCATACAATCGCAATGTCGAGGCTGATACCCGCTCAACAAACCCGAGTCTTTGCAATGCAGCCAGTATTTGCCTTACGGCCAAAACCGGCAGCTTCATATTGTCAGTTCAGCGACCTCATGAGTTTCATCGTTCACCAATTCCGACGGTTCAGGGTCGAGATAAAGATCAATAGCTTCTCTGATGTTATCCAATGCTTCGACTCGCGTCGTTCCCTGCGACCAACAGCTTTTCAAGGCGGGACAGTGCGCCTCGAAATATCCGTCTTCACCTTTTTCTACGATAACCTTTATCGGCATATCGACTTTCTCTTACTATGCGGTTCAAAGGCGGTGACAAAAAATCCCGCGCATCGATACCGGTCATAAGACCCACGACCCGCCAATAGGCACTCATTTAGCGCCGTGCCGACCTCAACGGACATAGAGCCCCATCCCCTTCAGGTAATGCGACTGCGGACAATAGACCGAAACCGGATGATCGAAACCTTGCGAGAGCTCCGCAATGATGTTGACATCACGGCCACTGTCCTTTGCGGCCGCGAAGATTATCTTTTTAAAGAGATCCGTATCGACGTGCTGGGAGCACGAAAAGGTAAAGAGGAAACCCCCTTTACGAACGGCCTTCATCGCATTGAGATTGATATCCTTGTAGCCCCGCGCCGCTTGCGGCACGGCGTGCGTGGTCTTCGCGAACGCGGGCGGATCCAGAATAATGAGGTCATAATCACCCTTTTTGATTTGCCGCAAATAGTCGAAGCAATCGGCCACTTCCGCATCATTTCCACCGGCGAAGCCGTTGTTCCGGACATTTATCCGGCAAAGCTCGACGGCGTTTGCGGAGATATCCACCGACATTACCCGCTTGGCTTCGCCCCGCAGCGCATAAACGCTGAATCCGCCCGAATACGAAAAGGCATCCAGCACGGTCCGGCCACTCGAGAATTCTCCAACCAGGGAGCGGTTATACCGTTGGTCCAAAAAATGTCCGGTTTTCTGGCCGTCGCTGATATCCGCAAGAAACCGCAAGCCGTTTTCCAAGAATTCGCATCGGTGCTCGCCGCCGATCAACCAGCTCGAAACCTTTTCGTCCGAATTATCGAAGTAAATATCCCTGCATGCGCAGTGGCTCGCAAGAAAATCGCATAATTTAGGAATGACCGGCAGCAATCCCGGATTTGACGACCGAATGCACGCTGTCGTTTCGTAAAGATCACACACGAGACCGGGGAGTCCGTCGCCCTCGCCGTTCAGTAAACGGTATCCCGTGGTTTGCGCCGACGGCAGGCCCAAACCGGTACGCAATTTCTTTGCATCGAAAAACCGTTGAACAAAGAACGCATCATCGACAACCCGGTCCTGATCAAAACAGACGAGCCGGCACACCAGGCCATCAGCGCCGCGCCAATGCCCGACCGCAAGAAAATTTCCGGCATGATCCCTGACCACAACGGGATCACCGATTTTGAGACCGGCGTCGAGTTTCCCGACGGCGCCGGAAAACACCCACGGATGGCGATTGAGGACGGCCCGCTCCTTTTTCGGCTTCAGGTAAATTGATTTGAATGTTGATTTCATATTCGAGGGTCTGGCGGACCGAAGAAAGGCCGGCGCCACCGGATCTGAGTTGAGTGCTGCAACCAGATTATCATCCAGCCCGCCGCGTTTCCAGAATGTGCCAACCCGATCGCTTCCGTGTTCACATCCTTGAATCGCGCGATCTATATGCGGATCTTGCTTTAAAAAAGCACCGACCGCATAATCGCATCAACCTGGTTTTATTGGTTTATTGGTGCGCATCCGTGAAAACGACGATTGAAATTCCCGACCCATTGTTCCGCGAGGTAAAAGCCCGCGCGGCCTTACAGAACGTGCGGATCAAAGATTTAATCGCACAGCTTCTCAAGCGCTGGCTCGCAGAAAGCGACACCCTGAAAGAATCGGACAAGGAGAGTGCTGAACAACGAATGCGGGAGACGGAGGTTTGGCTCAAGGAATTGCAGGCGGTCGGCCGGAATATTCACGAAGATGCTGTCGATTCCCGTACCCTGATCGAGATTCTGCGCGCGGATCGCAACCGATGACGGTCACGCTCGATGCGAATATTTGGCTGGCCGCAAGCGACCCGCGCGAGCCGCATTTCGATGATTCCGCGCGACTGTTCATGACCATTGCGCGTCATGGAATTGAAATCGTCTGTCCGACGCTGGTAGTGGTCGAGACAGTCTGTGCCGCTGCACGCAAAGCGCGCGATGCCGGCGCCGGGAAAACAATAGAAAATGTGGTGCTCGCCACCCCACGGCTGCGCCTTGCCGTCCTCGACGAAGCAGTGGCCGGAACTGCCGCGAGCCTGGGAGCAAGTTTGCGCCTCCGGGGCGCGGATGCGGTATATGCCGCTGTGACCGCACAGGCTGGATCGACACTGATTACACTCGATCGGGAATTACGGGAGCGGGCAGCCGCAGGCCTGCCCTGCCTCACCCCGGCGGAGTGGCTCGCGGGGCAGAGAGAAACTTAAGAGCGGAACAGTGACCAATCACGAACCCCTCGATAAAGGGAAAGGGTAACTACTCACCCCCCCCATAAAAATAAATAAAAAAACACTTGACAGGTTTTTATAGAAAAAATCTCATTTCTTTAGCTTGGCATTCAATCCACTCGGTGAGACCGCTGTAAAGGCGCTGGGATGATTTCTTCGGTGTCTGCTGGTTTTGGTGTCAAAAAAGCGTTTTTTGCCCGCTCAAGGACACACCCGTCCGGCGAAAAAACCAATGCTATGATAGGT
The DNA here is from genome assembly GCA_041748915.1 of Methylococcales bacterium. GTDB lineage: Bacteria > Pseudomonadota > Gammaproteobacteria > Methylococcales > UBA1147 > UBA1147. Next base: position 14,160 of record JBGTCG010000022.1, read on the forward strand.
TTATTCCAAATCTTTATAGCCCTATTGATGGCGAGCCTTGACAAAACCTCGGTAAGAAATGAAATCAGCCGTTTGAAGGCTGATTTTGAACAGCTCTGTTCGACCAGTAAAATCAGCGCTGAAAGCATGGCGCTGATGACCAGCCGGTTCATGATTGTTGCGCTGATGCTCGCCATTTTCCTGGGAAAAAGCACCCACAAGGACAGCAAGAATTCCAGCAAGCCATCGTCCCAAACTGAAAAAGACGAATCGGCTTTAGGTCATCCAGGCAGCCATGGCAAGGGCAAAAATGCCAACCGGGGCCTTGCTGACAACACTCGTTCCATAGAGACGGTAACG
>JBGTCG010000023.1:0-24810 GCA_041748915.1 Methylococcales bacterium
TCTTGCGACGTAACGGTGTCATCGTTGTTCTCCTCTCTTCACGACCAAAAGCGGTCAAGAGGAGTGTCCGACAAACCGTCAGTAAAAGGAAAACCTCCGAAGGTGCAGAGGAAAAGCTGCCGCGAAGCGGTTTAGTTCAACAATGAGTCGACGAACAATCGTCGCGTTTAAACATGAACCGCGTTCGCATAGCACTCAAAGCTGGTAAATACAGGACATCAATCGTTGAACAAAAACCCCTTTAATTCCCTGTTATTTACACCGCAACAAGACGCTGTTTTTGCGCTTCGGTTGCGGAGATATGCGACGTTGGGCAAAACTCTACTTCAAATTTTCTCAAATCTCAAGTAAGGCATAATCTTGCTTTAATTCAACAGTGTCCGCGCCCTGGCCCAGTCAATTCTCACCTTCCATCCCGATCCCTTCTTCTCCGCAGCCAGTCGCTTCCGGCCGCGACCAATAACCGCCCCGCGCCCATGCTTTGTTTCCAGATCCGCTCCCAGTATTTTTTTTTGTGGAAAGACTTCAAACAACGCAAATATTGATGGCATCGCGGTTCCTGAAGATGCTTCAAAATGGCAGGCAGAACCTCTTCGACGTTATAACCATCCTTGAGATTGACTGGAACAATTTGGCCGATTCCAAGTTCGATGTGCTTCGTCGCAGATCCGAGACCGTAGGAGTTCCGCCCGGTGGAAGGGTAATGCCGGGTCTATTTCGACCACACAGGGTAGGTTATTGAGAGTGAGCCCGCATAGGATGCCCTGAGGCGCGAAGCGCATCGTTCGAGGTAGCCGTATGAGCAACGATCGCCGTCCTTATATTCCCGGTTCAATGTGGTTCTTTACGGTGAATCTTGCAGCGCGTTGAGAGAATCACTCCTTGATTGGAATAGTCGATCGATTGTGGATGGCATTCGCTATATGAAAGAACGCAAACCTTATCGCATGGGCGAGGACGTGATTCTGCCGGAGCATTGGTTTTGCATTTGGACATTGCCGCCCGGAGATCTGGTCGGCAAGCCGGAACAAACGCTTGGATCGGAGTTTATCGCACATGCGAAAACTGCGCTTCGTGCCTCAGCACATCCTTAATATCTCGATTTTATAGTCGTAAGAATTATAAAATCCCCGACTGATCACCGGGCGCAGATTTTTCGGATAGATGGGAAGCTGCCGTCTCGGCCCATCGAATTCAGGCGAAACCATCGGATCGGGTCGCGCAGGAGATCAACAGGACGTTGAGAAAGACTGAAGCCAGGTGGCTTTCAGTCCCAGCCAACAATCTCATACCCGCGTTCCGCAAGGCATCGGTTTACGAAGTTTTCAAAGGCAGGACTGCGTTTCTCCTCGCCGAAAAGCCAGTACAACAGTCTCGTGGTCGCGCCACTGGCCGCTCCAATCGCCGATCCGGCGCCCGCGGCGCCGACGATTGCGCCTCCAACGGCGCCCGATGCGGCGCCGACAGCAGCGCCTCCAGCGGTGTTGGCTGCCGCCTCTCCTGCGTCACTCCCTCCGGAATCGGCGCCGGCGGCCTCCGCGAGATCGATGCAGAACTCGATCTCCTCGTCGGCGGCGTCCGCCCCGACGGCATTGAAATGCTCGTTCGGGTAAAGCACCGGACGGGTCGATGCACAGCCCTCCATTGCCAGAGCAATGACCAGGGTCAAAAAAATCCTGAACATGAGAGTTGTTGTCGTGCGTTTGATTCCGCTGGACGAATCGATCAAAAAAAGACCGGCGTCATGGGGTTGGCCTGGCATGCGCCGAAGCCAGCGTTTTGCGCAGTTCGGTCTCGCATTGTTCGAGTTGTAGTACCGCGTCACTGCGCATTTTCTTGCCCTGATCGGCGATCTGCAGGCTTTCCTCGATCGTTGCGATCAGCGTTGCGTTGGCTTTTTTGACCGTTTCGATGTCGAATACACCGCGCTCCAGTTGTCTGCGGGTCTCGGCATTGGCCAGCTTCAGGTTTTCGGCATTCGCGGCCAGCAACTCGTTGGTCAGGTCGGTTGCCGCCTTGAGCGTTTCCGCCGCCTGTGAGGAGCGGTAAATGGTTACCGCCGTCGCCAATTGCTGGCGCCACAACGGCACGGTGTTGACGATGGTCGAATTGATCTTGTTGACCAGGCCTTTATCGTTTTCCTGGACCAGACGGATGCCGGGCAGGCTTTGCATCGACACTTGCCGCGTCAGCCGCAGGTCATGAATGCGCCGCTCCAGATCATCGCGCGCGGCACGCAGATCGCGCAGGTTTTGCGCGGCCATCACTTCGCCGCTGGCGTCGACCTGTCCGGCCTGCTCCGGAATCATGACTTCATCGAGTTCGCGCAGTTTCTCTTCGCCCGCGGCAATATAATCCTCGAGCGTATGAAAATAATCGAGGTTGGCCTGATAGAGACGATCCAGCGAGGCAATGTCGGTCAGTAAACCGGTTTTGTGCCGCTCCAGCTTGTCGGTGACGGTATCGATCTGCTTGCGCACTTCTTCGTATTGCTGCAGGAATTTGACCACCGGCTTGGCCTTGCCCAGCAATCGGTCGAAAAAGCCCTGTTTCTGGTTCGGGTCCAGATCGTCGACTTCAAAACCGCGTATCGTCGCCACCATTTCATTCAGATCATCGCCGGCCGGGCCGATATCCTTGTTCTGGACGCCATCCAGCATCCGGTCGGAAATCGTGGTCAACTGTTCCTGCGCCTTGCTCCCGAAAAAAATGATCGACTGGGTTTTGCTGACATCGATTTCGCTTTGCAACCGCTGAATGCGCTGCTGCCTTTCCGGCGGTGTCTCGGCAAGCGGGACCATTTCGGCGGTGACGCCCGGGACAATCTCCCTGGACAATAAACCCTCCGGCATACTGGTTGCAGTTTGAGTCGTGGTGGATGGTTGCTGGTCACTCATGATTGAATCCTCTATGGCTTGACGGCGTCAAACGATGCCTTCCCGTTTAAGCTGGGTGGTTAATACTTCGATTTTTACATCCAGATCGAAAACATCTTCTTCCAATAATTTCTGATGCTGTTCCTGAAATACCGATTCAATGGTTCCCAGCACATTGCGGAAATTCTGTTCCAGTTCCCCGGATTGGGTTTGCTGGTGGGTCTTGGCGTAACCTTCCGTGACCTGTCTGGCGCCATCCAGGTAAACCTTCAGAAACTTGCGCGCCCGGCGCATATCCCGTGGATCGGCGGCGATCTCCGCCAGAATACGGTCGGCAACTTCGCAAATGCGTTCGATGCGCTGATTCATCTCGGTATTTCGAATCCGGTCGTTGGCCCGTTCGATACTGCGGACAATCCGCGACGAATCCTCGAGGGTCTTCAGTATTTCGTCTCTGGAATAGCCGTGTTGGGCGACGATCTTCGTTTCATCGCTGGGATCGAACCCATACCTTAAATACATGCCCAGCAATGCGCCGCCGGCGAACATCAGCGCCACCGGCAGAGAATATCTCGCGCCGAGCCAGGCGATCATGCCGGTCGCCAGCGCCGTGGTGATGGCGGCGATCATTTTTAATGGTTTTGGGGGCGCGCGGACAATCCGGCGCTTCGAGTAATGCTGCTCCGCCTGCAAGCCCTTGCGCAAGCACCAGGCGCCCACCATATACAACGTAAAACCGGAGGCATTAATTAATATGCTCGCCAAATGGCCTTTCCCTAACCCGATAAACGTCGCCGGAAGCAGCGCCACCGGCAGAAAATAGAGCAGCAAACCGCGAGGAGAATAGCGTTCTAAGGCATCGGCTAAAAAACGTCCGGGTTTTCTTATTTGATCCATTACTCAGCCCGCGAACGGCTGTCCAAAGCGGCTTCAGCAAAATAATTGGAACTGGATGGGTCGGCTTTCACCATCGACTGGCAAGTGGCCAAGCCAATGGTTGCCACTAATACGATCAAACCAAGAAATCTGCGCAATAGTACGGGCATTGTTTTCAACTCCCTTCGGTATTCATGGAGACTCCATTATCCACCACGGCCTGAAGTCCGTAAAATAATGGTTGGACTTTTCTAGGACCAGGTTAATTCTACTTTGTCAATTTACATTACCGAAATTTTTCAGTTCGTCATTCCGGCAGGCAGATTGCCGGAATCCAGGCGCCATGGATGGCTTCGAGTATACCGTCCATTGACAACGTAGGTATTGATCTAGCCCAGCGGGGCGGAAATCGAGATTATTCAGGCGTTCGAGGAATGAAAACGAAGATTTGGATAGCATTACTGGCGGTCTATATCGTCTGGGGTTCGACCTACCTGGTGATCCGCTTTGCCGTGGAAACAATTCCGCCGTTTCTTTCGGCCGGACTGCGGTTTCTGGTTTCGGGCTCGATCCTTCTGATCTGGCGGCGTGCGGCGGGCGATGCAATGCCGGCCGGCCGACAATGGAGGTCGGCCGCAATCGTCGGCACGCTGCTCCTTCTCGGCGGCAATGGACTGGTTTCGTGGGCCGAGCAGACCGTCCCTTCGGGCGTCGCCGCGCTGATCATCGGCGCGGTGCCGATGTTCATGGTGATCGCCGATGCGATAAGGCCGAACGGCGTGATACCGACAGGCCGCGTGATCGCCGGTTTGACTATCGGGTTCACGGGGATTTACCTGCTCGTCGGTCCTTCGGAATTTTCCGGCGATATGCACCTGAACCCGCTCGGCGTGACGGCGCTCCTGATTGCCGGCCTGCTCTGGGCGATCGGCTCGGTCTACAGCAAGACCGCCGACCTGCCGAGGTCCGCCCTGACGACCACGGGCGCCGAAATGCTGACCGGCGGTTTTGCCTTGATGGCCGTCAGTGGCATCAGCGGCGAGTTGAAGGGATTCAGTTTTTCCGCGGTTTCCGCCGAGTCGTGGCTGGCCTTGGCGTATCTCATCGCGTTCGGTTCGATGATCGGATTCGTCTCGTACGGGTGGCTTTTGCAAAACGCGCCGATCCCGCTGGTCGCGACCTATGCCTATGCGGATCCGTTGGTCGCGGTGTTCCTGGGAAACTGGTTCGCACAGGAACCGCTAACCCCGCGCATCTTATCGGCATCGGTGATCATTATCGGATCGGTGCTATTCATTAATAGCGTTGGCCGATCAGGAATTCGCAATGAAGCGGTTGTCGCCGTGAACGACTGATACATTTCGATAATTCAACTTAGATGGCATTACGGCAAGATCTCTCCTGGCTCGCCTTCATCCGTGATCTCACATTCCACGATTTCCTTGATCCCGCTTAACTCGATGTAGTACGTCTTCTTGCCCAGTGGCAGCTCCAGATAATTGCCGTGTATGCGCACTTTGTCGGAGGTGCGGTACTGGCTGTCTTTGCCTTGCCTTCTCTCGATGGCGACATGATACATGGTGATTTTCTCCTTCGCCCGATTGCTGTATGTCGAAAATAGCGCGGTATGCAGGATCCCCAAGCTCTCCCCTGGTCTCATCCTTGACCGGCGCCAGGTTTAACCGCTGATTAGCCTGATCGGATGCGCAGATGTCTGAAGCGCATCGTTCAAGGTAGGCGCGGATGACCGATTATCGCCGTCTTTATATCCAGGGTTCAATGGGGTTCTTTACGGTGAATATCGCCGCGCGTCTTCCGCAAAGGTTTCTTTCCAGTTCCTCCATGGCATTTAATGTCCCGAATCCATTTCGTGCGCGCGGCGCACGCTACACCGGTTAAAAGTTAAAGTAGATGAACGCGCTGACTTTGGAAAGCTGGGTGATGCTGAATATCAGGCCGGCCGAAACCGCGGTCGCCCAGGCCGCGGTCGGAGCCCAGCGCAGATAGGAATGCCGATTGCCGCAAGCGTCAATCATCTGCTGGGTGTTCGGCATGGACCACACCACGATCAACAGAACTCCCATGAGCGCGTAGCGATGCACGGAAAGCGATTCCGCAGGGTCGATCAGTCCATAACCGCCGGTTAACGCATTCAACATCGCGAAGGCTGCATCGGTGGTCGGCGCACGGAAAAACACCCAGGCCATGGTCACCGCGATAAAGGTGATCAGCCGTCCGGCCAACAGTCCAAACCAGCCGTGTTCCCGGTTCAGGCCGGTCGCGCGCCGCAGGGCATGAAAGGCGTGGTTAATCACGAGATAAAGGCCATGCAGTCCGCCCCAGATTACGAAAGTCCACCCGGCGCCATGCCACATTCCGCCCAACAACATTGTGATCAGAAGATTTCCATAACGGCGGACCGGTCCACGCCGGGAGCCGCCCAGCGGAATATACAGATAGTCGCGCAAAAAGCGGGACAGAGTCATATGCCAGCAACGCCAGAAGTCGATGATGTTAACCGCCTTGTACGGAGAGTTAAAGTTATAGGGTAGCCGGATCCCGACCATACGCGCGAGCCCGACGGCCATGTCGGAATAGCCGGAGAAGTCGAAATAGAGCTGAAACGAGTAAGCGAAAACACCAATCCAGGCCGTGGCCGCGCTCAGCGGATCGCCGCCCGCCACGGCCGAAAACGCGGGATCCACGATTTTGGCCAGATTGTCGGCCAGCACCACCTTCTTGAACAAGCCGGCGGTGAAGAAGGTGATGCCCTCGGCGAAAGCGCGTGAGTCGAACCGCCTTTGGCCCGGCGCCGCAAACTGAGGCATGACTTCCCTATGATGCACAATCGGGCCGGCGATGAGCTGGGGGTAAAACGTGACAAATAAGCAATAATCAATGAAATCGTATTCCGCGGTCTCACCTCGGCTCGCATCGACCAGATACGCAATCTGCTGGAAGGTGAAAAAGGAGATCGCAAGAGGCAATACGATCGCGTTAATCGTGAAATGAGCGCCGGTCAAGGCCGCCACATTGTCGACAATGAAGGCCGCGTATTTGTAATAGCCAATTATCGCAAGATTAACCGCAATGCCGCCGGCCAGGGTCGGGCGCAGCCAGGGCGAATGATCGCGGCACATCCGCGCCAGGGTCAGCCCGGTCCAATAGTTAAAAAGTATGCTGCCGAGCAGCAGCAGCAAGTACTGCGGATTCCACCAGCCATAAAAGAACAGCGACGCGCCGGTCAGCCACAGCAGGCTCGGCCGGTGCGATGAAAATTGGGTGAGCAGGAAATATCCGGCCAGCGTCACCGGCAGGAATGCAAAAATGAAGACGTAGGAGTTAAATAGCATCGGCCGAACGGCTGCCACTTTCGGGTAGTATCTCCGCGTTCTCCAGCTTGTCCAGCATCCAGTTCATCAGAATCGGAACCGATTCCCAATGTAGATGGGCAGGGTCCGTGAAGTTGGCGTCCTGTAACGGCAGGTCACTGGCGCCGTCCAGCAGGATTGCTCCGGTGCCATCGAGCCGGTTTGCGATATTCGCTCGCCAGGCTTGATCGCGCGCGCCGCCCGGATCGTAGGCATCAACCCAGGACGGCATGGGCGGCAATAGAACAACGACCCATTGCACGCCGCGATTATTGAGGTCGCGGGCGGTCGATTCCACGAACTGGAGGCAATCGGCGGAAACCCGGTTGTCCCCACGAATCTCCGGAGGTTCAATACTCAGTTCCGTGAAGCCGAATCGATCCATCTTCATCGTGTTTCTGAGATCAGCACCAGACCTCATATCGGGGAGATGAATGATATCCTGGATGAAACCGACCGGGCGGAAGTTTTTAAAGTACAGGTACCAGCTCGGTTGCCTTTCGAAAATATAACGGCGCGCCTCCGAAGTGTCGAAGAAATTGCCAGTCCCTTCACAGGACTCGAAGTCGCGCATCGCGAACACGCTGAGCACAGTGCGCACATCCGGCAGATTTTCGAGATAAAAGTCGATCAGAAAGGAAGTCTCGTTGACCATCAAATAACAGGGGGCCGCGTTGAGGGCCGTAACCGCGTCGCCATACCGGTCCGCGATCGCGGAAATGTCCACGCTGTGCCAGGTGACCGAAGAGCCGACCGCAATCAGATCGGGCGACCGGATCTCGGTTTCGTGCAGGAACTTGAATTTTTCGTCGATACAGTTCGTCCCGCTGATCGGCAGCGCAGGCAAGCGGTCCATGGCACCGAGACTGACCAGGCTGACAGCCCCGAGGGTGGTGTAAAATAGACCGATTACACATACCGCCCACAAATAGACAGAGGGATCAGCGGTTTGGGTAAATAGAGTCCAAAATCGATTTTTTTTCAATGTACTTCCTATATGCTCCTGTACGGAAATCAAGCGAATCAGCGCCTGCTCTATTCGGAACCGCCGCATCAGTAAATCATAGGCAATTATCTGACAACCTGCCCGGCCTTCTTGGTGCAAAACCCGCCGCGCGCGATCGCAAGCCGGTTGGTACCGGATTGTCCGAATTAAACCCAAAGCGGACAGTAAATCCCCCCGAAAGTCTCATTGGATCGGATGCATCGGCAAAAATTCCCCAACTTGAAACCGCTTCCGCCCGACAATTCTCGCGTCGAACAAAGGTTAAACGGCGGATGGGCAGCGAACCGGGGCGGGTTTGGCATTATTCCGGACTAGCCGGACGTAATGAAAGATACGAATTCCAAGCAGGAGAACCAGAACCGCCGCGTAAATCGCGGGTTCGGTAAGATCGGCCTTGACCAGCCAAAAGAAATGAATCACACCGAGGCAGGCCGCCGCATAAATCAGCCGGTGCAGCTTTTTCCAGTTCCTGCCCAAACGCTGAATCATTTTTCGGGTCGAGGTTGCGGCCAGTGGAATCAGCAGAATATAAGCGGTTAGCCCGGCCAGCACATAAGGGCTCTGCGGAATCTCATCGACGATCTGCGCCCACGAAAGAGACAGGTCCAGCACAAAAAAAACGCAGAAATGAAGGCTTGCATAAAAAAATGCAAAAAGACCCAACATGCGCCGGAAGCGCAGCTGAAATTTCCAGTTGAAGAGCAGTTTCAGCGGCGTGCATCCCAGCGTGATCAGCAGAAAACGCAGGGTCCAGTCACCGGTCCGGAAATGCAGCGTCTCGATCGGGTCGGCGCCGAGCGCATCGTTCAACGCATCGTTCAACAGGAAAGCGAACGGCGCCAGGCAAATCGTAAAAACCAGTATTTTGGCAAACCGCCAGGCCAATTCGCGATTCATGCTTCAGAAATTCCTGCTCAAATCCATACCCTGATACAAATGCGCGACCTGTTCCGCATAACCGTTGAACAGCTCCGTATCGCGTTTCGGAGAAAAAATACCGCCTCCGATCACGCGTTCGCGCTTCTGGCTCCACCGCGGGTGCGGAACCTCTGGATTCACGTTCGCGTAAAATCCATATTCATCGGGTGCCGCCAAATTCCACGACGTAGGCGGCATATTCTCGGTCAGGCGGATCCTGACAATGGATTTGATGCTCTTGAAACCGTATTTCCAGGGAACCACGAGGCGCAACGGAGCACCGTTCTGGTTGGGCAGGACTTCGCCATACAAGCCGACCGCAAGAATGGTCAACGGGTGCATTGCCTCATCGATTGTCAAGCCCTCGACATAAGGCCACTTGATCACCGAAATCCGTTGGCCCGGCATCTGCTCGGGATCGAGGAGGGTGGTGAATTCGACGAATTTGGCTTTGGAGGTAGGATTGAATTGCTTTAACAGCCCGCCCAATGGAAAACCGACCCACGGCACTACCATGGACCACGCTTCCACGCAGCGCAGGCGATAGATCCGTTCTTCGAGCGGTCGTCCCGCGATCAGGCTGTCGATATCGACAACGGCCGGTTTTTCGACTTCCCCGTCGATGGCGACAGACCATGGCCGGGTTTTAAAATTTTGCGCGTTTTCAGCCGGATCGCCTTTCCCGGTCCCAAATTCATAAAAGTTGTTATAACGGATAATATCCGCGTACTCGTTGGGTTCATCGCCGATCGAATAGGGGCTGTTCCTGGCGATGCCGGACAGTTTCTCTCCGGCTCCCGCCTGCACGGCGGTCAGAAACGGCAGACCGGCGCCTGCGACGGCGCCGGTCGCGGCCGCTTTCATGAATTGCCGCCTGCGCCTGAACAGCGATCGGTTCGTAATTTCCGAGGCGGGAATATCTTTCTTGGTTCGGATCAGCATGGCTTGGAATCCTGGATGGCGTTATCGAATGAAACCTGATGACTTCTTGCGATTTTACCGGAAACGGCATTGGGGTTGTGAAAGTGCTTGACGTGCGCGTACCCGTGCAATATAAGAAACGCTGGAGTTGTGAATTCCCGCGGCTCTTTCGATCCGGCGCAAATGGCTGCCTATCATTTTACACTGGGTATGGAACGGTTTCGCTTCCGGGATCTGGCCGACCTGATGGCTCGGGCCAGCCCGGAGCGGAGCGGCGATCATCTGGCGGGAATTGCGGCCGCGTCGGACGAACAACGGGTCGCCGCGCAGATGGCGCTCGCCGATCTGCCGCTCAAGCGTTTTCTCGACGAAGCGCTGGTGCCCTATGAACGGGATGAAGTCACGCGCCTGATTATCGACGAGCATGATCCAGAAGCGTTTTCGCCCGTGTCCGGATGCACGGTCGGAGAGTTTCGCGACTGGTTGCTGCGCTATGAAACCGATGGCCAAGTGTTGCAGCGCATTGCCCCTGGCTTGAGTCCAGAAATGGTCGCCGCGGTCAGCAAGTTGATGCGCAATCAGGATCTGATCCTGGTCGCGAAAAAATGCCGCGTGGTCACCCGTTTCCGCAATACAATCGGCCTGCCGGGCCGGCTGTCGATCCGCCTGCAGCCGAATCATCCGACCGATGATCCGAAGGGCATCGGCGCCGCGATTCTGGATGGTTTGATGTACGGCTGCGGCGATGCGGTCATCGGGATCAACCCGGCCACCGACAACGTCGAAATGACGCAGCGGCTGTTGCATATTCTGGATGACCTGATTCAGCGTTATTCGATCCCGACCCAGTCCTGCGTGCTCGCGCATGTCACGACTCAGCTCGAAGCCATCCGGTCAGGGTCTCCCGTGGACCTCGTGTTCCAATCGATCGCGGGTACGGAGAAGGCTAATCAGAGTTTCGGGGTATCCTTGAATCTTTTGCGTGAAGCCTGTGAAACCGCGCGCTCGCTGAATCGCGGCACGATCGGAAACAACGTGATGTATTTCGAGACCGGCCAGGGTTCGTGTCTTTCCGCGGACGCCCATCATGACGTTGACCAGCAGACCCTGGAAGCCCGTGCCTATGCGGTCGCGCGCAAATTTGAACCGCTGCTGGTCAATACCGTCGTCGGTTTTATCGGTCCGGAGTATCTTTTCGATGGCAAGCAGATCATCCGGGCCGGGTTGGAAGACCACTTCTGCGGCAAGTTGCTTGGCCTGCCGATGGGGGTCGATGTCTGTTATACCAACCACAGCGAGGCCGATCAGGACGATATGGATAATCTGCTGACCTTGTTGGGCGTGGCGGGATGCAACTATTTCATGGGCGTGCCTGGAGCGGATGACATCATGTTGAATTATCAATCCACCTCGTTCCACGACAGTCAGTATTTGCGCCAGGTGCTGAATTTGAAACCCGCGCCAGAGTTTGAAGCGTGGTTGAAGCAAATGGCGATCGTCGACGCGACGGACCAGTTGATGTCGGCGGATCCCGGCCATCCGCTGCTGAACGCGGTTCCAATCTGAAAATACCGTGACCGGGAAACAGGTGGTCCGCGACGGGTGGGACTTTCTGAAGCGATTTACCTCGGCCAGAATCGCGCTCGGCCGCTCCGGAGGCAGTCTGCCGACCTCGGAATGGTTGCAGTTCCGATTGGCTCACGCACGCGCGAGAGACGCCGTTCATTGCAATTTCGATGCTGCAAGCCTCGCCGATACGATCCGCGCAATTGGCGGCGAAACTTTACCGGTCAGGACACAGGCCGCGGATCGGATGAGCTATTTGCAGAGGCCGGACCTGGGCCGCCGGCTGCACGAGGAGTCAGCGATCCTGCTGGGAAGCCGGGCCGGGGATTACGATCTCGTGATCATCGTCAGCGACGGCCTGTCGTCAATGGCCGTGGAGCGGCACACTCCGCCGCTGCTGCAGCATCTTTTGCCGAGACTTCGTGCCAAACGATGGAAAATGGCGCCAATCATCGTTGCGCCCTTCGCCAGGGTCGCACTGCAAGATGAGATCGGTGCGTTGATCGGTGCGCAAATCGCGTTGATTCTTCTTGGCGAGCGTCCGGGTCTCGGTGCGCCGGACAGCCTCGGCGCGTATTTGGTTTTCGAACCGCGGTTCGGCAATACGGACGCGCAGAGAAATTGTGTGTCGAATATTCGGCCCGAGGGACTCGGTTACGGCGCGGCGGCCGATACCTTGGATTATTTGCTGACCCGGGCGCGGATGGCCAGACTTTCGGGCGTGCTCTTGAAGGATGAGCGGAAGGTTGCGGATATGCCATCCATGAACAACCCGCCCGCAATATTGCCCGCAAACAACCAGCCGTGAATTGCCGCGCAAATAAAAACGGAGGCCCGAAAGCCTCCGTTGATTACTGCGCTTTTCCGGATCAGGCTACGAAGGGGTTGTTCACACCCGAAACATAGTTGTAGTTATCCTGGTAGGCGTCTTTGTTGTTGCTCACATAGTTGATACCGAGTCCATTGGTGGCGTTGGTCACGTCAGCCTGGACCAGATTGTTGGTCTGGAAAGTCGGGATTTCGGCGATACCGGTGATCGGAGTTACTTTGTTGAACAGATCCGGCGACAGCACACGGATGCTCGAGAAGCCAGGAAATTCACCGCCGACAACTTCGGTCATTGCTTTACGGTCGAGTTCTTTGCTGACGGCCAGGTCTTGGATTGCTAAAACGGTCATGATATTGATCTCCAAATTAAGTTTGATTAACGATGACTATCTTTTCGGATCAGCCTACGAACGGGTTGTTTACGCCCGAAACATAGTTGCTGTTGTTCTGGAAGGCGTCTTTGTTGTTGCTGACAAAGTTGATGCCGAGTCCATTGGTGGCGTTGGTCACGTCAGCCTGGACCAGATTGTTGGTCTGGAAAGTCGGGATTTCAGCGATACCGGTGATCGGAGTTACTTTGTTGAACAGATCCGGCGACAGCACACGGATGCTCGAGAAGCCAGGAAATTCACCGCCGACAACTTCGGTCATTGCTTTACGGTCGAGTTCTTTGCTAACGGCCAGGTCTTTGATTGCTAAAACGGTCATGGTATTGATCTCCAAATTAAGTTTGATTAACAACGTTCGTCTAAGAAGTTGGGCGATTGTTTCGCTTGACAGGTATAGAGCAGTAGCCGTGCCAAGTCGTATTCATTGCTGGAAGAACAATACAAGTTCCTGAAATAATATAACAAATTTTTTTCAGGGGCTAGAAATTGCGTAATCGCTGGACTCGGGGTCGTAAAATTAAAGTTTATAAACTAACAACAGTTTTTTCAGTTTGTTTTGTATTAGAGTACACTATGTCCTGGATACGGTCGGCTCATTATTAGCGGACACGAAACGTTTGAGAGAATCTGCTGACTCTGTATGCAGGATTTCGTTCGCCCGATGATCTCCTTCAGAAGTCCTTTCGTGATTCGGTCGAATATTGAAGAATCGAACATTTCGGGTCTCCTGTCTGCAAGTGAGTAATAACAAGTCTCGGAATAATCGCTGAATTTCTTTCTTGTCGCTGGATTTAGGCCGGCCTGAGCCGTGATAGTCCCAGCGCAGACAGACCGATCCGGTTTGCGCATCGACGACTCGAAGCCGCGGATCGCCGTGTTCAAGCCACGCGTAAATATAATATCCCATGCCCGGCGCCCCTTGGCGGTCAATTCGAAACCAACGTTTTACCCGGAAGAACAAACTGACTGGCTTGATGGGTCTTCATCTGCAGTAAGGCCTGATTTAACCCACGCGCGATTCCATGCCTCTGCTGCGGAGCTAAGCGTAGCGTCAGATCGCCCAGTTGAAGATGGATTGTTCCGCAGTCAGGACATTGCCAAACCTCGCAATAATTTGTGGAAACAATTTTTAAGGGTTACAAAGTCCAACAGGCATCGGCTTCGCTCCGGTTATGTGCAGTTCTACAAATAATAATGAGAAGCATTCGTATTGTCAAGGTATGGATACACCCCGATTTTTAGTTCAATGTATCGTGAAAAAAATACGCCTCCCGGAGTGGCTGTCCTTGCCACAGTCCCCGGAAGGATTTTTTCAAGGCACAAGACGCCGTACCCATAGAGCTTCCAAAGGCGCCGTCATGCGGTCGATTGATCCCGCCCCTTATGCGCTGTTCGGAGAGCTTGTCCGCAGCGCGGCCAGACTGGATTGATGGGAATCGTGCGTTCCAGGCGACTGAATTAAGCGTACTTGATCCCTCATTGTCGGCGATGAACTTGTTGACGAATTTCAAGCCCGATTTTGGTTTACTGCTATATTTTTTTAGGGGCGCCCGGTTATTTGTCGAGACAGAGAGACTTGAACAAGCGGTGGTTGCCGCACACGGAAATTGAAGATATCCGAACATTCAATTAGAGGAATAGTAGTGTTGAAAGAATTGTTGATGCGCAACGGAACGCGGCAATCGATGCCGTCCCGATCGCTTTCAGGCAAAGAAGAAAACCGCGCCCTTACCGTGGAAACCCTGAAAAATCTGATCCCCATCAGAAACCTTGGCGATGACGAACTCAATGCATTTGCGCTGAGCCAGCAAACGGAAGTTTTTGCGAAAGACACGATTCTCTGCAAACAAGGTGAATCAGTTGACTCGATTTTCTATCTGCTGGACGGCCTTGTCACGCTGGAAGGGGGCAGTGCTTCGATGCCAACCGTATCGTCCGATTCGTTCAAAGCAAAGTTCCCATTGTCGACCGGAAAATTCCATGCGGTCACGGTTCGAGCCGTAACCGAAATCAGCGTGCTTAGGGTCCAGACCAGGATTCTTGAAATTGGTAATTCGATTGCTCGAGCACAAAAAAGCAGGCTTCAGAATCCAGTGGATTATCATGGGGTCGACGGATTAAACACCAATATCTTATTTCATTCGTTTTGCAATCAATTTTGCGATCAAAAAATCGCGCTACCGACCCTGCCTAATGTCGCGATCAAATTGAAAAATGCGATGAAGAAGGATATCAGCATTGCTGAAGCCGCCAAGATCGTGCAACTCGATCCAAGCATCTCCGCCAAGATCATGCAGATCGCGAACAGCCCGCTGTATATGCCCGTCGAACCGGTGCGCAGCTGTCTCGACGCAGTCAAGCGGCTGGGTATGAACGCTCTGCGGACTCTGGTTGTCAGTTTCAGCATGAAACAGCTTTTTCAATCCGACAACAAGCTTATCCAGCACCGAATGGAACAGTACTGGAAACAAAGTATTTATCTGTCCAGCCTTTGTTATTTGATTGCGTCCAAAGTCAAAAAGATAGACACTGCACAAGCGCTGCTCGCCGGCCTGGTCTGTGACATCGGGCTAATACCATTCCTGCAATTTGCGGCGAACTTTCCCTCCGATCTGTACGACGAAAACGATATGGAAATGGCGATCCCCTTGGTCAAGACGCCGGTCGGGGTCGCGATCTTAAAAAAATGGGGATTTTCGGATGAGATGGCCGAAATTCCGGCCACCTCGGAAGACTGGTTTCGGGACGCCGGTGATCAATTGACCCTGAGCGAAATCATCGTGCTCGCGAAACTACACAGCTATATCGGTAAGCCGAAATCGCAACGCCTGCCTTTCATCGAAACGGTTCCGGCATTCGGAAAGCTCAGGCAGGAAAGCCTGAATCCCGAATCGAGTCTCGAGATTCTGACGATGGCAAAAAGCCGGGTTCAGAAAGTCGCAAATATCTTTAGTTGAACGTGTTTTTCCTGCATTTCGATGAACCCCCGCGGATCGATGGATCCGGACATTCTTTAGCGCCGGATTCAGTCTTTGAGCGAGTTCAAGTACCAGTGCCACGTTCATTCCGTGGCTGGATGCAGGATCGGGAAAGCCGCGCAAATCCGCTTGCGATGACTTTTTGGTGGGTTGAATTCCGACCAAGATTTGCTGCGCTCGTTCTTGACCGATCAAATTCAAACCTGAATGTCGAAATTAAAGTACGATGGGAATATTCGAGTATTGGGGACAACGCTCTGAAAATCCTTATCGCGGAAGTTGGCAATTGCCGTGAAGCAAAGTAGGTCGGATTAGTTCGATACTGCGCCCAGCTAGCCTAACCCGGCTTAAGGAACCGTGCGTTTCATGCCCACAGGGCGGCAAGACTGAAAGCGACCGCGTCGAATGGAATTGCGCGGACTTCGTCGGATTCCTTGAAGGCGCATTCGAGGCGCCAGTGCCCCTCAAGCAACGAAAACACTTCGAGCGTTCTAGCATCGGGATCGACCAGCCACGCATGGGCTAGGCCACTGGCCGCGTAGATACCAAGCTTATCGACACGATCCATCTGCGCGTTGGAAGGTGACAACACCTCGCACACCCAATCGGGGACCAGTTCGAAGAATGCGGTCGACGGTAACGCAGGTAAACGCCCGCGCCGCCAACCGGCAAGATCCGGAACCAGGATTTCCCGGCCCAGGTGCAGTTCCGGTTCGTCCAATATCCACCAGCCGCCAGGTCCGCCGGATCGGCCTTTTTGAAAAGGTCCGGACAGCTCTTCGCCCAGCGACGAAGACGCCAAAACATGCCGGGGCGTAGGTCGCGGCAGAGTAACCAACCGGCCGTGGATAATCTGCGCAACCAAATGATCCGGGACCTTACAAAGATCTTCGTAGGTGGCTTCACGGGAGGCTGACGTCGACATAGCTGGCTTGCGGTTGCGTCCAGAACGATAAGGGCTATTATCCAGGTTCCCGCCGACGGCCACAACCTAATCTATGAAATCAGCAGGCGTGCTGAGCCTATCGAAACATGGGTTTACGCCAGCAGCATCACCTAGAGATCAAGAGACGGTGCCGCCAAAATCGGGTTTCGGCTTCGCCTAAGCCGACGTACGGTTTGACGATTCGAGGCGATGGCGTGCGGTGCGACGTCTTACCGATAGGGCTGAATCAGCCATAATGTCTTGCGAATGGTTGGCGCCGGATGCGGCAGCGACGAACGCCGCGCAAAGCCCAAGCTTCGCGTCGCGCAAATTGTCGTAGTAATGCATAATTCACGTAAAGTATGTGTTATTACCTGCCGGTGGCTGTAAAACACCATAAAGTACCGGCGATTCGATACCTTCGGTGGGCAAAATGAAATCGGGCAACCACTACTCCCTGATGGTGCACGGCGGTGCGGGGGCTTTTGACAACGTGGACGATTCCAAGGCCGCGGCGGTATATCTTGACAGTCTACGGCGGGTCCTGGATCACGGCCGCGATATTCTGCACACGGGAGGAACCGCCGTGCAGGCCGTGGAAACCTGCGCCTGCCTGTTGGAGGATGATCCATTATTCAATGCCGGCCGCGGTTCCGTGCTGAATGAGCGGGGCCGGGTGGAAATGGATGCGGCCATCATGGATGGTCGTGATTTATCGGCCGGCGCCGTCGCGGCGATCGGCGCAATCGCGAACCCGATCCAACTCGCAAGCAGGATCATGCGTGAAGGCGAGCACATTATGCTTGCCGGCGAGGGCGCCTTGCGATTCGCGGAACGATTTGGAATCCCGCGCGTACCGGAGAAATATTTCCTGATTCCCGAACGCATGGAACAAATTAAAAAGGCCGCGCGAAAACATAGGGCTGAGTCGGGCCGGAAAGACGAAGCGCAAAAATTAGGCACGATCGGCGCCGTAGCCCGCGATGTCGAGGGTAATCTCGCCGCGGCGACGTCGACCGGCGGCACCGTGAACAAACGGTCGGGCCGCGTCGGTGATTCGCCGCTAATCGGAGCCGGTGTCTATGCCGACAACGAAACCTGCGCCGTTTCCGCCACCGGCCACGGGGAAGACTTCATGCGAACCGTGCTTTGCAAAATGATTTCGGACTACATCGCAATGCAGGGGATGGACGCGAGAAAGGCGACCGAAGCCGCAATCGGCTATTTAACCCGCAGAATTGGCGGGCAAGGCGGTTTGATCTTGATTGATACGGCAGGCAAGTGCGCGAGCGGCTATAACACCCGGAAAATGATCCATGGCTGGATCGAACACGGTGGCGAGGCCAACTTCCGGTTTTAACCGGCCTCCGCACCAGGATCGTTGGAACGTTCAAAACGGCCGCGCCGTACCATTTTATCGTTCACACCCGAAGATTTTCAGCCTTGGACGTCAGGAAGCTCACAGGTGATTACCCTTTTATTGTGCTTATAAAAGTGATCAAAAAAGCCCGGAAACGGGCTGTGATAATAACCTTTATAAACGTAGCCCCGGTCCTCCGCAATCCGCTTGATATCTTCAGGCCGGACAAAATTTTTGTGTCCAACATTAATCTTTAGGCCGAATTCAAAACCTAACCGATTTGGCACCACGTTGATGAACAGCCCGCCGGGCTTGAGGCATTTTTTGGCTTTTTCAAAAATGATTTCGGTTTCCGTGCGTTCGAAATGCTCCAGCACGTCATGGGAAAA
The DNA here is from genome assembly GCA_041748915.1 of Methylococcales bacterium. Taxonomy (GTDB): domain Bacteria; phylum Pseudomonadota; class Gammaproteobacteria; order Methylococcales; family UBA1147; genus UBA1147. The sequence continues at coordinate 18,404 of JBGTCG010000023.1, forward strand.
TACGATATCGAAGCTGTTTTTCTCATAGGGAAGATCATCCAGTAAATTCCCTCTTTTGACCTTATAGCCTTTTGCCTGTAAATACCGGACGCAATCTGGATCATATTCGATCCCATGAAGATTTGGATTGATTTTAAACGCAAAGCCCCAGCCACAGGCCAGATCCAGTATCTCCTTGTCTTTGGGTAGATCATGGATGTGCGGGCTTAAAAAATTAATCCGCACCCATTCCTTAAAACTGTTGGATTTTAGAGTTCCCGGTTTTTCGACGGGAGTAATCTTTCCCATGGTTGATGACCTCCAAATATGAATAGAGTTTATGGCGAACGCATCGAATGGCTCTTGGAACAACTCAAAGCCGTGCCCGTCACTTACCCCAGCGCGTCGGACGAAGGATGATTTACTCGGAAACTTGTCGAGCTTTTACGAGATTCCCGATATTCCAATTTTTGATACCCCATTGCAGAAGTTCTCGTGGCGGAGCACTTTCCATTTCTTTTGGCGCTGGATGTTTGAGCAGTCCAAGGACTTTGTATATAACGAAAGAAAGTTCCGATTTCGGCACGGCGTTAGCGCCGGTCCGCTTGCTGAGTTTCATTCCATGTTGATCGACGACGACCGGGACATGGCAATAATCGGGCACCGGTAAATCCAGAAGCGAGTATAGATAAATCTGCTGCGGAGTCGATTCGATCAGATCAAATCCTCGGACGACCTGGGTGATCCGTTGTGAAGCATCATCGATCACCACCGCAAGCTGATAGGCGAAAATGTTATCCCGGCGCTTCAGGATGAAGTCACCCACGTCCCGCGCCAGGTTTTGCTCGTGATGGCCCTGGAGTCGATCGTTGAATCCGATCGCCGAGTGGAATGTTCGGAGTCTCGTTGCGTGTCTTGCGGCTGCGCGGGGTTTCTTGTCTCGGCAGATCCCGGGGTAGACCCGATGGTCCGATCCGTTCACTGCGATCCCGCTCAAGTATTTTCTGGAGCAGCTACAGGCATACACCAGATCCCTGGTCTCCAACTTTTCCAATGCGGTTTGATACTTTTCGAGCTGCCGGTTTTGATAGAGGATGGGCCCATCCCAGGTCAGTCCGGCCTTTTCGAGGGTATCCAATATCCTCGGAATTGATTCGGGTACGTTCCGCGTGGTGTCGAGGTCGTCGATTCGAAGGTGCCAGAGGCCATCGTTCGAGCGCGCATCGAGAAAACTCGCGACCGCGGTCAACAACGATCCGATATGAAGCGGACCCGTGGGCGAGGGTGCGAACCGGCCGACGTACACAGAATTCGAGCGCTCGGATAAAACGGCTGATTGCACGAAGCGGCTCGGAAGGGATGGTCAGTTCACTTTCCCACCGCCGTGAACGGCCGAAGGCTCGCGCAGGAACCGGAAGTTGACTGGAGAATCGCGCAAAGCGTATGGAATTTGGTACCCTCAGGGCGCGTATTATATGAACTGACTTAACCGGTTTGCTTTTCCCGAATTTCGTCGAGAGTTTTGCAATCGATGCATAGCGTGGCGGTAGGCCGGGCTTCAAGACGCCGCAGCCCGATGTCAATGCCACAGGATTCACAATAGCCGTATTCCCCGGTATCGAGACTGGCCAGCGATTCGTCGATCTTTTTAATCAATTTACGTTCGCGGTCACGGGTCCGAAGTTCGAGGCCGAATTCCGATTCCTGAGTCGCGCGGTCATTGGGGTCGGGAAAATTGGCCGCATCGTCTTGCATATGGTGAACAGTCCGGTCGACTTCTTTCATCAATTCTGATTTCCAGTTTTCAAGAATCGAACGAAAATGCTCAATCTGGCCTTCGCTCATATATTCTTCGCTCTCGGCCAATTCATAAGGCTTGAAGTTAAATAGCGCCCCCTCGGACTTTTTGTTTCCAGTCATCCAGTTACTCCAAAACAAGCAATTTCATCTAAACCTACAATTAATAGCAAAAAACCTCGTGTCCTGCAAGTTTTTGACCTTTGACCTTGCGAACACGGGTTTTATCCTGACCGGACCCGGTATAAATATGTTCCAGCTCAGCCCTTCGTATAGAATCCAGCGATGGTCTCCGACACGACCCTGGACATTCAACCGGTTAAAGTGACCGTCCTTGCCGGGGTTTAGACTTGAACGAATTTCCTCCAGATTTGAAAAATATCGTTGTCCGCAATTGCGCATTTGCTTACGATACGACTCATTCACCACAGAAGATCCGTCAACGGTTAAATTGTGCCCGTTTATGCCGGAAAATAACCGTTAATCTCATGTCCGCCGATGTTGGGAGATCACGATTGCCTAATCTAGCCAGCCGAATGCAAGCCATTCAGCCTTTTTATGTGATGAGTCTCCTGCGCAGAAGCCGGGAGCTCGAACAAAATGGCCGGGATATCATCCACATGGAAATCGGTGAACCGGATTTTCCGACGCCTCCCGCGGTGATCGATGCGGGAGTGCGCGCAGTGAAAAGTGGAGCCATTAAATATACCGTAGCAGCGGGTCTGCCAGAACTACGCCTGGCTATTGCCGAATACTATCGGGTTCATCATGGCGTCGAAATATCCAGCGAGCGAATCCAGGTGACTCCTGGGGGATCGGGCGGTTTGCTACTGGTTTTTGCAATGCTGGTCGATCAGGGAGTCCAGATTCTAATGGCAGACCCATGCTACCCGTGCTATCGGAATATGATCCGCCTGTTTGAAGGCGACGCGGCGTTGATTCCGGCCGGGCCGGATCGCAATTATCAACTCGACCGTCAATGTGTCGAAAACCATTGGACACGGAACACGCGCGGCGTATTGATTGCTTCACCGTCCAACCCGGCCGGTACGCTGATCGATCCGCGTGAATTTAAAGCGATCATCGATTTTGTGGAGTCTCGGGACGGCTTTGTAATTTCCGACGAAATTTATCACGGACTTCATTACAATGTTCCGGCCGCCTCGGCACTGCAATATTCGGACAACGCGTTTGTGGTCAATAGCTTCTCGAAATATTTTGGCATGACCGGATGGCGTATCGGATGGCTGGTCGTCCCGGAAAAGTATATCGAGCCAGCCGAGAGGCTCATCCAGAATTTGTTTATTTCCGCCCCGGCTCATTCGCAGCTCGCGGCTTTGGCGGCATTTGGCGGGGACAATATCAAAGAGCTGGAAACGCGCAGGGACGCTTTCCGTGAAAGAAGGAATTTCGTTGTCGAGCAATTGATCGAGATTGGTTTTGATATCCCGGTAAAACCGCAAGGGGCGTTCTATGTCTATGCGGGTTGCGGGCGGTTTTCAGCGAACAGTTGGGAATTTTCCAATGACCTGCTCGAGCACCATGGGGTTGCGATCACGCCGGGCAAGGATTTTGGACTAAACGCGCCGGAGCGCCACCTACGGTTCGCTTATACGACCTCGATGGACCGATTGGCGGAAGGCATGAAGCGAATACGGGATGCGGTCGGAAAAAGCTGATGAACGATACCGTCCGGACATGGACCGTTGCCTGGCCGACCAGCAACGATGGAATAACGCCTTCTTCGCCGATCCCGGGATGTTCGCTTTCTATCCCGCTTGGCTATCCGCGAAACTCCCGATGAGGAAACCCCCCGACCGGCGTGCCATGTGCGGGAAAACCGCCTGCGCGGTTCGGGGGGAGGGGAGGCCAATAGCCTACCCCTATCGGGTCACTTCGCATTTGACTGGCTATTAGATCCGGGTATCGCCGAATAAATCACGGACGGACTCTCGTGTTAAGGTTGCTGATAGAGAAAGGTGTATCAACTGTCGGGCCGTTCCGGATCAAGTTGAATTGAATGAAATCAGGTCTACACCGCTGTACGTAGTTCGAGGCGCTTAAAGCCTGATAGGAATAATTCAATGAAACGATATACCAGTTTTGCCGCGACGTAGCCGTCGTTTTGAGTGCCTTGTCGGGGCTACCGGCAAGTTGTATTGCCGAAGCTATCGGAATAGCACCGAACCGTATCGCCATTGTTGTCGCGATACCTGCTATTGCCGAACGAGCCGGTATTACTGCGCGTGGTGTTGCTCTTGTTGCCTCTATACGTTCGGTTTCCGAACGAATCCGAGTAGCCGCGTAACTTGTTGCCGCTGTTTTCTCGGTATGTGCGATTGCCAAATGAATCGGTGTATCCCCTGGTGATATTTCCGTTGTTGTATCGCCAGGTCTCATTCCCGTATGAATCTTTGTAACCACGGGTTGTATTCCCGTTGTTGTCCGTACACGTAGTGTTGCCGAAGGAGTCACTGTAACAGTTTGTTTGTGCGGTAGTGACGGACGAACCTGCCAACAGCAGAACTGCGATGGTTTTGTTCAACATGATGACCTCCTGAGCTGCCTGATTGTACATGAAAGTACATGGGTCAGGGCTTATATTTTATATTCTTGCTTTACCTTTTCCGCTTGTTTTACTGAATGACTCACGGTAGCGTAACTCGGCTATTTGCTTGTTTGAATAGGTTGCAGATTACAAAATTAGACATTGATGGCAAACTGCAAACTGTAAGGCCTAATGGAATGGTCCGCCCCACTTGCTAAGCGGCCTCAAATGGGCAAAGTTGAAATGTTTTATCAATCATCAAAACAGAAGCGAGGCGAACCGTGAACGATCATGACGCAACAACAGAACCCAGACGGAAGTGGTGGGCATTGATTTGGCTAAACCAAGCTTTCAACTTCACGGCGTCGATGAAGTCGGCCGCCAGCAATTAAGCGCGTTCGTACCCAATTGGCCGCCTTGTTGGATCGGACTTGAAGCGTGTGGCGGCGCGCATTGTTGGGTGCGTCGGTTTACCGAACTTGGTCGTTCTTTGGAAGCCGAAGGCCTGATGAGGCGGGAATGCGCGAATTCCATCGGCGCCAGAGGTATTTTAAAACCTCACCCCAACGCCGGATAGTTGGGCGCAATATTCTTTATGTCACAAACGAATTTTCTCTTGCAATACGGGGCGGACCCTATATGACTCCGATATTCGGTGAAGCGCTGAAGACTCGCGGCGACGCTCTTGGCGGGACCCTTCTGGTCTGGTTGGGTGCAGCTGCCCACGTTGCCGAACCGCAGTAACTGTGAAGGATGTGCTGAGGTACGAAGCGCATCAATCGCGACCAATGCGCTTCCTTCGTCAGCGCATCTTACGCGGGCTTCCGTTTCGCCATGAATCGCATGGCCGATCCAGCTCCTGACCCGCGGATGAATCTCTTTCCAATCCAGCCTGCGTTCGTGATATAGCCGGGCCAGCTTGCGCATATCGACGGTACTCACTGCGCGAAAAAGGAATTGCCAGTCTTCCCGTCATTCCGGCAGGGAATGCCGGAATCCAGATGCCACGGATGGTAATGCCAAATCTGGCCACAAGTCTTTCCATTTCGGATTATTCTGTTCAATCAGCCTTTTTTTAGCGGTGCGAGACCATTTCTTCAGTTGCTTTTCCCGCAAAATGGCGCTTTCCATCTGTTCATGTACTTCAAACCAAACCAGAGGACGCACACGGTAACGCCTGGTAAAACCGGCAACCAATTCGTGACGGTTGATAAACGCGCCCGATGAGATTGGATGTTACCCCAACATAAAGCGTGCCGTTAAGATCACTAGCGAGAATATAAACACACGGTTGTTTGTCCATTTGCGCTCCTGTCACATCCCTGTGTCCGGGATTCCGGCAATCCGTGCCGGAATGACGAACTTTGAATAAATGGATTATATATCTGGCAAAGTAGTATTAGACCAACCGCCTATTTGTCTGCCCAAATCTTCCAAAAGGCCAGCCCCGTGCGCGTAGCGCCTGGTCGGGATGGTTTTTAATTCATGCGCGGCCCTCCACAGGTACCGGACCACCGCAAGCCGCAGGTTCGCGCGTTTTAACCGTTCTCGTTTATCCCTCGAATAAGCTGCTTCGACGAGGCATTCAAGAATATCTATGGTTCCGGATTCCAATCGCTCTCCAAGCGTAAATCGCCGGTTGTGCGGAAAATGATCCAGCAGCGGAATCAACCAGATCGTCAGATTATGACAATCCTGGACCGCCTTGGGCAACGAATTTCGAGCCATAAAATTTCGATGGGGGCTTCGCCCCCATACCCCCAAAAGGGAAAAAGCAAAAAGCAAAAAGTTAATTTGTCCTGGCGAGCCGAAAACCGACATCGCTGTAGCGGTTGACTGGCGCGCCCCAGTTGCGGTTGGCCGAACGCACGCCCTGAGCCCCGCTGTACCACGAGCCGCCGCGCAACACAGGCAGTGAGCCTCGGTGTTACCCTCGATGAAGGATTGTAGACCCGAACAGGGCTTTCCGTAAACCTTCCGTTTCGCCATGAATCGCATGGCCGATCCAGCTTCGCACCCGCGGATGAATCTCTTTCCAATCCAGCCTGCGTTCGTGATATAGCCGGGCCAGCTTGCGCATACC
>JBGTCG010000024.1:0-44394 GCA_041748915.1 Methylococcales bacterium
TCTTGCGACGTAACGGTGTCATCGTTGTTCTCCTCTCTTCACAACCAAAAGCGGTCGAGAGAAGTGTCCGACAAACCGTCAGTAAAGGGAAAACCTCCGAACGTGGAGGGAAAAGGCTGCCGCGAAGCGGTTTAGTTCAACTAAAAATGGATCCCATAAAAGGCGCCTTTGTTTTACACCACATCAGGTGCCTATTTCGGGCGCCGATTGGACAGGTTGTTGAAAAAATACTTGTTCTCCATCTGTTCTCTGTTATTATAGGGACCATTGTGCGAGAAAACATTACACCTAAATCAATGAAAAATAAACCCCGCTTGCTCGATCAGGTTCGCGAGCGCATTCGGTACAAGCATTACAGTATTCGTACCGAAGAATGCTATCTCGACTGGATTCGCCGTTACATCCGATTTCATGATCGAAAACATCCGCTGCAGTTGGGGGCAGCGGAAATTGAAGCGTTCTTGACCCATCTCGCGGTTCTGGGAAACGTTTCCGCCTCGACGCAAAATCAGGCGTTGAGCGCCATCCTCTTTCTGTATCGGGAAGTCCTGAGCGTCGAATTACCCTGGCTGTCCGATTTTCACCGGGCCAAAGAGTCACGAAAATTGCCCGTCGTCCTGACCGAAGCGGAAGTTAAATCGGTGCTGGCGTATCTGGACGGGATCAAATGGCTGATGGCGAGTCTATTGTATGGATCCGGAATGCGATTGATGGAATGCATCCGCCTCAGGGTCAAGGATATCGATTTCGCTCAACACCAGATTATCATCCGGAGCGGAAAAGGAAATAAAGACCGGGTGACGGTTTTGCCGGATTTTCTCGATGAACCGCTGAAAAGACAATTCGGCTTCGTGCGTGTCCTGCATCAAAAGGATCTCGACCAGGGGTTCGGCGAAGTGTATTTACCTTTTGCCCTGGAAAAGAAATATCGCGATGCGAATAAGGAATGGGGTTGGCAGTATGTTTTTCCGTCGAGCAAACGCTCGCTTGATCCCCGCAGTGGAAAGACCCGGCGTCATCATATCGACGAAAAAGTGTTACAGCGAGCGGTGAAAGATGCGGTTCGCGCGGCGGGAATCACCAAACCGGCTTCCTGCCATACTCTCCGCCACAGTTTTGCGACACACTTGTTGCAGGCCGGATATGACATCCGAACCATTCAGGAACTACTCGGGCATAAAGACGTTTCTACCACGATGATTTACACACACGTCATGAACCGGGGAGGGCGAGGCGTTGTCAGTCCGCTTGCGCGAATTTTCCCTGTGGGAGAACAACCGGCGGGAAGTGTTATACCTTTCACGGTCAGAAGTTAATCTTTTTAATTCCCTCTTCCTGACCCTCTCCCGGAGGGAGAGGGAATGTATAGAATCATTTGATTCCCGGCAGCAAGCGTAGCGTGTGCCGTCCCGCACGGATCTATTTTTACGCCGTCGCTTTTTACGTCCATTTCGAGCGCTCAGCAATACCACGCAGGTCCGCGTAGATTACATAGCCCTAATCTTTTCCGCCTGCTGCTCCAGATTTCCCAATGCCGAGCGCAGTTCGTTCAGCCGCGCCTTTTCCTTTTCGACCACTTGATCCGGCGCCCTGGCCAGGAACGACGGGTTGATTAATTTTCCTTCGATTGCGGGCAGGGATTTTCTCAATTTGCCGATCTCTTTTTCGATTCTGCCGAGTTCGGCTTCCTTATCGATTAAACCGGCCATCGGTATTAGGATTTTCATCTGGTCGACCAGCGCGATCGCGGCATCCGGGGGTTCACCCTCGTCAATCCAGGTTATCGCTTCGATGCGTCCGAGCTTCGTCAGCAACAGATCGTTCCGGCTGGCTCGCTCGCGGTCCGTTGCATTGGCATTCTGCAGCAACACCGGCAGCGCCTTGCCCGGCGGGATATTCATTTCGCCGCGAATCCGGCGAACCCCGAGTATCACCGCCATGACCCATTCAATTTCGGCGGTTACGTTCGGATCAATCAATTCCGGCGCCGGAACAGGATAGGGCTGAAGAACGATCGTTTCGCCCTGGATACCCGCAAGCGGCGCGACGCGCTGCCAAATTTCCTCGCTGATGAACGGCATCAGGGGATGGACGAGCCGGAGCACGGTTTCGAGCACCTGCGCGAGGGTTTGCCGGGCGCCGCGGGCTAACGGTTGGTCGCCGTGCTGGACAATGATTTTGGCGAATTCCAGATACCAGTCACAGTACTCGTTCCAGACAAAATCGTAGATGTACTGCGCCGCGAGGTCGAGCCGGTAGGCGTTGATCGCATCGATCGTGGATTGCGCGACGATCTGCAAACGCGATTTTATCCACCGGTCCGGCAGGCTGTAGCGGCAATCCCGATGATCGGGCCCGCTGTCGGATTCCTTGGTATTCATGAGCATGAAGCGGGCGGCGTTCCACAACTTGTTGCAAAAATTCCGATAACCCTCGATCCGGCCGAGGTCGAAACGGATATCGCGGCCCGTGGAGGCCAGCGCGGCGAACGTGAATCGGAGCGCATCCGTGCCGTAGGACGAAATCCCTTCCGGAAACTGGTGGCGCGTGGCTTTTTCGATCTGCGCGGCCATTTGCGGCTGCATCAGGCCCGAGGTGCGTTTCTCGATCAGTTCTTCCAGGGTAATTCCGTCGATCAGATCGATCGGATCCAGGATGTTGCCTTTCGACTTGGACATTTTCTGTCCTTCGGCGTCGCGGACCAGCCCGTGGATGTACACTTCCCGGAACGGCACGTCGCCCATGAACTTGATTCCCATCATGATCATCCGGGCGACCCAGAAAAAGATGATATCGAAACCGGTCACCAGCACGCTAGTCGGATAAAAGGTTTCGAGTTCCACGGTCCGGTCGGGCCAGCCCAGCGTCGAAAACGGCCACAATGCGGACGAAAACCAGGTATCGAGCACGTCTTCGTCCTGCGCGAGCGGCAGTTCGGGCGCCAGGCCGTAGTGTTCCCTCGCGTCCTGCTCGTCGTGCGCGACATAGAACTTCCCGTCCGGATCATACCAGGCCGGAATCCGGTGGCCCCACCAGATCTGCCGGCTAATGCACCAGTCCTCGATATTCCGCATCCATTCGTAATAGGTTTTGTCCCAGTTTTCCGGCACGAAGCGGATTCGGCCTTCCTCGACGGCCCGGATCGCGGGCTCGGCCAATGGCGCGGCCCTGACGAACCACTGATCGGTCAGCAATGGCTCGATCACGGCGCCGGAGCGGTCGCCGCGCGGGATCATCAAGGTATGGTCCGCGGTCTTTTCGAGCAGACCTTTCGCGGCCAGATCGGACAGGATCCGTTTTCTGGCGTCGAAACGGTCGAGTCCGCGGTAGGCTTCGGGTCCGTTGCCGTTGATTTTCGCATCGACCGTGAAGATCTTGATCATCTCGAGGTCGTGGCGTTTGCCGACCGCGTAATCATTGAAATCGTGCGCCGGGGTGATTTTGACGCAGCCGGAGCCGAATCCGGGGTCGACATACTCGTCGGCAATGATCGGGATTTCGCGTTCGGCCAAGGGCAGCCGTACCGTTTTCCCGATCAGGGACCGGTAACGTTCATCCGCGGGATGAACCGCGACCGCGGTGTCACCGAGCATGGTTTCCGGGCGCGTGGTCGCGACGATCAAATGACCGCTGCCATCCGCAAGTGGATAGCGCATGTGCCATAGATGGCCGTTTTCTTCCCTGGAGTTCACTTCTAGATCGGATACCGCGGTGTGCAGGACCGGATCCCAGTTCACAAGCCGCTGGCCGCGATAGATCAAGCCCTCCCGGTAAAGCCGCACGAATACTTCCCGGACCGCTCGGGACAGCCCGTCGTCCATCGTGAAGCGCTCCCTGGACCAGTCGAGCGAGGAGCCCATCCGGCGCAGTTGCCGCGTAATCGTATTCCCGGAATGGTTTTTCCATTCCCAGACCTTGTCGACGAAAGCTTCCCTGCCCAAGTCATGGCGGGTTTTGCCTTCCGCGCTCAATTGACGTTCGACGACCATCTGGGTCGCAATTCCGGCGTGGTCGCTGCCCGCCTGCCATAGAGTATGATCGCCCTGCATCCTGTGAAAACGGATCAGGGCATCCATGATCGTATCCTGAAAGGCATGTCCCATGTGCAGGCTCCCGGTCACGTTCGGCGGCGGGATCATGATGCAGTAAGGGACGCCTTGCGATCCCGGCGCGAAATAGCCTTTTTCTTCCCAGACTGAATACCAGCGCTGCTCGATCGCGTGTGGGTCGTAGGTTTTTTCCATGGCAATTCAGAATAACTGTGGCCGGAAACGGTTCAATTCCGGGCGATTTTACATGAAAACCCGGGCCAGGAATGCCACGGGTCCATCGATGGGTCGATGCGCAAGACTCAACCGGAAATGTGGTGGCTGTTCACGTTTTTCCCGTTCTTCTGGTAATACCGGTAGCGTTGCCGTCCGTCCAGCCGGACTTGCTCGTCCTGGTCGATCACTTCAATGATGCGTGTGATCCCCGCGGGCGGATCGACCGGTGGAGATTTTAGGTTGATCAGCAGGTTCACGTTCACCGCGGAGTCCAGGGAACCGCCGATAATGACCGGCGTGCTGGAATGAATCTGACCTGAATCGCCGGTATGTGGAACGAAGCTGCCGGGCCTGAATGTCCACAACAAGTCGTCGATCGTTTTTTGCTGCGCCGTGGTTTCGGTCAGGATAAATGTCCGATAGCCGCTGTGCCAGGCTTTCTCGCTGAGTCGGCACACCATCACCAAGCGATCGCGCGGGTCGGCGGACTCGAGAATGTAAAAGTCAACGCAACACATCAAACATGGAGGCGATTCCAATAACCCCGGTTCACGCCGGTCGTCTCGGGCGCGGATGGTCATGGTCATGCCGCCGGTTTCAGCTTTCCGCCCGGTCGAGTAAAAACTGGGACAGCAGCGGAACCGGCCGTCCGGTCGCGCCCTTGGCTTTTCCCGAGATCCATGCGGTCCCTGCGATATCGAGATGCGCCCAGCGCATCTTTTCGGTATAGCGGGAAAGGAAACACGCGCCGATGATGGTCCCGGCGTCGCGGTTGCCGACATTCGCCATATCGGCGAAGTTGGACTTGAGCTGCTCCTGATACTCTTCCCAAAGCGGCAAACGCCAGATCCGGTCTTCGGACGTTTCTCCGGCCCGGATCAGCGCCTCGCAGAGCGCATCGTCGGTTCCGAGCAATCCGCTCGGAATGTGTCCGAGCGCGACGACGCACGCCCCGGTGAGCGTCGCGACATCGATAACGACGGCGGGATCGTAACGTTCCGCATAGGTCAATGCGTCGCACAGGATCAGGCGCCCCTCCGCATCGGTGTTCAGGATTTCAATGGTTTTTCCGGCCATGCTGGTCACGATGTCGCCCGGTTTGTTGGCGTTGCCGTCCGGAAGATTCTCACTCGACGGAACAATCCCGATTACATTCAGAGGCAATTCCAGTTCGGCCGCGACCTGCAGCGTACCGATTACGCTCGCGCCGCCGCACATATCGAATTTCATCTCGTCCATTTGCGGCGCCGGTTTGATCGAGATCCCTCCGGCGTCGAAGGTCAGTCCCTTGCCGACCAAAACGACCGGCTTTTGCCCGGCGGGCCCGTTACGGTATTCGAGCACGATCAGTTTCGCGGGTTGCCGGCTTCCTCTCGACACCGATAACAAAGCCCCCATCCGCAGCCTTTCCATATCGTCTTCATCCAGAATGGTGGCCGAAATCGCCGGAAACTTCTTCGCCAAACCGACAGCTTGTTCCGCGAGATAGGCCGGCGTGCAGATATTTCCGGGCAGATTCGCAAGGTCTTTGCAAAGTTTGCTGCCGTGCGCGATTGCGAGCCCGGTCCGGATGCCTGAATTGACTTCGGCAAGCTCCGCTTTTTTGCTCACGAAAAGCGCGGCCGCGGACAATTGTGTTTTATCGGTACTTTCCGATTTAAGTTCGTTGAACTGATAGCATTCGCGTTCGACGGTTTCGGTGATTTGGCGCGTCTTCCAATGTAGGGAGCATCCTTCGATTTCGATCTCGGTCAGCGCGATGACGATTTCTGCGGCACCGGAGCCCCTCAATGCTTTGATCGCGGAGCCGATCGTCTTGATGTACGCTTTCGCGCCGACATGACCTTTTCTGCCTAGACCCACCAATAGTATTCGTTCAGCGGAGCCTGCCGGAACATAATTCAGTAGCAAGGTTTCTCCCGCTTTTCCGGAGCACTTATTGCGGACCAGGAGGTTGGAAATCAGACCGTCGAGCAATTGATCGATCTTCTTCGCAGAAACGGAGAGAGTCCGGTTTTCAAAATAGCCCAGAACCAGACAATCGCTGGTTTTTTTTTCTAACGGGGTCGTGAAAGCGGTATAGTTCATTGGAGATCCTGGTCGTGACTGCGTTATTGTATAGATGTTTTGAATTCTGTCGAGATCACGGATTGGAACCGGCCGGCTAAACGGCTCGAGCCATCGAACATCCGGATTTCGAGTGGATGCTTGGCCGAAGTTTGACGCGCAGACAGGCTAAAAAAACCTTTCGGGGCGCGGCCAAGTATGGATAAACTTAAGACTGCGAACAAATCGTTCTTGCTTAAATGACTCCGGAGCGAACCGACAACCTGATCAGTATGAGTGAAAGATCTTTGGCCGACACCGACAAAAAAATCATTGTCGGCAGTGAAGAATGGTGTAAATTCGATTCGCTTGGCGTCCCGCTGATCAAGGCCAGGGTCGATTCCGGCGCCAAAACTTCGTCGATCCATGCCTTCAATATTCAGGCATTCAATCGCAAAACGGTCCCCTGGGTCAGTTTTGAGGTCCATCCGCTGCAAAATGATCGGCGTACGGTGGTTCGATGCGAACATCCTGTATTCGATAAGCGCACGGTCAAGAGTTCAAACGGCACCAGCGAAAAGCGTTATGTGATTCTGACCCCGATGACGCTGTCGGGCCAGACCTGGGACATTGAACTGACGCTGACCAACCGCGACTCGATGGGATACCGGATGTTGCTGGGGCGAGAGGCGATGGACGGCCGGATCCTGGTCGATCCCTCGGAACGAAACATCTGCGGCGATAAGACCGAAGCGGAAATTCTCGCTGCTTATGGAGAATCCGACAAATCACAGTCGGGTTTAAGGATCGGGCTGCTGGCGAGCAATCCCGAACTTTATAGCAACCGGAGAATCGTCGAAGCCGGCGGCGAACGCGGCCACGAAATGATTTTCATGAATATCCGCCACTGCTATATTAAACTCGACGCGGAGGCGCCGGAGATCCATTATCGCGGCGGCCGAATCCTGAATGAACTCGATTCCGTGATCACGCGCATCCCCTCACATCTTACCGTTTACGGGTGCGCATTGGCCCGGCATTTCGAAAGCATCGGAATTTATACATTCAATTCGGCCGATGCCATCAGCAAATCGCGGGATCGGCTATTCTCCCTCCAATTACTGTTGCAAAACGGCCTGGATATTCCGACGACCGGCTTCGCCAATTCACCGATCGATACCGATGATCTGATCGATCTGATCGGTGGAGCCCCGCTGATCGTGAAATTACTTAAAGGAACCGAAGGAAAAGGGGTGGTGCTCGCGGAAACCCGCAAAGCCTCGGAAAATGTAATCAACGGATTCAAATCCATGAAAGCCGATTTACTGGTCCAGGAATTCATCAAGGAAGCAGAAGGCAGAGACCTGCGATTGTTCGTAATCGACGGCAAGGTCGTGGCCGCGATTCAGCGCACCGCGGCCCCCGGCGAATTCAGAGCCAACATCCAGGAGGGAGGATCGATCGCGGTGGTCAGAACCACCGCCGACGAACGCAATCTCGCGATCAAAGGCGCCAAATCCCTGGGCCTGAAAGTCGCCGGTGTAACCATGGTCCGTTCGCGTAAGGGACCGTTGCTGCTGGAAGTCAATTCGTCTCCGAGCCTCGAAGCGATGGAACTGGCGACCGGAAAGGACATCGCGGGCTACATGATCAGTGCGATTGAAAAGCAGCGGCAATGGAAACACGCGATTTCCAGGAAATCTATAGTTCCAGACTCGTTAGGTTATAGTACCAAGGCTCGCCCATGAATGCTCCTGTTTCACCTCGAAACTTTGGAAAACAACACGGCCCGGCCGTCCGGACTCCGCGTCGTCCGGCCGATCTACCCGGACCGAAAGGACTTCCCGTGCTCGGTAATTTCTTGCAACTCGAGCTCGAACGGCTTCATACCATTCTGGAGCATTGGGCCGATCGTTACGGACCGTTGTATAAGTTCCGGCTCGGACGCAGGCCGGTCGTCGTGGTGGCGGATCCGGCCCTGGTCAACCAGATATTGCGTGACCGTCCCGAGGGCTACCGGCGCGTCAGCGCGCTCGAAAAAGTACAGAATGAATTGGGCATCGGCGGGGTGTTTTCGGCGGAAGGGGAACCATGGCGAAGACAGCGGCAGATGGTCAATCAGGCATTGAATGTACAACATTTGCGTAAGTTTTATAATTCGCTGGTCCGGATCACCGAAAAACTCATGAACCGGCTGCAAAAATACGCGGATTCGGATCAGGCAGTCGCCGTGCAGGATGACCTCATGCGATTTACGGTCGACATTACGACCAATCTCGCGTTCGGCTACGATGTGAATACTCTCGAATCGGATGGCGATGTGATTCAGCAGCATCTGGAGCAAATTTTTCCGATGATCAGCCGCCGGGTTAACGCGCCGTTTCCATATTGGCATTTTATCCGTTTTCCGGCCGACCGGTCACTGGAAAAAGCGCTGGATGAGATCCACAAAGCCATTGCCGATTTCGTCGGGCACAGCCGGGCGCGGATCGCCGGGAATCCGGATCTGGAACAGAATCCGAGCAATTTACTGGAAGCGATGCTGGTCGCGCGCGACGAGTCGAAATACCGGTTCACGGACCGGGAAATTGCCGGCAATGTGCTGACCATGCTGCTCGGCGGCGAGGATACCACCGCGTACACGCTTGCCTGGATGCTTTATTTTATGACCGAATTTCCGGAGGTACAGCGAGCCATGCAACTCGAGGCCGATCACATCCTGGGTAATGCACGGCTGCTGGTCGAGTATGTAGATCACGATCGCTTCAAATATACCGAGGCAGCCGCATTCGAGACGATGCGTTTGAAATCGGTCGCACCTTTACTGTTTCTCGAAACCAACTACGGCCAGACCCTCGGCACGGTTCAGTTGGACAAGGGCGCCTCCGTATTTTTGCTCATGCGCCACTGCGGCATGCAGGCATCCGCATTCAGCAACCCAACTCTATTTCGACCGGAACGCTGGTTGCAGCCGGACGATTCCGCGGCCCTGGCGCACAATCCGGCCGCCTGCCTGCCTTTCGGCGCCGGGCCGCGATTTTGTCCCGGCAGAAACCTTGCCATGATCGAAATCAAATCGGCCATGGCGATGCTGTGCCGGAATTTTTCTTTTTCCAGAGCCGTTGGCGGCCCGGAGGTCGGCGAGGAATTTGGGTTTGTGATGAAACCGACGAACCTTTCGCTCAGAATTGCTCGCAGAAATCCACGGAAACGCTGAATAAATCCATCGTGGATTTCTCTGCGGCCGGTAAGCCCTGCCGATCGGAGGGCATTGTTGGCAGGTCGAATTTTTCACCGCCGCCTGTGCGCGGTTGATTGTGCAGACGGTCTGGCTTCGCGGACCGCCACGATCGCTGGAACCAGCAGCAAAGTCGCCAGGACCGCGAACGTCAGTGACAGCGTGACCAGAATCCCGATACCCGACAACCCGCGGTGTGGTGAAAAGGCCAGGGTCCCGAATGAGCAGATACAGGTCAGCGTGCTGAACAGAATGGCCCGGGGCGTACAGGTCCGGAACAAATTCTTTATGCTCCCCTCGGTGCGAAGCCTAAGCACGAGATAGATCCCAAAGGCGTTGCTGAGTCCCAGCAGCAGCGGCAGGGCGATGATGTTGGCGAGGTCAAACGGAATCCGGATTAGAACCGAGCTCGCCGCAGTCAAGAGAAGCGAGAAGATCAGCGGAATCAGGACCAGCAAGGTTTCGAAAAAGCGGCGCAGCACCACGAGCAGCAGCACGGACGTCGCGAAAAAAGCCAGGACCGTGGCCTCCAGGGCGGCGCGAACGACGGCGTCACCGCCTTCCAAGAGTTCGGCCGCGGTATCCGTGGCCTTCGGTGCGACGGTATGGACCTCCCGTACGAAGCGCCTGAGGGCGTCGTTATTGCGCAGATCTTCCTTCGGGAAAACTTCGATACGCGCCCGCCCGTCGCGGCTCAGATAGCGTTCCGCGAGTTCCGGAGGCAGGTCGCCGAGTTCCACGGGCGCCGGGTCCAAAAGCTGGCGAAGTACATCGAGGGTTTCCGGCAGATCGCCAATTACGTTTTCGCGCAGTTGCGCGAGGGCCGGCTCGGGCCAGTCGGGCGCGGTTTTCAACGCACCGAGGGCTGTTTTCAGTCGTGCCACGCTGGCGCCCATTAACGCCGAAAGCTTTGCGGGGTCCGCGCCTGCGAGTTTCTGTTCGAGTTCGTCTACGGCGCGCACTTCCTCGTCCACGGTTGGAGGGACGAGCGAACGGTTCGGCGCCAGTAGCGGCCCGAGCAAAAGATTCATCTCGTCGATGATGGCGAACTTTTCTTCCTGGTCCGACGGCACGAAGTCACCGAGCGTGATGGTTTTGTCCACGGAATCCAGGAGATTCACCTTCGCGGCCAGCGCTTCGGTGCGTTCGAGATTCGGGGCTACAACCGAAAGCGTGTAGGGCGTGGTATTAGGATCGGCCAGCAGCTCTTTGAAGGTGACAATCGACTCGCTCGTTTGATTCCTCATGTTGAGCGGATTGAAATCGAATTGAACCGTTGGTAACAGGGCGGCCGATCCAAGCGCGGTCAAACAGCAGATCCACAGGATCGATTTGCGGTGTCGGCCCGGCTCGAAATCCGAACCAATCGGTTCGCGATTGCCGGGCTGTCTGAATTCCCGCTTTTTCGGCAACACCGTCAGTAGCGCGGGTAACAGCGTCAGGTTCAGCAACATCGCAATCCCCATACCCACACCGGAGATAATCCCGAGTTCCGCAAGGCCGAGATAGCTGGTCGGCAAAAACGAGAAGAAACTCGCCGCCGCGGCCGCGGCGGCCAGGGCCAGCGCACCTCCGAGACCCGCGCCGGTTCTGCGGATTGCGTCGAGATGACCATGACCTGCATGAATTTCCTCCTTATACCGGAGGCCGACCTGAAGGCCGAAATCCACTCCCATGCCGATAAACAGGATCGCGAAATTAATCGAAATGACATTCAGCGCGCCCATTGCCCCCGTAGCGAAGGCGCCCGTGAATATCAGGCCGGTGACCAGGGTAAGTAATATCGCGATGATGTGCCACGGAGAACGCAATCCCCACACGGTGATCAACGAAACCAGCGCAAAGGACAAGAGCCCGCTGAATTTGATCCCGTCGATCGCATTGGCGATTTCCTCGTTTTCCATGACCGGCTCGCCGGTGAGGCGAATTCGTTCGCGCTTCGGATCCAGTGACAGCCGCCCAATGGAGTCGCGAATCACCTCGATCGGTTCCGCCGCCGATTCGACCTGGCTGAAATCGAGGCGCGGCCGGATCAGAACGAACCCGCGGTTGCCGGTCTCCAGGGGCATCGCGTCCCCAAACAGCCTGTTTTTCCATGACAGCCGGATCGGACGATGGGCGACCTGACTTTCGATGGTTTCGCTCACGCTGTCGAACACCGGCGCCAGCATTTTCTCGTCCTCGGAGGAAAGCCCCCGCTCCAGGGCCAGGTTCAGAACCGCAAACAGCCCCCGGATGCTCCTGTCCGCGGACAAGGTTCCGAGCATCGGCTGCGCCTTGGCCAGAGTGTCGGCCAAGTTTTCGAGCGCCGGGATGTCAAGATATAGAAGCCCGTTGCGGATGAAAAACGATCCCCCGGCCGGTTCGTACACGGATTCAAAATGCCGGGCGTCAAGCCGCAACTGTTCGGCAAGCTGGTGCGCGATATCAGTGGCTCGAACCATGGACCCCGCCTCGACTACGGCCACGATATTCCGTGCCAGAAGGGGGAAGGCCTGTTCAAATTCCTCCTGGGCTTGGCGGAACGGGAGCCGTTTATCGAGCATCTCGAGGGTATTGGTATTCACGGAAAAATGCCTGGCGGTGTAGTCCAGCAAGATTCCTGACGTGAGTACCGCGGCAATGATCAGCCAGATCGCTTTGCGGGCTGAAAATTCGGCTAGACGGCTGATACCTGCGATGAAACAATCTCTGGCCATTCGCATAAGATCCGGCAAACGTGGAAACAGACGCCTTTTTATTGGAATGTTCCCGGCATGTCAACAAAATCGCTGGCCGGTGCGCGAAAACATGATCATATAGGCCGCTATCTGGATCGGACGCGCCACCGTGATGTAAATCAATGTACAGCATGCCGATGACGGTAACGACATGACACTGCTCCATTACCAACGATTAGTCATTGGTAATCTGGATTCCGGTTCTTGTTGTAGGGGAACCTTGTTTCGCTGCAAAGCGCAGGAATTGTATGAGAAAGGCAGAGAACTGGCGCGGCAGGAAATGAGTCGGCGCAAACCGTTGTTGAAGAACCGGGTGGCGGTGGGACAAGCGGTAGTGGCGATGGGCGGTGAACTTAGTCAAGGAAAAGTCCTTGGTGCTGCTACCGTCGGACAGCTTGACTTTGGCGGACAACCGCCACGCCAAAACCTGCGAGTGTCAGATCAACTATAAACGTCTACATGTCCGTTAGTTCTCACAACGTCAGGCAATTCATTAAGGCCGGATCTATGGCCGCAATCTATATTCTCGTTAATCGGCTAGCTTGACCAGGTCAATTTGCAATTATGCGCGCTGTAAATCAACTCGTGCCAGTGATCCTAGGGGCTGGGGCTGCGTGTGGTGCTGGTTACAATTCGGCACGCCGGATCGCGATCAATGAATCTACCTCCTCGACCAGCTCCCAGCCCGATGAAGTTGCCGACGCCAGTATTTGCGTTACGGCCTGGACAGAACCCCATTCCGGATCGGTCCAGCCGTCTTTAAATACCCGTGCGTCGTGGAAGGCAACAAACCCGCCTGGTACGACAAACGCGTGCCAATCAAGCCAGTCGCGCATCACCCCCTTCAAAGGCGTGATCACCATCGATAAAAAGAAAATCGATAGGCCCGTGCCATGTCTTGGCGACGTTATAGCTGAAGTCTGTAAGCCAATTTATCTTCGGGCCATCGCTGTATCGCAGGTGTCTTTGGGCCACCCACTTCGTGAAATTAACGCCGAACCGACCCGGCGGATAGGGATCCACCAGATACAGGGTTCCGCCGGGATCCATAGTTTCACGAATGGCGGCCGCACTCCCCCCTTCGGCGACCCCGATTTCAAGGACCGATTTTTTGCCCGAGGCGAGCCGGTGCAATGCCTGCTCTTCGGCAAGCGTATGCTGGGCATAGACAGGTCGGAGATACAGCAGGTGGTAGACTGACTTACGCAGAGGCGGAAATATACCTTTGCTGAGATCGATAACGCTGTGGGCAGTCGGCATAGTGAGGGTCAATAAGTACCGTGAATATACGGCCTTTTTATGACATCGCAAGATACTAAAAAAACCAACGAGTTGTCAAATATGATGTGCCAGCCCAGAGCACTAATGTTCCCCTTTTCCAAAACGCCCGGCTGGTCTTGCCGGCCGCGGCGAAGCATAAAGAATAGCCTAAGTGGTATCGGATCGTTCTTAGGGCCCGAATTTAATGCCGCGGCGCTGAATAGCCGCAACCCTTGCAGTTCAGCTCTTTTTGCGCACCCAGCGCTCCCCTTTTTTCTGATATTTTCCCTTGACGGCGTTCCAGGCGACTTTGTGGGAAACTTCTTCCCGCGAGGCATCGCCGCGCCGTTTGTCCGGGTCGGCATATTGGTCCCAGGCGCTGTTGTAGGCTTCCCTGTAGATCTCCTGGGCATGCTTCGGCAGATTGTCTTTTACGGAGCCGGGTAATTCGGCCAAGCTATCGTATGGCATAGTGTCACCTTTGCAGGATTCTAGTTTGCATTCAGCGTCCAAACGCCTGATTCTTGTTGAGCAAATCCTGCGCCAGATAACGCATGCGCAAAGCGATCTGGAACATCGATCTGTTCTATTGGCCGCGACGAAAATCCACGGATCAAAACGATAACCTGGGCTCTCTCAATCTGGCGTATTGTTTGCTCTTCAATTTTTTAACGCAGAGTCAAAAGAAACGCCCTCCGAAGAAAAAATTTCGATCAGGCTGAAAGACTGGAGACATTGAGATGACAAACCGACAACAAGAACCGAAACCGCCGTTTCCCGAACAGCATCTGGATAGACCCGGGCTCGAGTCCGAATTGGAACCTAAACCCCGTTATTCCGCGCCACTATATCGAGGAGCCGGCAAACTGCGGGGCAAAGCCGCATTGGTAACCGGCGGCGATTCCGGGATCGGAAGAGCCGTCGCGGTGTTGTTTGCGCGCGAAGGCGCCGATATCGCGATCACCTACCTGCGCGACGAACAATCCGATGCGGAAACGACTCAACGCGCCATTGAATCTGAAGGACAGAAAGCCTTGTTGATCTGCGGCGATGTGACGGATGCTTCATTTTGCAAAAGCACGGTGGAACGCGTGCTCCAGGAGTTCGGCAAGCTGAACATTCTCGTCAATAATGCCGCGTATCAGAATCACCATAAGACACTGGATGAGCTTTCCGACGAACAGTCGGATCATACTTTCAAAACGAATATCTACGGTTATTTCTATATGGTGAAAGCGTCGCTGCCGCATCTCAAAGCCGGCGACGTAATCATCAACACCAGCTCGGTCACAGGACTCGAAGGGAGCGGCAGGCTACTGGATTATTCGGCGACGAAAGGGGCGATCCATGCGTTTACGAAATCGCTCGCCCAGAACCTTGTGGATGCGGGAATCCGGGTTAATTGCGTTGCGCCCGGTCCGGTCTGGGCACCGCTGAACCCGGCCGACAAGCCGGCGGAAGAGGTCGCCCGGTTCGGCGCACAGACACCGTATCAACGGCCCGCTCAGCCCGAGGAAATCGCACCCGCCTATGTCTATTTCGCGTCAGAGGCCGATTCGAGTTACGTAACCGGAGAAGTGCTGGCTTTGTTGGGCGGCAAGACCAGAGCCGGATAGGACCCTTCGACGTATCTACGCACTTTTCCGCCGATCGGCATCAAGGCCAGTCGGCGAAAACTGCCGGTCGTTGCGACCCGGCTTGCAAAAGTGGTTTTTGTTTTAATATGCCGGTTGCTGCTTGCGCGAACCCCCGTTTCTCAGGCCGTGAAAATACTATAGTCGCTGGTAAAATTACGATTTTTTACGTTCCGCGGCGGCCTGCGTTGCGATTCCCGGTCGGGAATGACTACAATGCCGGAATCGCAGACATGGTAGCGCTCACCATCCGCGTCCCGGTCATAGCCGATGCGACTCCCTGCGGGAATTACATTGTAGCGATCGATGATCGCACGGCGGAGCTTGGCTCCCCGGCGAATCACGACTGAGTCGAGCACGATGCAGTTCTCGAGTTCCACTCCTTCCTCCAGTATCACCTCGCGGTGGAGGATCGAATTGCGCACGACGGCGCCGTGGATCAGAGTGCTGGCCCCGAGCACGCTGTTGTCGATTCGCTTTTAATGATCTTGGCTACCGGCCCTTGATAGCAGCTCGAAAAAATCTGCCACTCCGGATTGGACAGGTCGAAACGCGGTTTGAGTCCCAGGGTGTCCTGGTTGGCCGCGAAATAGCTCTCGATGGTGCCCATATTGCGCCAATAAGGATGGTTTTCATAAGGTTTGATTCCGGGCACGGTATAGCTTGCGAAGTCATAGGCCAGCATGCGCCGGGATTTCAAGAGTTGGGGCAAAATATCCCCGCCGAAGTCCGTTTTGCCAAGTCGATGCGCCTCATGCAGTGCCTCGGTCAACACCCGGGTGTTAAACACGTAATTGCCCATGGAGGCGTAAACGTGATTCTGATCACCGGGGATTGGTGTGGGCCGCGCGGGTTTTTCTTCGAAGTCGCAGACCCGACCGTTCCGGTCCGTCACCATCACGCCGAAAGCCGAGGCTTGGACCACCGGCACCGGAAATGCCGCGATGCTGACGTCGGCCTCGTTTTCGAGATGGAACCTCACCATCGATCGTACATCCATGCGGTAGATATGATCGGAGCAAAAGATGGCGACCAGATCGGGCTTGTGGTGGCGGATGATTTCGAGATTTCGATAGACCGCTTCAGCGGTGCCCTGATACTCGGGACCGGCATGTATCTGCGGTGAAATTGCCGTGATAAATCCTCCGGTGATCGCCGGCAAGTGCAGCCAGGTATTGCGGATGTGATCGATCAGAGTCTGTGACTTATATTGGGTCAGCAGATAGATTCGATTGATTCCCGAATTGACCAGATTGCTGAGCACGAAGTCGACGACCTTGTAGCGGACCGAAAAGGGAATCGCGGGTTTGCAGCGGCGGGTCGTTAAAGGCCTAAGTCTTCTTCCTTCGCCTCCGGCCAATACGAAGGCAAGCACGCTGGGGGATTTCATGCCGGGCTTCTCCTCGTTTGCGGGCTTGACTGAAAGCCGTTTCACAGGTCGATACGATGCGTCGGCCCTATGCGGTAGAATTCTGCGAATGTGCATTCCACTTTCCGATTAATCTAGCGTGTGATCGGATGGATTGCCGGCCCGGTATTTCCGGTCTCGATGCCGGTCTGCGGAAGCACGACTTCCACACGCCGGTTCTGCTGTCGTCCGGCGTCGGTATCGTCGGACGCTACCGGATGCGCCTCGCCATAGCCCCGCGCGGTGATGCGTCTTGGGCTAATGCCGCGGCCGACTAAAAAGCGTTCCACCGCCCGGGCGCGGCGATCGGAAAGATCGAGGTTATACGAGGCCGTCCCGGTTCCGTCGGTGTGTCCCTCGATCAGAATAGTTTGCTCGGGATGTGCATAGAGAAATTCAGCCAGCCGATCCAGGGTCTGCCGGCCGCCGGCGTTCACGGTGTCGCGATTGTAACCGAACAGCACATCGCCGAGATTGATCACGAAGCCGCGTTCGGTCTGGATTGCCTTAAGCTGCGCGAGTTCCTGCGCCAGTTCTCCGGCCAATGCCTGTGCTTCCTGAGCCTCGCGGGTGCGGGATTCAAGCAAAGAGCGATCGCGCTGATCGATTCGGCGTTCCGCTTCAGCTTCATCCGACTTCCGCTGCGCTTCGGCTTCCGCGATCTGGACCTGTCGATGCGCAATATAAGCGAAATGATTGATGTCGTCCTCGTCATCCGCCTGCTCGGCCTGTCTCAGGGATTTCGCTGCCTCGTGCAGGAATACCGGCGCGTGAGTCGTGATGGTAGAATTCATTCTGGCTTCGTTGTACACATGTTGCGCCTGGCGCAGGTTCGCGTTCGGAGTAGCAGCGCAGGCGCCAAGCAAAGTAAGCGCTGCCAATACGCACAGTCTTCGCGCCAGGTTCGAAATCTGAAGGATAGGGATGGTTAACATGGTAAAGTCCTCATTCACTGGGGGCTGGCTGTTCGGTCTGCTGTTCGAGCGTATCCATGGTCTGTTCGACCTCCCGTATTTTCTCGCTCGCATTTACGGAAGCGGCCTTGGCTTCGGCCAACCGGGCGTCGACAGCAGCTTCCTCGGCCTCGCGGCTTGCCGTTTCATAGTCGTCTTCCTCCATCGCAGATTTAGCTCGCGCTAACTTTTCCTGCGCCAGATGAAACTCCAACGAGGCATGCTCCGCCGCTTTGGCATCTTGCGCGCGGTTTACCGCCATTTCAGCGGTGGCCAGGCTGGCGGTCGGTGGGTTGCCGGCGCATCCGGTGATTGCGACCATCGCTCCTGCGAGGCAAATCGCGCGGAATCCTCGTCCGGACGTAATATTCTGCTTGTACATAACAGATCTCCAATAAATAGGGCTTGAAACCGAGTGGCCGCACATGCAGGGATTTCCCGGCGGGGCGAATCACCGTTGTGGCCGGCAGGAGCATCGGGCCGGCTAGGGACAAAAGTCGGCTCCTAACGTTCCGCCGGCTGCCGTGCCTCCAATTGTGGCGCCCGAACTGCCTTGCCAATCTTGTGCCCCGTGCGCCACCGCGGGCCGCGTTTCCGGCGGGAAATACAGGGTCCACCGACCCTACCCGGGGAATATTTTTTTGCTGAATGTTGGCTTACGCCGCAGCCTGGATTAAGATGTTTCCGGGATTTTTTAAGGCTTGACTGCATTCTCAGCAAGCTATATGCCATCCTGTCGAATTCAATTTCTTTGGCCGGGGCTGCATGTTTGCCCATCGAGACCCCTTCCTGGGTACGCAATGAGGCCTTCAATCGGGAGGAAATGGCGCGATCGTGTAATTTTTACAAGATGAATACTGTGTCCTCGCTTACATTTGCCGTGTAAAAAGTACATTGGGACAAGGTAACGCGATACGAAATGGATCGGCGCCATACAGCTACTTCCCTGCCGTATCATACGTTTCGCCCCGTTTCTCGAAAAGGCCGAATTGCTGGCATTGATGTTGCTCATCATTATTCCGCAACATCAACGAAACAGGAGCTAAATCATGGCTATTAATTGGGATCAACTCGAAGGTAACTGGAAAAAGTTCAAGGGCCGCGTTCAGGCGGAATGGGGCGATTTAACCGACGACGAAATCGACCAGATCCAAGGACATCGCGACATGCTCATCGGGACACTGCAGGAGCGGTATGGGATCGCCAGGGAAGAGGCGGAAAAGCAAGTGAAGAGATTCGAAGGGACTTTTTAATCCGTTGCGAGTTGTTCAAGGATGAAAAAGGAAGAATGAGATGCACGGATGAGAAGGGATTGATCTTGGCCTAGCGGTGCCGGGAAGGCACCGCAAAGCCTAAAATTCGGTTGTCCGGCCAGCCGTCGCTGCAGTCTGCAAACGCTGAATAATAAATCCAACTGGATTTCTCGGGCTTGGCAACCCCGAATGAAATTTGATGTTGCCTCACAAAATCAAACACAGCGTTCGATTTTCGCAACGCATCCTCCACCGCTTTCCAACCAGCTGTTTATTTTGATCATGCAGCCACTGGTTTTCGCCAGCCGTCGCCGAGAAGGCTGATTTTCAGCCCTGCAACGGCGAACGGCTAGGTCGCGAAGCCAAGCGCATTGGCATTTACCGGGTATCGCGGCTTATGCCGCTGCCTGATGTTCGAACCAGTCTTTGCTGCCGCCCTCATAGTCATAGACTTTGGTGAAGCCCGCTTGGTCCAGTTTTTCAGCGGCTTGCGACGATGCGTCGCAGACGAAGCTTGCGCAATAGACAACGACATCGCGCCCCTTGTTGCCGGCGATCCGTTCGACATTTTCGACGAAATCATCGCTGTCGACCGGTATATTGATCGAGGCCGGGATATGTTGCCGGTTGAAATGCTCGGGCGCCAGTACGTTGATCAATACAAAGTCTTTCCTTTGTTCGATCAGTTTATTCAATTCATCTCTGGTAATTGACTTCATGCTTGTCTCCTGAATTCAGCGTTGACCAATGAGCGGTCGAATGGGAGTGGTTAAAACAGGACATCCAACCAAACTTCACACGGGTTTCAATACTACAAGCAATATTCAAACCAACAGCAGCATCCGGTGCTGGATCACGGGCAGGGTTATCTCGATGCTGAAGCATCGCGGCACCCAGTGGCTGTACCACCGAATTCGGCCACGATGCGATGCAAGACCTATCCAGCCGGTTGATCGTTAAATTTCATAGCGCCAAATTCCACATCTTTCTTAGGCCCTATCTGGCGCCGACGCAATGCGGCAATATTTCCTCGAGTGACCGCGGCGTAACTCCCATCTCCGTAAACCCTCCCTGCGTCCTGACGACGTTATCCTCCTGCATTAGCACGACCTGATCGAATGTCAGCGGTGGATTAGGCAACCAGGTGGTCAGCCGGGTCATCATCCGCCAGACGGAAAACGGCAGCGGTAACAGCAAACATCTGCGATGCAGATAATTTGCCACGATCATGACAAGCTGCCGGTAGGTATAGATTCGCGGCCCGCCGAATTCAAGCACGCGGCCGGCCACGCCAGGCGCGGTCAAAGCTTGATGGGCCGCTGCGGCGATATCGCCCACATACACCGGTTGTAAGCGGGTCTGTCCGTGTCCGAACAAGGGGAGAATCGGGAAGCGCGTGACATTTTCGAGCGCGCTAAGGAAGGCGTCATTGCGGCCGAATATCACGCTCGGGCGGAAGATCACGGCATTCGGGAAAGCATCGCGAACGACCTGCTCTCCCTGCGCCCGGGCGCGAACTAATTTGGACTCCGAATCCAGGCTGACCCCGATCCCGGAAATATGGATCAGCGACTGCACTCCTGAATCCAGTGCGATCCGGGCCAGGCCTTGCGCCCCCCTGACATGGACCGCGTCGAAGGTGGCATCACCCTTTTCCACGTACAGGGAGACGGCATTGATGACTCCGGTGACACCGCGGACCGCTTCGAGCACCGACGGTTCGTCCGTGATGTCGGCCTGCCGGTACTCGATGCCATCGTCGTGTTCGATGCCATCCAATCGCTTTTCCGGATGGCGAACCGCAACGCGTACCGGTATGCGCCGTTCAGCGAGATGCCGGGCAATACAACCGCCGAGAAAACCTGTGCCGCCGAAAATGGTGACCTGTGGTTTTAACTTGGTCACTGGTAACCCCCCGATTCGTTCAAAATTGCCGGAAATGATCTGCCACCTGATTATAACAACATAGTCCGGTTTAGCCGGGTAATCCTTACCGGCGTTCCCCTCCGCGGGTTTGCAGCCGGCGGGCGGAGCCGTGCGAATCACGGGACAAATTGCCCCGCCGACTCCTTACCGCAAGGAGTGCAACCAGACGGATCAATCTTGCGAAAGCGCCTGGATCAGTCTCTCTTTGGACATGCCGCTGCGACGCGGAATATTCAATTTCCGGGCGCGGTCGTAAAGTTCGTCCCGGCTCAGTGATTCAAGCCCGGTCCTGCCTTTGTCAGATTTTTCGCGAGTCCGTTTGCGCCCCTGCAGACGTTCCTTGAGCACCGCCATGAGATCGATCACGTTGGTTTCCTCGTCTTCTTCGCCGAATTCTTCGGGCGCCTGGACAACATCCTCGCCCGCTTCGAGCTTCGCATTCACGCGCTCGAGCACACGCTGGGTTTCGTAATCTTTTATTTCGGATCGGTCGAGTTCCTTCACCGATAACGCCTGGATCGCTTGCCTGATGCGTTGGACCCGTTCTTTCTCGGCATGTTCTCTTGAAGGCAGGCCGACTGATTGCGGCGAGCGGATCTCATGGTGAAAACGCAGGGTTTCGGCGCGCAAAATGCCGCGTTCGGCAATGATCGCAATGATATATTCCTTATTGCGCATCACAAACGTCGCGATGCCCGCGCGCTGTTGGTCCTCCATGCTTTTTGCGAGCAGCCGGTACGCCTTGGTCGTGCCCGAATCGGGGACGAGAAAATACCCGCGCTCGAAATAAATCGGATCGATGTCGCTCAGGGCAACGAAACGGCGCAAATCAATCTCGCGGGACTTCTCTGGCGCGAGCGCTTCCAATTCCCGGTCGTCCACGATCACATATTGATCCTTTTCAACTTCGTAGCCGCGGATGATTTCATCTCTGGAGAGCAATGCCTGTTCCCGTTCGCAAAAGAAACTCCGGCTTAACGGCGTGCCGTTTTGGTCAATCATTTTCAGCGCGAACGGCTTGCCGCGATTCGCGGGAAACAGGCTGACCGGCAGGCTGACCAGGCCGAACGCGACCACTCCAGACCAGAACGGACGCGGCTGAAGCGGTTGCTCCGCCTCGTTTTCCCGGTCATGTTCAGCCATGCTTGACTTTCCGGAGGCTGGCTTCCAGCGCGCGGGTGAGGTCCTCGGGCGGCACGGACTTGTGCCGCGGCGACTTCTTCACCTGGCCGCCGCGCTGTTTTGCTGCGATCATCTCGAGTACGCGTTCCCGGTATTCATCGGCATAGTCTTCCGGTTCGAACTCGGCCTCCAACATGCCGATGAGTTGGCGCGCCATGGCAAGCTCCCTGTCATCCAACGGCTTGCCCTTGGGCGCCTCGAGTTCATCCACGGACAGGACCTGCTCCGCATACCGCAATGCGATCAGGATCGGATATTCCAGGTACAGCCTGAGCGCGCCGACGTATTCCTTGTTGCGCATGACCCAGCGCGCGAGGCCTTCCGTGCCGGAATCCTTCAAAGCGTCCGCGAGCGCGAAATAGTCCTCGACCGATCCATCCGGACCCAGATAATACGGGCGTTTGTACCAGTGATGATCAATCACGTTCCGCGGCAGGAAGTGCAGAATACGGATGTCGCGTGACGTTTCCGGCTGCAATTCGTCAAGTTCGTCGCGCTCCAGCGCCACGAGACCGCCCTCATCCGTGCGGTACGCACGTAATGTCGCGTGGTACGGAACGACCTCGTCGGTCTTCGGATTCACCATTACCTGCTTGACCGGCGATTTATCCTTGCGGTGCAGGAGCCTGAAATGCACGTCGCGGTCCTCGATCGCGGAGTAAAGCTTTACGGGAATGCCGATCTCTTTAAATCGGACCACGCCTTTCCAGATTGCACGCGCCGTCATCCCTTCACCACGGTTTCGTATGCGGGATCGCCTTCATCGCAAATTGGATGCGCTGCGGGCGAATCGGCCGGATTCAGGTCCCGCGGGCTGTGTCGCAGAACGGGCGGGATCCATGTGGATTCCAGCCGCCGCCGGTTCGGGGTGTTTGCGGTGTGGCATACTACGGTCGCACGCGATTCAGCACAGTCCGACAGCTTTGCGCATCTGCGCCGTGATCGTGCCGCGCGATTCAATAAAACCTTGCCAGGGATCTTCCTTGAGTGCTTGCAGGCGGCGCCGGACATTGCCGATATGGTAGCGGTCGGAGGGTGTCCTGGCGCCTAGTTCGTCCCACTGGAGCGGGGTTGCCACGGGGGCGTTGGGCCGTGCGCGCAGGGAATAGCAAGCGATCGCGGTGTTGCCGCGCCCGTTGCGCAGATAATCGATAAAAATGCGGCCGCGGCGTTTCGCCTTCGACATATTCGTGGTCAGGCGTTGAGGATCGTCTCGTGCGTGGGCATTCGACAACGCACGCGCGAAGTCCTTGACTTCTTGACTTCGTCCCACGACGCTTTCGGGCTGAGCGGCACAACCACGTGCAAGCCCTTGCCGCCGGTAGTTCTCGGGAATCCAGTGAGCCCCAGCGAGGCCAGGCGATCGCGCATTTCCTTCGCTCGGCGCAGTATCTCGCTCCACGCCACATCGGGTCCGGGATCGAAATCGAAGATCATGCTGTCCGGATGTTCCACGTCGTTTACCAGGCTTCCCCACGGATGAAACTCCAGCACATTAGCCTGAACCAGAGCGACGAGATCGCTTACCGAGCGTACATAGACATAACTCGCGGTTCCGCCGTCTTTCTCCGCGATGGCTATTCGCGGCACGCGCTTGGCCAATGCGGCGACCGGATGTTTTTGAAAGAAGCATTCGGTGTGCCGCCCTTCCGGGCAGCGTAACAGCGATAATGGGCGATTCGCCAGATAGGGCAGGATCCAGTCCTGGATATCCTCGTAAAAGCGCGCGAGATCGAGTTTCGTTGCACCCTGTTCTGGATACATGATCCGGCCGGGGTTCGTGAGCCGTACGCCGGCAACGATCGAATCGGTTTTCGTGGCCCCCCGGTTGACTTCCTGTCCGGTATTGGATACCCGCCCGTTCATGGCTCTAAACCTGGCGGTCCGGAGATCGCCGGTTTCCGTACGCTACGTGGCTTGGTTCGAGCAACGCCGGAAGGAAGGGCCGACTCCGGCCAGTTCCTTCCGGGTCCCTGGTCAATCCGTGCGGCGCAGTTACGAGGTATAGTCGTCCCAATAGGGCCGGACACCATAATGCGCGTGAATATCGGAAGCCCAACGTTGATCCGCCATAATTGGCCAATGATCCTTATCAAAGCCAGGAGCGCTTTTGAGAACTTGTTTATCAACGTTCAAAATAAAGCACTTTTCGTCCGCGTCCAGAACCAAAGCATTCCAAGGCACGGCGAATAATTTATCGCCCATGCCCAGGATACCGCCGAAAGATAGCACTGCATAGGCTATGCGGCCTTTGGGTACGTCGATCATGATGTCCGATATCGAACCCAGATCGTCACCGTCGAGGTTGACTACCTTATCCCCTTCGAGGGTATCCGCAGCCATGATATAAGGGCCGGGACCGGTGCTATTGTCTTTGCCGCCGATAACGCGGGCGCCGCTGTCGAGGGATTTCGCTGTAAATGTGCTCATACATTTCTCCTGAATAAACTCGTGTTGGAGGATTTCCCGTCGCATTTAAAACATGCTTGGGTTGGGCTGAAGCAAATTCCATGCCTAACTTCTTACTTGTTTGAAAAATATTGGTTTTTTGTCGCCGAAAGGCGATCATCCGGTTTGTAAAATTTGCGTGAGGATGTAATTCTTTCAAACCGGGTGCAGGTACGATTGCAGAGCTGCGTTAGTGTCGATGTAAGTCTTTCGCCGGGCGCGTTGGGAGGCGCTCGGTGCGCGCGGCCGCATTCCGGCATCCAACTCCCTGGACCCGTCTAGACCGACATTTCGATGAACCTGATTCGGTCGCTTAAACCCAGACGTTCCGCCGCCCAGCGGGCTTGCTTCAGAAAATGAGGATCGGAATCGATCGCGGTGACGCGTCGGCGCCGCGGGCAGTCAGTTGGAAGCTGTAGTAACCCGCGTTGCAGCCAATATCCAACGCCGTCCAACCCCGCAGATCGGGAGGCAGGTGCGCGGCAATTTGGTTCCATTTAAACGCGGGGTAATCGCCTAACGGATGGTCCGGTGCGGTCTGTGTTCCGCCGGGCAGGCGCAGGTTGTGAAACCATGGCCCGGCCCGAGCGCTGCGATCTCGGCGTTCTCCGCGTTGCGTAATGACTGTACGGTGCGCATCGTGAACTATTTCCGTTTGATTAACTTAAAGAATCGGCTTTTCTGTCCATTCTCCAACTGATCCTGATAAAGAAAGGCCAGTCTGTTTTGCTCGAATTTTTCGAAGAACGCATCCCAAGAGATGCCTTCCAATTTCTCTTCGGCGTCGTCGAACTGGATGCGCAGAATACCCGCTTCGTGAGCGCCGGCGGTTGCTTTCACGGTAGCCGGCGTGCCGCCGCGCGCGTCCGCCCAATGGCGTATGGTGTCGTGATCCGTCGTTTGTTTGGCGCTGCTCATAGCCGACCTCGCTGCAGATGAATCGGCAAGATTGCCTTTTATCGCTAACGCTGGTAAGCAATGTTTGTGCCAATATGGATTTGAATCTCAACGGATTATGCCCGGCGAAACGGCCGATTCCGCGCCGTGAGGTACGGCCAGCGTTGGTATTACTTGCGCCGAACGACCTGCATATGGGCGATGTAGATCGAATTGGTCCGGGTATTGCATATCCGCAATTCGTCAGTAACCCTAAGCAAACGAGGATCCGAAATCGCCATGAATACAACACTGCACGACTGCATCAAAGAATGCCTGAACTGTCACGGCATCTGCCTGAACACAATCACATATTGCCTGGAGCAACAAGGCGGGCATAGCGAACCGGAACATGTCCGGTTGTTGCTGGATTGCGCTGAAATCTGTCAAACCTCCGCGAATTTCATGCTGCGGGGTTCGCCCCGGCATACGTTGACTTGTCAGATTTGCGCGGAGATCTGTGAGCTATGCGCCGCTAGCTGCGGGAGCTTCGATGATCCGCAGATGCAAAAATGCACGGATGCTTGTGGAAGGTGCGCCGAGTCTTGCCAGCAAATGACGGCGCATGCTTGAAGGCCTATAAATAGCCTTAATAAGCTTTGCCCTGCCCGGAAACGCGGACGGACGATCGGCTTCGGCGCCTGGGGAAATTCCTTTCCAGGCGCCGTCCGTCCGGGCGCAACTGTGTTTCAGGAACCGGGCGTGTTAGCGCCAGGTGTGAAAATAATGCAATCGAAATTTGCAGTTTTTACACCGGCGCGCGGAATGGATCCGGTGCTCTTGGTTTCGAGGAAGGATCGCGGGAAGGACGCGAGCGCATTGAAAGTCTGGCGCAACATCGCATCACCGCGAATTCTTGCGGCCAAGCCGTTTGGCATTTGCGACGGCGCGGCTGTGCACCGGGGACATGCCTTTTCCGATGATGTCCAGAGCATGTTTCGACAGTGTCGCCGGCGAAAGCGCGGCGGAAAAAACGGAGCCCCCGAACGCGGCGCGGGCAAAATCGGTCGACAATCTCTGCTGAACCCGCAACGACTGCCCAATCATTTCATTCCAGCATTCGTAAAAGGCAAAGACCTTCTCGGTTCCCATCCGCTGAAACTCTTGCATGTCCCGGCCATTGGGCGCGGGACCCGCGAGCGCGATGCGTTGCAACCGATGCGCAACCACGGTTGGTACCGCGAGCGACAGTTCCGTGGCTTGGGCCATGAATGACTTTTTCGTGCTGCTGCGGCGGGCTGCCATGGTACTTCTTCTCCTCAGGGTTCGTAAGCGGAAAGGTCCAGGTCGGAACCGGAGCGAAGGCTTCCTTGATTAGACCCGCAGATTAGTCTCGGGCGGCACGATAAAGTTCAATAAACCCGCTTTGATTTCTATGCGAACCTCGACCGCTTTATTCAGTTTGATGACCCGGTCATCGATATGGACATGCTTTCCTTCCCAGCTCATTTTGATCTCACGGCCTTTCAAGGTATCGAATTGGTACGTGAAATCGTTGCCCTCGATCTTGTTTTTGATGTAATCGGTAAATTTTTGTTTTTGTGTTTCCGGCACCAGGATCACTTCGAATTCCCCATCGCCCGGATCCGCTAACGGTGATAAAAACAGATTCGGCCCGATCGAAGGTGTATTCATCGTTTCCGCCAATAAATAGCTTCCCGAATGATTGGTTCCATCGATTTCCAGTTCACAATGCCGGGGCTCATAAGATGAAACGATTTCATACAACAGCTTCTGTACCTTCCGCAGGATTTCATCCGCAGGTTCGTCCGTTTTTTCCTCTTTGGCCATCTCCTGCATCAGGTAAGGAAAGATTCCGTAGCCAAAACCTTCGAGGAAAAATTCGGCTTCTGCTTCGATATTATAGAGCCTGCCGAGGTCAAATTTTTTGCTAACGGGCTGTTTCCACGACGATATGATAGCTTCGGCGTTGCCTGTTATGCCCAATGCTTTGGCAATGTTGTTCGCCGTTCCCCGAGGAAGCAGGGC
Source organism: Methylococcales bacterium (assembly GCA_041748915.1). GTDB lineage: Bacteria > Pseudomonadota > Gammaproteobacteria > Methylococcales > UBA1147 > UBA1147. Next base: position 27,259 of record JBGTCG010000024.1, read on the forward strand.
GATCGGTAAGGTCTCCAGTAATGTTCTATCGAGCAGCTCCTTGATCACCTTGCGCACGGTGCCATCGCCGCCGACGACAATGAGCAAATCGGCGTCGGTTGCAAAGTCCTTCCAACCTTTTCCCTTGGTTGATAAATATTTGCATTCAAAATCATTTTCTTTAAGTAAACCGAGTAGTTTTTTCTTACTCAATTCTTCACCACCAGCTTGCGGATTATGTATCAATATTGCCTTTTTCATTTGAAAATATTTCTCATGGATTGAATTTTGTATAGCATAGCTAGGCGATGTCTACGGAATAAAGACGTGATTTATTGATTTATGCCGATACTGATTACCAATGACGATGGGATTTATAGCCCGGGTATTGCCGCATTGGCAAAAATCGCGGCGCGGTTTGGAGAAATAACCGTTGTGGCCCCGGATGTTGAACAATCTTCGATGGGACATGCGGTGACCCATTCGATCCCGCTGTCCTTCAAAAAATTGGTTAAGCAATTTGAAGGCGTGGAAGCATTCAAAGTAAGCGGCACCCCCGCGGACTGCGTGGCGCTGGGCACACACCTGTTTGCCAAAACCGACGTTGTGCTTTCCGGAATCAATATGGGACTGAACCTTGGTAACTCCATTTGGCATTCCGGTACGCTGGCCGCGGCCAAACAGGCCGTATTGCTCGGAGTAATGGGCATCGCCCTGAGCACGTCCGCCGGCAATATTGAACCCGACTTCGAAACACTGGATCCTTATGTTGCCCGCGTGTTGCAGTTGCTGCTTGAAAGGAAGGAAATAGGCCTGTTCAATGTCAACTTTCCTCCGCGCCCAAAGGGAATTCAATGGACCAGGCAATCGGTGCGGTTCTATGACGGCAGAATTGTTCCTGATACCGACCCGATGGGAAGAGAACATTACTGGTTTACCGTGGTTCCGTTAGAGCGGGCCGAAGATGGTACGGACCGTTGGGCCGTCGAGAATGGTTTCGTTTCGATTACCCCGTTACGGCTGGATCTGACCGATGAAGAACGACTAAAACGAATGCAAACCGATTTGGCTGGAAAATAGACCGTGTACATCCGGCATCTTGTCAAATCTCGACTGGCCCAGGCACACTCAGACTGTTCCTCCGGTTTTCAACGCGAGGCGGCCGCCGAGGCCGTTTATTGGGCAGTTTATCACAAACGCCGGGAAATCGATGTGGGCCTACCAACGGTCAAGGTCATAATCGGCAATAATTAATGCCGCGCATAGGCGATCGGTATTTAGCCAAACAGGGCTGCGATTCACAACAAACCGACCAACCGGACGACAAAAACAGGCCCGTCAATCTTCCGGGGACCCTGCCGGGTGATTGGGGCGCACACGGCCGGTTTGACGCCATGTGCACGGCCGAAAGCTGGCAATTTTGGATGACGACGCACCGTCCTGATCTCGCAATCCCTATTTTGATATTTGCCCTGTCGACCAGAAAGCGCATCATCAAAATCTTCGTTCCTGATTGACGCCGCTTTCTTCGTAGCTGCGGGGCATGTGCGCAAGCCATAAACGCCGCCGTTTCTTCATGGCGGGTCTGAATAAACTCGAACCCGTCTCCAGCGCGTCCCAAGGCGCCCAATAGTCCGTTGATACCGTCGCCAGGATAGCCGTAGATGCGCCTGATTCCCCCAAGGAAATCGGTCGAGCAAAAAATCACTGACCAATTTGCGCATTCGTTTAACCGCTGTTTTCAAACTTGCCGCGGCGCTATTCTGCGCCCCCCCGATGCACGGTCATCGACTCTGTTCAACTCACACGAAGCAGAAAAATGCGAGCCGTTAAAAATCTCCGGTCAGGCGCGGGGAACGGAGATAAGACCTAAAATCTGGCTGCGGGTGGCAAAATAAAGATGGATCAACGAATACTGCTGATCCATCTATGTTCTTAAACGACAGGAAATCAATCCCTAGATGAGTCCCGTTCTTCTTGCCGTCTGGAAGGTCTATCACCTTTCAATAGGGTTTTCGGATCGGGAGGTCGCCATCCTTATTCAAACGCGGCAAATTCACTGATCGGCCGGTCCTTTTGGGTAATTTCCGAATACTGAGTCGATTTTTCGTTGTATTCCGTTCTCTGCTTCAATTGATCCTGCGTCAGCGCCGTCCTCAATTTGTCCTGCTGAAGCTCCAGTTCACCCAGCGGAACAACAACCTGCTTGCCGCCCAAGCCAAGAATTTCGCCGGTCGCAATCACGGCTTCCACATCTTTCGTCGATTGATTCAGAACCAGACTATCGACTTCGCCGATTTCTTCATTCCGCGCACCGATGACGTCCATTCCAATGATGTCATTGGCAGTTTTGTCTTGCAATGACGATGTCACTCCGGTTTGCGTCATGCCTTGACTTCCGGACTGTCCGGTGCCCGTTTCCGTTTCCATTCCCTGGCTGCTTCCCGGACCGCTCTGTGTGCCGGGTTCTACACTCCATACAGGTCCTGCAACCACGGCCAGAATACCTGCGCTCAAAAAACTGGTTATCCACTTGGCCTTATTCATCAAACACCTCCAATTCTAGGTTTTAAGTTTATGTTAGATCGATTAGGTTCTAACACTACGTTCACGACAACAATTACGTAGTTCCCGCTTCCTTGCCGGGCTGCAATGTCTGCGCCACAACTTCACTTAAAACAGCCTCAACCTGACACGCGCAACTGGCGCAATACGTTCGGTCAAACCGGAAAACTGGTTCGGGCTCCCGTCGAGGTTGCATTGGAGGATTCGCCAGTCTGGGGTGTAGCGGAAAAAATTACAACGACGGTAGTAATCCTTACAAACCTTAACGGCGTCTCGCTACCACGGCCGGCAGCAAAATCAGTCGACGATCGGTCTGCGCCCCGGTGAAGAAGCGCGCGCGTTGACACCAGACGCGGTGGACAACTCAATTAACTGGCCCGCCTATGGCGACCGAAGACAATGGAAACCAGAAACAGCGTGCGGCTTGCCACCGCATTGTGATCTACGCAACGATCCATCAGGCGAATCAATCAGGGTGATCCGGCATTGTTGCCGGTATCAAGGGCAGTTCACCGGGGATTGCCGAAGTCACCCTGCGGCAAAGGCTGTCCCAAGCGAGCCGGCCGAAGGTCGTGGATAGCCCGGTTATTCCTATGGCTTTCTGAATGCCGTACCGAGTCGGGTGCAGTCGTTTACCGAAAACATGATCACCGCGTTCTGCCTTCGCTAACGGAATTCAACCGCGGTAACCCGGGCCGCTGCACATCTGGTGTATCGTTCCGACGGAAAATTTCGCCAACGGGTTTCTGACCGTGCTTTTCAGCGATTATATTTGCCGCGTCTATTCGCCGTAGCAGAAGATTTGTGGAATGATTTACCGGCCGGCTCTCTGATTACGCTGGGAACCGGAGACGCCGGTTCTGCGGCGACCGATCGATCCGATGAAGTTTGTCCAAGTCGTGTCGCCGCTTAATAATGATTTCAGAATCGAAGTCAAACCAATAATAAAATCAAAAAAACCACCACGACGGCGGTCAGAATCCCGCTGGGATAGTAGCCCCAGCCAGAGCTGTAGGGCCATGCCGGCAACGCGCCGACGAGCAAGAGAACAAGTACAACCAATAAAATTGTTTGCATTGCGGTACTCCTTCGATTGGCGAAAATATGCGTTGATCCATGATTCGTCGTTACAACGGCGGGGCGCGTCGGCCAGCAACCAGTGAAACGAGGAATAGAACCAAAAAGACCACGAAAAGGACCCACGCGATTTCCGACGCTACAACCTGCACTCCCATCAAACCCAGTGCTCCCGCAACCAAAGCGATGATTAAAAAGATAATTGCCCAATTTAACATGATACCCTCCGTTGCTCCTTCGCCGCGTGCCTTTGCCGACGCGCCGCGTCTTCAAAGGCAACAAGCTACCAAAGCGTGTATACCTAGTGAGTAAATCCCGCAATACAATCAGCGAGTTCCTAATATGCGTTCACGGCAACAACCGAATCATGTACCGCTTGGTCTAAGGAACAGCAATATATGCGCCAAGACTGGATAAACGATGTCCTTCTAGTATAGAAACGGCATCCTCGAGCTCCGCAAATTGCCGGACTGCGAAGTGCAAAAGGAATCGGTTGCGGAATACTTGTGCGAAGCGAAAATCCTGGACCGCGCTATAAATTTCGGACACACGATTCAATCGCACGGAGGATGTTGGGATTTTTCATTTCGTGAGGGACGATGGCCCCTGTGCGATCATCCATGCGCCGGAGAATCCGGCTAAAGGTTGGACGCCCTTTCGTTCCTCCGCGCAGGCAATTCCGAAAGGGCTTGGGTTCGGTCAAATCCGCCCGGTCAAAAGCAAAATCAACAGCACTAAAAGCAAGATTCCACCGACGCCGCCGATGGCAACACTTTGCGTCAACGCCGCAATCAATAATACAACAAGAAGAATGGTCAATAAACTGTAGTTGTAGGTCATGGTACTCTCCGCAATTCGAGGTCAAAAAGCATATTAGCCGGTTTGTGGATACAGCATTTGCCGGTTAATACAGTCTGAAGGAATAAATGCGAGCCACGCTAGCCGCACCAAGCAAGCCGCCAACGATGGCGGCAAGGAGCGCCGCGGCGCTACTTACGAAGACGATCCAGAGCGTGGCTGACGCGTATTCCTTTACTTTTTCCGCGTTTTTTTCGACGGTCTTCGCGACCTCCGTGGCTCTTTCTCTCGTAGCCATGATGATTTGATCGATGTCTGACTCGGCCAACTGGGTCGAGCCGGCGAGGATATTTTTCGCCTGCGTCTCGTCACCGCGGATCAGTGCGCTCGCAATTACGCTCAGGGTATACAGGTCCAGCTGATCGGTCGCCCGGACTAATGCACGCGGAGAAACATCGCGGCCGGGATATTCATTCGCGGTTTTCGCGACCGCATGAGCAATTTCCTGTTTTAACGTGACCAGCAAGGGCTGCATCGAGGCTGGAATCTGGCCATTTGCATCCGGCGCGGCCGATATCGCCGAAGCGGCCCCCGCCGTTGCGGTCCTGACCGCATTCATGGCTGAACTCGCAATCCCGGCGACCCCGATCGAGCCCAGAAGCAACGACAAAACCACCGTACTGGCCCAAACCGAGACGCCGTGCAACATTCCGATGGCCTGGTCGGGTTTTCCGGCCAAACGTCCGGCCAAAAGCCCGCCGAGAAAAAACGCGATCAGGGTAGTGATAAAGATCCAGACCAATGCGCCGATGCCCAGGGTCATCTTGTCGGGTTCCGCCTCGTAGGATTCGAAGTCCATCAAACTCAATCCCACCGCGGAACCGAGGGTGAAGAGGACCCAGCTCAATGCAAAAGTGAAGATCAGTCCTGCAACTACCGCCCCCCAGCTGATGGGATGCGGCGCCGGCGTATACGCATGAATTTCTTCTTCGATTATGGTAGACATCGTTGAATTCTCCTGATGTGGATGGGGAAATCCGGCATGAGCAGTCAAGCGTCAATTCGGCTGACTGTTGTCAATCAACCCGTTGTGGAGGTCGGCGAGTCCGATTTGTGCCGGAACGGATACTCAAAAGTAAACGCTTGTTAATTAAAGCAAGCAATATGCCAAAGAGTAGATTCCGGACCGAGAAGAGATCTCGATCTCGAACAGAAGTCGGCACGGTTTCTACCGCGTCATGTCGTTGCGGGCGAGACGGGGCTCGCAGTGTGATGGTGATTGATCAAACGGCTGGGAAGAGCCGGAAATCCGGTCAGGCCGTGATTAACTTTCGCTCGTCGAGAATTTCCGTTTTCATCAACTCGTTCAACAGTTCGCGATACGCAATCACCGCGCGGGAATCGGGATAGCGGACCGATGCCGGGAGTCCTTCCTGGCTCGCATCACGAAGCTTGGTATCGATCGGAATGACCGAATCCCAAAGTTGCGCACGATATTGTTCACGCAAGGTTTTCAGGCTCTGGACCGAGGCGGAGGTGCGCCGGTCGAACATGGTCGGAACGATGGTATAGTCGAGACCTTTATTACGAGACTTGTAAATCATGTGCAAGGTAGCGACCATTCGCTCCAGCCCCTTCAGCGCAAGAAATTCGGTCTGAACCGGAACAAGCAAACGCTTGCAGGCCGCGAGCGCGTTAATCATCAGAACTCCCAATAATGGGGGACTGTCGATCAGAACATGATCAAATTCGGCGGCGATTCCGCTCAATGCCCGGGAGACCACGAGACCCATTCCGTCGAACCCGGAGCCCTTGCGTTCTACGGCGGCTAACGCTGTGGTCGCGGGAAGGACACTCAAACCGCCTGCTGCGGTCGGGTGAATATAGGCCCGGATGCGCGGCGATTGGCCGCCGCCCGCATCCTGGAACAAACTGTAGGTACTGCCTTCGATCTGGTCCGGACTGATTCTGAAATAACTGGTCAGCGAACCATGCGGATCGAGATCGACCAGCAGAACCCTAAATCCCCAATCCGCAAGTAGCCCTCCGAGCGTTACCGCGGTCGTGGTTTTACCGACCCCGCCTTTTTGATTGGCAACGGTCCAGATTTTCATTGCGGACGTCCTGCGGCGGCGTGTGGATCCGCGGTATTCGAAATTTTTGCTTCGGGAACGGCCAGGTTTTCCTGCCCGCTTTGATCCAGTTTGAAACGCGAAGCCGATTGGGCGAGCACGACCAGAACCACTCTGCGGTTTTTCTCACGCCCCTCCTCGAGCCGGTTGTCGGCAACCGGGTGATGTTCGCCGTAGCCGATCGCGGCCATCCGCGCCGCGCCGACGCCTTCTTTGACCAACTGACTCACGACGCTGGCCGCGCGCCCAGCGGAAAGTTCCCAATTCGATGGAAACTCGGGAGTTAGGATCGGACGGTCATCGGTATAGCCTTCGACATGAATCGTATTCGGCAGAGGGCGAAAAATTTCACTGATTTTCCGCAGTACCGGTATCGCGTCGCCGGCCAGTTTCGCGCTTCCGCTCGCAAACAACAGACTGCTTTTCATCTCGATCTTGAGCCAAAGGTCATCACGCCTGACTTCGATCAACTCCTGATCGATGTACGGTGAAAGCATTTCTTTGACTTGGGTGGAAATCGTACTGAGCTGGTCCTGTTGTTGTTGCTGCGACTCGTTGAGCTTCTCCAGTTTTTCATTGAGCTCCTGAGGACTGTTCTCGGTCGGGAAAACAGCCGGAATCGGATCGCTTTGGCGACTGATTTCTCCGATCTGAATCGGATCCAGGCCGCTTTCAGGGAACGAAAACGCCTGGTCCAATGTATTGGACAACACTCTGTATTTGCCTTCGTTGATTGTTGAGACGGAATACATCACGACGAAAAACGCGAAAAGCAGGGTAATAAAATCGGCATAGGACACCAGCCATCGTTCATGGTTTTCGTGTTCTTCTGGCGCTTTCTTGCGTCGACCTTTAGCCATAACAATACCCTACGTGTCACCGTGCGCAAAAATAGCTTGGACCATAAGTCTCAAGCCGCCGACAATCATTGAGATCGTCAAAAATCCATATATTGGTTGTCGGATGGTTCGATCCCGTATCGCCCTATTCAAGATAGCCGGACAGTTTGGTTTCGATATTGCGCGGATTTTCTCCGTCCGCGATGGAAATTATCCCTTCGATTATCAATTCGCGGGCCTGAACGAGAGCATGAGTCTGAGCCTTGAGCTTATTTGCGACTGGCAGGAAAAGCAGATTGGAAAGGCCGACTCCGTAGATCGTCGCCACAAACGCGGTCGCGATACCAGGTCCAAGCGCCGCCGGATCGCTCAGATTTTTCATTACATGAATCAAACCCAGGACCGCGCCGATGATCCCGATGGTCGGGGAATAACCTCCCATCGCCTCGAAAACCTTAGCGGCCTGCATGTCCCGCTGCTCACGCGCGTTCAGTTCAACTTCCATACAGTCTCGGATCACTTCCGGTTCGTTTCCGTCGACCAGCAACTGGAGACCTTTCTTGGCAAAATCGTCATTTTCAGTTTCGACTAATGCCTCCAGACCTAAAAGCCCTTCCTTTCGCGCCAAAGCGCTCCACTCCACCATCTTGTTGATTTGTTCCTGTAAATTAATTTTTGCCGGGATAAACACCCACGACATGATTCGTACCGCACGCCGGAAGATCATCGGCGGGACTTGTAACAAGGTCGCTCCGATCGTTCCACCGGCCACGATCAACAAAGCCGGACCATTGACCAGCGAATCGAGATGACCACCTTCGAGCAGGTTTCCCCCGAGTATCGCGCCGAATCCGACGATTAATCCGAAAATACTTAACAGGTCCATAGCTTAAAATCGCGCAATTTCCCTGGCGATTTCATCGAGGCCAAGCGCCCGGTCCGCAAGATTGGCGTCGATAATCGCCTTGGGCATCCCGTAGACTGTGCAGCTTTCCTCCGTCTGCGCCCAAATCGATGCGCCTTTTTTTTTTAAGGCTCTGGCGCCGTTTTTACCATCCGAGCCCATTCCGGTGAGCACGATCGCGAGAACCTGGCCCGCGACGTGATGCGCGATCGAAGCAAAAGCAATATCCACGCAAGGATGATAATGCTCATTTATCTGGCTATCACGAATACAGACCGTATTACCTGACCTTCCTGCTTGAATTTCCAGCTGGTAACCGCCGGGAGCAAGCAGTGCGAGGCCCGGTTTCAACGAATCTCCATGCCTTGCTTCCCGCACTTCGATTTTCGCGTCGCGATTCAGGCGTTCGGCGAAGCTAGCGGTGAAATTGCCGGGCATATGCTGGATCAAGAGTACCGGTATCGGCAATTGATCCGATATTCCGGAAACAATCTTTTGAATCGCAACCGGCCCCCCGGTAGACGCGGCGATGACCAGCAGCGAATAGGCCTGTATCGGCGCCCGGCGGACCGGCATCGAGGCCGGCTGCGGACTATAATTCTCCCCGGCGCCTGAGGATCCGGCGCCGAAGCGATGTTGCAGAGCGTTCGACCGCCGGCCGAGTAATCGCACGCGCGAGCACAGCAATTGAATTGCCCGCTTCCTGTCTGCGTGGATGCCGTCGAGTGGCTTCGGCAGGAAGTCCACCGCTCCGGCCTCGAGAGCGTCGAGGGTAGCGCGCGCGCCGTCCCGGGTCGCCACCGAGAACATTAGAATTGGGGTTGGATGATCGCGCATGATTTGCTTGACCGCGACAATCCCGTTCATCTCCGGCATTTCTACATCCATCGTCACCACGTCTGGCCGCAACTCGGATACCATCCGGACTGCTTCCCGGCCGTTGCAGGCCTCACCGACCACTTCGATGCCGGAAGCTTCGGCAAAGATTTCCGCTACCCGCTTCCTTATAAAGATTGAATCATCAACGATTAGTACCCGAACCGGCATGCCTTTCCTCAAATCCCTCAAATGATGAATGCAGATTAACCGGATCGAGCTCGCTCAAGCGGCATATTTGTTCATCAGGCTAGGCACGTCGATAATCAGCGCGATATTGCCGTCGCCGGTAATCGTTGCGCCCGATAAACCTTGTACCTTCTGTAACTTCGCACCTAAAGCCTTGATGACGACTTCTTCCTGTCCGATCAGGTGATCAACCACAAAACCCACCTTGCGGCCGCCAACATTCACGACCACGACATGGCCATTGGACTTTTCGGCAGCCGGGAGCCTTTTGTTCACGAGCCAGTCCCGCAGGTAAAACAACGGCAGTGCATGGTCGCGGACGACGACGACCAAACGGCCTTCGATCAGATGGGTCCGGCTTAAATCGAGATCCAGGATTTCAACCACACTGGTCAAGGGTAGTGCGAATGGCCGCCCGTTTAGTTTAACCATCAGCGTCGGCAGAATCGCCAGTGTCAACGGCACCTTGATGATAATCTTGGTGCCTTTGCCCGCCACCGAATCAACCTCGACCGAACCGCTCATCTGATTGATCCTGGTTTTCACCACATCCATACCGACGCCGCGCCCGGAGATGTCGGAAATCTCTGACTTCGTTGAAAATCCCGGCATAAAAATCAAATTGAAACATTCCCGGTCCTGGAGTCTCGCCGCGCTTTCTTCGTCCATCAAATTCTTGGCGACGACGCTACGGCGTAACACATCGGGATTCATTCCTTTGCCATCGTCTTCGATCATGAGCTGGATATGGTCGCCTTCCTGCGAAGCGGTCAACACCACCTTGCCGTCGCGGGGCTTTCCGGTGGTTTCGCGCTCATCGGGTAATTCGATCCCATGATCAACCGCATTCCGGATCAGATGAACCAGAGGGTCGGCCAGTGCTTCGACCAGATTTTTGTCGAGATCGGTGTCTTCGCCGCGAAGCTCCAGCCGAATTTCTTTGTTCAGACTGCGTGCAAGATCACGAACGACTCTCGGAAAACGCCCGAATATTTTTTTGATCGGCTGCATGCGCGTTTTCATGACCTCGCGTTGCAGATCCGAGGTCACCACGTCCAGATTAGAAATAGTTTTAGCAATCTGTTCGCGGTCGAAAGATGTTCTCAGATTTTCAAAGCGATTGCGCACCAGAACCAGCTCGCCCACCAGATTCATGATATCGTCCAGTGTCTGAACATCGACGCGCACTGTGGTTTCGGCGGGCGGCTGGTTCACTTTGGCGGTTTTGTCGACGGCAGCCGCTGGTTTTACGGCGATATTCGCGGCTGCTGCGTGCTCGGTTCTGGAGGTTTTAATCGAAGGCGGCGAAGCAGATTGGATGGGTTCGATCTCGACCGGTTTCGGATATACCGGCATTTCCCGCGGAATCGCCGGTACTCCGCCGTGCCTGCTCTTCCCGTGCAGTTGATCCAGCAAATCTTCAAATTCCGCTTCCTCGATCTGGTCCGCGGCGGCATTCTTCAGCGGATTCAAGGGCTCGAGCCCGGCAATGGCGCGGGATTGCGAATTCGGTTTTCTGTCATCGGCCGACGACTTGATCTTCTGGTGCTTGCCGATTCCATGGATTTCGTCGAGCAGATCTTCGAATTCCGCTTCGCTTATGAGATCTTGCAGTCCGAATCCGCTCGGTTCCCGGGTTAATTCCAGATCACCGGAATCAGATTGGGATTCCAATGGCTTCCCGTGCAAAGCCTCTACCAGGTCGTCAAATTCCGCCTCGGTAATTTCGTCCGCGCGCGAGTCCTGGTCCGGTTCCGTCGGACCAGTGGCGTGAGCCGCGATTTCAGGGATCCGAACGGCGGACGAATCGGCTTGCCATGCCGATTGTGCCGAGACCGCATTGGGTAATTGCTCGGGCCCTGCAAAAGTTGAGAGCACGTCGAGCAAGGATTGATTCGCGTCCTTCGGAACGTTTCCGTCGCGAATCTGCCCGAACATTTCGTTCACGATGTCCACAACCTGGAGCACTGCATCCATGAGTTCCGGCCGCACTTCCCGTTCGCCCTGGCGCAATGCGTTGAAAACATCTTCAGCCTTGTGGCAGATCGCGACCAATGGTCCGATATTCAGAAAACCGGCGCCGCCTTTGATCGTATGAAAACTCCTGAATATCGCGTTCAGCAGTTCGAAGTCTTCTGGTTTGGTCTCCAGTTCGACCAGTTGCTTTCCAAGCTCTTCAAGTAATTCGCCCGCCTCGACCAGGAAATCCTGGAGTATTTCATCGTCAAACTCGATCGACATTCGGAGATTTCCTCAAAAGCCAAGGCTGGATAACAGGTCGTCGACTCCGTCCTGATTGATAATCGTATCCTCGTCGGAAACACCCGGAACTGCGGGGCCTTCCAGATTGGTCTTTGCAATTGCCGGATTCTTTGCGCTCGAAAACCGCCCGCCCGAAATCCGAATCATCTCGACCATGCTGTGTTCGACATCCTGGACCAGATGAATCACGCGTTTGATAATCTGGCCGGTAAGATCCTGAAAACCCTGGGCCATCAAGACTTCGTTCAACTTTGCCTGCATGATCGCGAGGGTCTCGCTGGACGACGTAAAATGTTGCACGAGTTCGTTACTAACCGTCTTGAATTCGCCATAGTCCATTTCCTTGCGTAAAAAGCGGCTCCATTTTTCGCCCAAGTCAGCGGTTTGAGTGCTCATTCGATCGGAAAGCGGAAGTAGTGCTTCAACCGCACCCAACGTCGTATCGGCGGACTGTTGAGTCATGGTAATCACATAATTCAGTCGTTCCTTGGCATCTGGAATCTCTCTTTTGGTCAGGTTTGCGATGCGTTCGTCAACCGTGAATCCGCTGATGCCCTCATGCAACTCGCGGGTGAGTTTGCCGACTTCCTGAAACAACCGGGATTCCTGGACGCTCGCGATATTGTCCAGGATTTCATCGGCCAATTGCTCATCGCCTTCTTCAAGAGCGGCGACAAACTGTTTGGCGCAATTCAACCTCGCCGCGAGCGATTCTTTTCTTTGTGCTTGCATCAATGGACCTCGCGAACCCCTCAGGCTTCGATACGTTCGAAAATTTTTTCGATTTTTTCCTTCAGCGTCGCCGCGGTGAACGGCTTGATTACATAACCGTTCACTCCGGCATGCGCCGCTTCGATGATCTGTTCACGCTTGGCTTCCGCGGTCACCATCAAGACAGGCAAGCTGCTCAGATTCGGATCCGCCCTCACGGCTTTCAACAATTCAAGGCCGGACATGCCCGGCATGTTCCAGTCGGTGACCAAAAAATCGATGCTCCCGGACTGGAGTTTCGATAATCCCGACTGCCCGTCGTCCGCTTCCGCCGTATTGACGAACCCGAGATCCCGAAGCAGGTTTTTTACGATTCGCCTCATGGTCGAAAAATCGTCGACGATGAGAATCTTCATGTTCTTGTCCAAGAGGTCTCTCCTCAACAGTTAAATACTGTGCACAGAAAAATTTGATTTGGACGATGCGTCCTCCCCTATATAAATAGACGCCAAACCGCTTTCTGTCCATTAGACGGCCGCATCGTACACGATTGAAGCTGACCGGTTTGCGTGAAAATTTTAGGAATGAACCACTATCCTGCTTGACGGCGACGTCCATTCGGCCTTACGTCCTGAACGACAGCGCCAATGCGACAATAGTCGGGGAGATCGATAGTGAAACCGACCTGGTCTTTCCCGGGAATCCAGAGTCAAATAGAATTCGTCGAATCTTCGGCGCCTGCACTCATCGCGTATTTAAAGGTTTGCGGCTAAGCAAAGGTTTCCTTGGCGGTCTGTTCAGTTTGGATGAGGTGCACCCCTCGAATATCGGCCATGCCATATTGGCCAACGAATTTATCAGGACGATGAACGTGGCCTTCGGCATGAACATTCCCGAACGCAACCAGGATGTTTTCGATTTATTGACGTTACTTGAGCCTGCGCTCGACAAGGATAAGGATCGCAAGGCAACGGGCCGGCCCGGTGTCGGCTTAATCGAAACACTGGCTTACGTATTCGGTATTTCAGGTGATCCCGACAATTTAACTCCAAACTGATTTGAATACGTGAATGATGTACTTTCCGTTTCGGTAATTTAACTCCCGGATACTCCAGTCGTTGAGGTGTGAAGGCGCCGGGTATTTGGCAGTTAGATGTGACCGTTAAATTGCGAGACGTCAATTTCTCTGCCAGAAACTCCGCCGTCGGAATTCGCTTCTTGCAGAAGATTCGATAGGTTATAAAATCATTTCCCGGTAATGGCTGCCTGTGTAATCCGCAAAACTGCGGCCGCGCACAGCGAGGATTCAAGTTCGACCTCAAACCGCGTTGCCGGACCATTGGGCAGGCCAAAGTGAAGTTAGCTCTTATCGATGGTCTAATAGTTACATAGGTCATTTCATCCTGGACCCGCGGAGGCCAAATCGGCCACCCGTTGCCTAAGCTGGTTACCCTCTTCGCTCAGCACCTCAATCCGCTCCAAAAGTTCTGTTTCGCACCGTCGTAACTCGTCATTTTGCCGGACCAGCTCGGCCAGACGCTGCTGAAGTTGGATCCCCTCCTTGCCCAAAGAACCGATCTGTTCTAATAGCTCTGTTTCGTGCAACTGCAATTGATTAAAGTGCTGTTGTCGTCCTATCACCGATTTTGGATGCACAACAGAAAGCGGGCCAGATGTTCCGTTTTCGTATTCTGCTTTTAGGAAAGCGCACTGGTCCAAATGATCTTCCCTGATAAAAAACAGAATGTTTTGCGCATACCACCATTCGACCCGGTCGTTGGCCCAGATTCTTTTCCGCAGACAGTCGATAGTCACATATCCTCTGGACGCGAAATATGTCGCCCAATAGGTTGGCCACTGTTCGTTAAGATGGTTAGTGCCGCCCTGAAACGGCACGGCGGCCGAAAAAAGAATCGCCGGACCGAGTCGAGCGAGCGAATCGATGAAGATTTCGCCACTATCCGGCGGGAGATGTTCAGCAACCTCCAGCGACACTACCAAATCGAACCGGCGGCCGACTTCAATTGGTTGTTCCAGATCGGCAGAAACGAACTGTTCTGGTGGAAAAAGCAGCATTTCGGGTTCGACCCAGTCCCCATCTATCCCCTGGACATCTTCGATGCCATGTTCCTTGAAGACTGATAACCATGCTCCGTTACCACACCCGACATCGACTACGTGGGTCGGCCGAACGAGATTAAGAACCAGCGGAACAATCTCGCGGGCTGATCGCAGTGCGCCCTCCTGCAGCGACTGGTAAAAATCCTTCGAATAGTGAATCTTATCTTCCTGCATCTCTCGTCAAGGAAACGGATGACATGGTCAAGTAGTAACGGACACCCTGATTAAGCCACATTGGCCATTTCGCCGGCTCAGATACGAATGCAATCGCCGACTATTGTAGAACATCGTGTGTACTTGATGATATCCGCTCGTACCTCCAATAGGGCCTGATAGCTGCCTCACAGGACCCGTTCGGACTTCCGTAAGCCGAAAAAGCTTTGAGAAAGCGCCTTGGGCAGTGGCCCCCAAGAATTCGGCTCGCGGGGAAGCTGCAGTGTAGTTCCAAGGCCATTGGGATAACGGAAATTCGATATTTCGAAAACTCCCAGCTATTAGGTTCTAGCGAAATTGCGATAAGTAAGGATAATGTCATTAGATTTTGAATGAAGTAAATGAACCGAGCGACGTTGACGGATTAGCAATAGGGTAGAATCGAGTGTCTTGTGACGCAGCAGCATCGAAAGCTGCACGTTGATTCGCACGAAGGGTGTCGCCGCTTTATCGACGCCGTGCTGTGGATTTTGCGTAATGGCACAGTGGCAATTTTTGGCGCGCACACTGGAGCACGGTAGGCAAACGCTTTGCCCGCTGGCGCAAGCAGGCGGTAAATTTCAACGTAGTTGTCGCATCCGTTGAAAATTAATGAACGGTAGTGGAAGTTTGATTTACCTCATTATCGTTCGGTTTATCGGGATTTAAACAGACTTCTGCCGGCCAATCCCAGTTGCGGATGTTCCGGCTCCAGCGTTCCGGTTTTTTTGGCCTTGGCCGCCGTATAAGCGGCTTGCCGTTGTTTCAGGATCGCACGGTCTTCACCGTTATGGCGTTGCGCCGGCGTCACAAATTGGATGCTGCTGTGACGCTGTTCGGGGTTGTACCAGTGTACCAAGCCGGTTACCCATTCCCTGGCGGCGGTAAGCGTGGCAAAAGGCTGTGACGGATACTGGGCGTCGTATTTCAGCGTTTTGAACAACGACTCGGAATAAGGGTTGTCATTGCTCACGGCCGGGCGACTGCGCGAAGGGGTGATCCCGAGCTTCTGCAAGGTCGCCTCGCGCCTTTCATCGGGCTTTGGGGGTATACGCTACAGCCAACGAGATAAATTTTCCGTATAAATTTCCTTCAGTATATCGCGCACATTATAGGTTAAACTCCAGCCCGGATAGTGACTCTTGAATTTTCGAATGTCACTGACCCACCAAATATGGTCACCGATACGGTTAGATTCCTTGTAAGTCCAACGGAGTTTCTTATCGGCAATTTCCTCACACATCTTGATTGCTTCCAACATCGAGCAACAACTGAAGCGGCTACCGCCGATGTTGTAAACCTGGGCGATCCGGGGAGCCAAATAAAAGTAGTAAAATGCATTGACCAAGTCATAACTGTGAATATTGTCGCGTACTTGCTTACCTTTGTATCCGAGAATCCGGTACGGTTCCCCGAGCATTGTGCATTTCATGAGATATGATAAAAAGCCGTGCAATGCCGTTCCAGAATGACCGGGACCTGTTAAACAACCGCCCCGGAATACAGCCGTCTTCATGGAAAAATACCGTCCATACTCCTGTACCAAAACATCAGCGGCCACTTTGGAGGCTCCGAATAGCGAATGCTTGCATTCGTCTATGCTCATGGTCTCGTCGATTCCTGAGAAATATTGATGACCTTCCTGAATTTCCCACCGTTGTTCCATTTCGACGAGGGGCAATGAGTTCGGGCGATCACCGTAAACCTTGTTCGTTGAACAGAAGATGAAAACGGCTTCCGGACAACGCTTTCGCGTATTTTCCAACATTACCAGCGTGCCGTTGGCGTTAACCGTGAAATCCATATATGGGTCACTCGCCGCCCAATCGTGAGAAGGCTGAGCCGCCGTATGGATTATCAGATTGATGTCCGTGCCGTGTTCGTTGAATATCGCTTCCACGGCATCGTGGTCTCTGATATCTGCGTTGTAGTGGCTATATTGATCAGAGTATTTCGCGAGAAGACGATCGCGACTCCATCCCGTGGACGCTTCTTCACCGAAAAAGATCTTGCGCATATCGTTGTCAAGACCAACCACTCGGAATCCGTGCTCACAGAAGAATGCAACCGACTCCGATCCGATCAGTCCTGCCGAACCAGTTATTAATACAGTTTTCATAGTTTCTCTGAAACGTGGCAATTCTGAGCGATTAGATATTTATTACCGACAACAATTGTGCGGTTCATAAGGAAGCACCTGTCAAGTTAGTTATTATGGAAACGAATCTATCAGTAACTGATTCGTTTATGCTTGGCTTCTAGTCCGATTGAACTGTGTTTACTTTAACCGCCGAGCTTATGATCAGGGGCCACGGTGACAGTATTGAATGGAATTTGCTCAATCTTTGTTGGCATCTGATGGATCCACGACCACACGACGCCATTGACACTGGGGTCACATATTCGCCAAAAATGCTGCCGCGCAATTCGCCAGCTCGCACTTTCCAATCGAACTCGGCTGCAGTCCCGGAGGTCTGCTTGGCCGCATAGA
>JBGTCG010000025.1:0-6664 GCA_041748915.1 Methylococcales bacterium
ATGGCAATTTCGGCATGAAGGCGTTATGAAACGCCAACACGCCGGTGTTTGACTGGAGCATTATCGCATCAAGCGATAAGACAATTCGTTTTTGTTATATCCGGCCGACAAAAAAGGCCATTTATGAACGGACACTAGCTAGAGCTTCCTTTAAAAAGGGAAACCGGTTCAATCCGTCAAATCGCCGCCCAGGCCCGCGATCCAAGCTCGTTCAATTGATCTTCCATGCTGTGCTGCAGGCGCTCGATACCCGCTTCGTCCGGCTCCTTTGCCGCATAAACTGGATCGCCGATCGCGACCACGATCCGGGCGAAGGGTTTCGGAATTATCAAATTGTCCCAAGTCTTCAGCGTCCAGAATCGGTCCGCGGCACAGGCTATGGGCAGCATTGGCGAGCCGGTAAGGCGTGAGAGATTGACCCATCCCCGCTTGAACACGAACGGAGGTCCAAGCGGGCCGTCCGGAGGGGTTGCGATGGACAGTCCATCGCGTTTAACCGCAAGGTAGATATCGCGAAGGCTCTGCGCACCCTTGGAACCGGACGATCCCCGGATGCAGGGAATGCCGAGGAACTCGAAAATCTTCGCGCCGATATCACCGTCCTTCGAGCGACTGACCAGAAATCCCAGTTTGAGGCCTTGCGGCATCGATTCGATCAGAAACCAGGCGCAACCTACAATCTGCTGGTGCCAGAAACACGGAAGCAGGGTTACCCTGTCTGCCAACAAACCGTCGAATGCATGTTGACCATCGACCCGGACCCGATAACTTTTGATCAGCCAGCGCGCTATCGTATTGATCAGATACGGCGCCGATTTCCGTTCAATCCGGCGGATCCATTGCGCCCGTTTTCGCCAGGATATTCGCAACCTCAGTTCCCGGCTACCTTTTTGTGTTCGATAAATGTACTCAGTTCACGGATGCTCGGACGATCAAAAAGATCGCTGACCTCGACCCTTCCGGGAAAATGGTGTTCGATCCGTTCGTGAATCTGTGCGAGTTTCAGAGAGCTTATTCCGAGTTCGAAAAGGTTATCTTCAAGACCGATCTCACGCTCATCGATCACGGATCGACAGATTTCGAGCAGAAGTTCCTGGATTCCGCCGTCAGCCTCGGCGTGCCCGCCCGCAGAGGGCGCCATCAATTTCGACAGGTCTGTGATCACGGAATCAAACTCGCCATTCAGGAACTGCGCGGCAAGCAGATAGCGCTGAATTTTGCCACTCGTCGTTTTCGGGATTGCCCGAACCGGCAACACGAATTCAGCGTGAACCCCGGCTTTCTCGCTCAGCAGTTTGCGCACCTGCCGGACTATTGCGACAAAATCGTCGAGAACTCCCCGGAACAGCACAAAGATCACCAGCGATTCACCGGCTTCTGCGCGCATTCCATAGGCCACAATCCTCCCGGTTTCGAAATCAGCCGCGGATTCCAGAATACTTTCGAGGTCGTGCGGATGATAATTCTGGCCATTGATAATAATCAGGTCTTTCTCACGGCCCGCAATAAATAATTGCCCATCGGCCATGAAACCCAGATCGCCGGTGTCCAGCCAGCCGTCTGTCCTGAAGACCTCACGGTTCAATTCATCGTCGCGATAATAGCCGGACGTGACATTGGCGCCCCGGATCAGGATAGGACCGACCCGGTCGTTCTCAGCGGGTTGTCCATTGCCGTCCGCGATCATGACTTCGGAGCCTTCGATCGCGGCGCCCACGCTGACCAGTTCAATTCCCTGGGTATCCGTGCCGGTCACCACTTCGACGTGTTTCCCGGGCGCGAGGCTGTCACGGCGCGCGGTAAGCGTGGCGAGGCTGGTTTCCGGTTCGCTGAAGGTCACCGCGAGACTCGCTTCGGCCAGTCCATAAACCGGAAACATCGCCTTGTCGCGGTACCCGAAGGGCGCCATTGTCCGTGAAAATTCCCGGCACAGCGCGGCGGAAATGGGTTCCGCGCCGTTAAAAATCAGGCGGATACAGGATAATTCCAGTTCGCCCGGTTCGGCGCTGAAGCGTCGCAACAGGTGTGTATAACCGAAATTCGGCGATGCCGTGATGGTCGCGCGTTTTTCACTGATTTTCTGCAGCCACAAGAGTGGCCTGCGCACAAACAGTTCGGGGGGCATCAGATAAAGCGGCGCATTCGCAACCAGCGGTGCGATGTGAAAACCGATGATGCCCATGTCGTGGGTCATCGGCATCCAGCTCAGGCTGCTGTCGGATTCCTTTAGTCTGATGCCGTGCAGAATTCCGCGCACATTGGTCAGCACATTGCGGTGAGTCAGGACCACGCCTTTCGGATCCCCGGTCGAACCCGAGGAAAACTGGATAAATGCGGTCTGTTCCGGCGATACGCTGAGCGTTTCGGCGGGTGATTCACAGTCGAGATCTCCCGCAACGGTTATGGCCGCGGCGCGGATCCGGTCGAATTCCGGCTCAAGACCCTGACTGATCGCGAACTTTTCGATCCGCCTTAGATTCTTCTCGGTGCCGTACAGCCTGGGCCGTTGCAGTTTCCGGAACACATTGAAGAGTTTCTGAATATGAACGTCACCGGCTCCTATGGCGAGAGGCACCGCAACGATGCCGCCGAGCAGCGATGCCCAGAATACGTCGACAAACTCCTCGTTACTCTCGACGAACAGAATCAACTCATTACCCGGGGTTGCCTGATGCCGGCGCAGATAGCCGAGTAGACGAGACGCCCGCTCCCAGAGTTCACGGTAGCTGAGAACCCGTTCGTCGGCCTTGCCGTTGATATACGTAATCGATCGGCCGCCGCGGGCGCTATTCCGAAGTGCTTCGACCAGCGTGCTGGCGTTCAGATTCATCATGGTACAGATCTCCCTGCAATCATTTTCTAAGCGATTCGCGCCGGCCTCGTTCAAGCTTGATACTTTAGCCCGGCACCCGGTCATTAATACACATTCAGCGGTTGATGTTCTGGGGTTCGGCGGACCTGACGAGCGCCTTTCCATTCAATCCGCATGACTTAAGCGCTACGCGACGACACACTATTTTAGACTTGACGGCAACTCAACAAAATCGTCACTCCGCCGCAAGTTACGCATTGCGTTGAACAAATCGCTTGGCGGCGCGATCAAGCGACGTCGTGCCAAATCGAGCCACCCACCGGTGCTGGTGATACGCGCGGCCACGTTACCATCGTGGCGATAAAACTCGTTGCGGATCTTGAAACGTGAACCGTCTTCCGACATGCCAGCCGCCATCAATATGACCTTGACCTCTTCCAGCATGCGAATCTCTTTGAAATATTCGACTACGTCTTTCTTCACCACCGGGCCAATACGCAAATGCACGAACTCGTTCATCGCAAATCCGTGCGCGGCGAAGAACATCATACGCACATCGCCGGCTTTATCGAGATACGCGGTGTTGCGCATATGGCCGTTAAAATCCATATCGCTCCAACCGACAATGATGGTGCGGTTAAAGGGTTCCGACATGCTATTGCTCCAGTGGGCGGTTTCGTGTCTCAGGCAAAAAGAAGATGCCGATCAAAAACGCCAGAATCAGCATTGCGTTGGGATACCATAATCCGGCCATCACATCGCCGCTTTTAACCCCGAGTAAAGTTACCATAAACGGTGACAATCCGCCGATCCAACCCGCCGCCAGATTATGCGGGAGCGCCACGGCACTGTAACGAAAACGCGCCGGAAAAAATTCGGCCAACGTTGCGGTTTGGGGACCGGTGATGAGCGCCAAAGCGACGACCAATACCAGCAAAATGACAACGATCATTGGTTTGTTGATCCGGTCGCCATCGGCGTTAAGCGGAAATCCTTGCCCGGCCAAGGTGTGTTGCAGCGTGTTCGCGTCAAATCCGGTCAGTTGTTGCTCGCCAATCTGGATGCGCAGATCACCCGACCCGGCTAACTGATAACTGACGCCCTGTTTTGTCAACCATTCCTGTGCACGCTCACAATCATTTTGTGCGTTATAAAATGGATCATAAGCGCAGGATGGGCCGTGCAACTCCACCGTCACGTCGTCATTAAAGGCCTGCAGCGCCGGATTGCCAAAATGCCGCAACGCGTAAAAAGCCGGTTGTAAGGTCAACGCACCGATAAGCAATCCACTGAGTAACACCGGTCGCCGGCCATATCGATCGGATAACCAGCCAGCCAGCAGCGTTAATGGAAACAACGCCAGTGTCGCGGCAAGACCTAAACTGCCGGCCAGATCCCCATCGATTTTGACTACGTTTTGCAAAAATACACCGGAATAAACCTGGGATGAAAAAAACAACAATGAACCGCCGGATGAAATGCAGAAAAATAAAATCAACATGCGTTTCAAGGTTGCTTTGTCGCGCCAGCATTCACGCAGCGGCGCTTTGGAGAGTCCCTGTTGGTCACGCAGATTTTGAAAAATCGGCGATTCATGCAAATTAACGCGGGACTTAATCGAAATCGCGAGCAACAGGATCGACAGAATAAAGGGCACACGCCAGCCCCAACTGCGAAATTCCTGATCGGTCAAAAATTGATTCAGCAACACGATCTGCAAGGTCGACACCATGATCCCGAGTGGTCCCATCAACTGCAGCACACTCGTGTATAAACCGCGTTTGTTTTCGGGCGCGTGTTCGGTCAGATACACCGCCGCGCCACCAATCTCGCCGCCGACGGCCATGCCCTGCAACACTCGCAAGAGCAACAGCAATAACGGCGCGGCGATACCGATCTGTCCATACGTCGGCAGCAACCCGACCAAAAACGTTGTCACGCCCATCAACGCGATGCTCGCAATAAAAACCGGACGGCGCCCATACTTGTCACCAAACGATCCAAATACGGCCGCACCCAGCGGCCGCACAATCATGCCAATCGCAAAGGTTGCCAAACTCGCCAGCAATGCCGCAACCGGATTTTCTGCCGGAAAAAACAACACCGAAAAATAAGTCGCGAGCGACGCAAAGGTTAGAAAATCATACCACTCGAGGAAAGTACCAAAACAGGCCGCAACGGCGACCTTGCGTTGTATGCGGCTGGCGGAGGACGACATGTTAGCTCACGTATGGGCGGCGAAAGTCCAACAAAGCTTGGCGGAAGAAGAGTTACAAAAGAGTCCCCGGCGTAGCGTGCGCCGCGCGCACGCAACGCCGGGACCTACAGGATTTTCACGAGCGCCGCCATTGCTCCCACCGTGACTACGAGCATCGCCCCGAGCTTGATGGTCATGCGGTATTCCAGGCCTTTCAGGTCCCGAGCCAGGTTGGTTTCGAGCTCCTTGATATCCCGCTTCAGCGAAACCTCAAGCTCTTTCAGGTCCCGGTTAAGTTCAGCGATATCGTGTTTGGTAGCGAGTTCGAGCTGCTTGATAACTTGCAATACCTCGGCGATATCGCGTTTCGTGGCGAGGTGTTCTTCGATGAAATCCGCCTCGGCCGCGGCCAGCGCCTCGGCCTGCTGTTCGGTAAACCCGGCCTCCTTGAGGCGCTTGGCGAATTTCAGAGTGTCGAAAGCGATGGCGGTCATGGGGTTGGAAAGAATTCTGGAGCTTGAATCAGAGCATAGCGAAATCCCTGCATGGGGTCAAAGATGACGACCCATTGCCACATCGGAAATTCCTGGAGGTAGCGTACGCTGTGCGCACGAGATCCCGATAATTGGGTTGAAATGTCCTTTATTTGCTTACCAAGGATGAAGCGTCGCGACTTTATCGTTCCAGTTCGCCACTTCGACTACGGGATGACTGCGTTTGGCCTGCTCGACAATCTGTTCGAGTTTTTCCGCCACCCGGTCTTCAATCCAGTCGGCACCGCATAAATCACATACCTGCGCCGGCACCTCGCGCACCACGACGACGCCGAAGCCAAGATCGACAGTGAAGGTGGTCGTACCGGGTCGCTTAGAGCCGCCGTGACAAACGGGGCAGGTGTTGTTTCCTGTGTTCATGGTTTCCTCCGGGTAATCAAGTCTTCTTCAAAGTACTCGCGATCGGGGCGGTAAGCGGTAATGATGTGACATTGCCGATGCTCGTCATCCCATGCCAGCACCACGTGCAAGGGTTCCGGCGTCAGCGCGCCAATCAGCAAACTCGGGACCGGGTAGTCATCCGGATATACTTCGAGCACATAGCCTTCGAGTACAACCTGTTTCACCGCCTTGCGCGTGATTTCCCGCTCCATCATCCGTTCCAGAGCGTGCTTTTTCCACAACAGGTGACCTTCCGCTAGCGCTTCGCGAATCCGTGGCAGATAATCTGGTGTTTGCGTCATCGTGAATAACTCTCACTATCCGAAAACCTACTGGTTCGCTCACGTTGTTCCGTTTTGACGACTTGCATTCTTGCTCACAGGTAAATCATTTTCCAAACAAACCGCTGCCGAGTTTATTACTCACTCGATAAGCGCAGCAAATTATTCGCTCAGAGATCTCATCCATTTCCATGTGAGTTGCGCCGAAGATATAACAGATGACCACAGATTTTAAACAATATCAGCGTTAATCGGCGTTCACCTGCGGTTCCGCGCTATTCTAACGAAGCCCCCGCGTTAAATACCGATCAAGCAGCTCTTGTTCCGGCAGGTCCCGGCGGACCAGAGACTTGAACGGACCCTTAAGAGCGACCGCGCCGCGGTAGTTATCGGCATAGCTGAGTTCCAGTAAGGTCCACTCTTTAACATCACCGCAGAC
>JBGTCG010000026.1:0-1541 GCA_041748915.1 Methylococcales bacterium
GCCCCTGTGCGCTAAAGCTTTGCGGGTGTTTTTTCGTCAGCAAATTTTTCTGGCGAAGGAGACCCGATGAAATGCAGGTTCCATGAGGGTTTCAGGCGAATCGCGATCGTGTTATCAACAGATTAAGTGAACGGCTTGGGATTTTCGTGTGATGCCCACTTTGAGTCCGGATGAATTGGCCAGGTAGACAATATGATCCTGCATGCAATGGTTCCGGGCCCATTCCGGCTCCCGGCACGTTCCCGCATCGAAATGGCATTGCTCGGGCCTGACGATACAGATATCGCATTGGGCCAGCGACGCAAAACAAGGGTAACAATATCCCTGATTGAAACTCTTTTTGGTCAAACGTCCGCAATGGATGCAATGAATTTCGCCCGCAAACTTCAGCGTCAGCGATTCTCCAAGCAAAGAATTCATGGCCAGCTCACTATTTCGATACAACAGCGAATAGCGGACCGGATTGTCCAGCACGACCTTCATTTTGCCCAAGGGACCGCTTGATATCTGCATCATCCTGCGCTCGTCATCGGTTCAGGCCGGATCAACCCGTCGTATTTTTTTCGACCCATCGGGTTCCTTTTTCCAGAACTTCCTTTTTCCAGAACGGCGCGGTGCTTTTCAGTTCTTCCATAATCATTCGGCACGCGTCGAAAGCGGCTTGCCGGTGCGCCGACCATACCGCGACGAGCACGATCGGATCGTTCGGCAATAAATCTCCGACCCGGTGAATCAGCAGCACATCCAAGATTGGAAATTGCTTCGCGGCGTTCGCCACTATCTTCTCCAATTGCCGATCGGTCATTCCTGGATAGTGTTCCAAAGTCATCCCGGTTACCCCTTCACCCTCGTTGAACTCTCGCATCGTCCCGACAAAACTCGCTGTCGCGCCGAATTTTCCTGCGCAATCCCGGTTGGTTTCCTGATACAAGCGAATTTCGGCCCACGGATCCAGAGCGGAAAAAGAGACTCCGATTTTCAACGAACTCCTCCGGTGACTGGCGGGAAAAAGGCGACTTCGTCGCCGTCCTTGACCGGCGTATCCGGTTGCGCGTACTCCATATTCACCGCATACAACACCTGGGCATTCAGTATACGATCTCGATCGAGCCGGTCAAGAACGTCCTTCACGGTTGCCAAACCTTCGGCGGGAAGCGATTTCTCGGCATAACCCATTCGTTCCCGCAGACTCGCAAAAAATCGGACCCGGATTGCCATGAATTAAATTAATTTCCTGATTATAAACATGCTTCAGCAGCAACGTCATACCGGCATGGATTGCCGGTATCCAGACTACATGGATGTAACGTCTGCTGGCCGTCCCTGGCTTCTGGGTTTCTGGACTCCCTGCCGCAACGACGTAGTTTGAGCCATAGCTGAAGCATCTTACTAATCAGGATTAATTAATAAAAGGTAAACCCCCGGCTTTGCCGGGGGACTCGCAAAGTTTGACAGATCCGGGAATCATCGTGAGTCTCCCCACCTGTGAACCGCCTAGAGTTCAATAGATGAGGAAACACACGATGAAGACACCAGAAAGT
>JBGTCG010000027.1:0-60668 GCA_041748915.1 Methylococcales bacterium
TCAAGAACACCATCAACACCATGGTCGACCAGCTCAACGGTTTCGCGGCCGAGGTCACGCGCGTGGCACGCGAGGTCGGCACCGAGGGCGAACTCGGCGGCCAGGCCGTGGTGCCCGGCGTCGCCGGTACCTGGAAGGACCTGACCGACTCGGTCAACGCGATGGCGACCAACCTCACCTCGCAGGTGCGCAATATCGCCGAGGTAACGACTGCGGTCGCGCGCGGCGACCTGTCGCGCAAGATCACCGTCGACGTCAAGGGCGAGATCCTCGCGCTCAAGAACACCATCAACACCATGGTCGACCAGCTCAACGGCTTCGCGGCGGAAGTCACGCGCGTGGCGCGCGAGGTCGGCACCGAGGGCAAGCTCGGCGGACAGGCGCAGGTGCCGGGCGTGGCCGGTACCTGGAAGGACCTGACCGACAATGTGAACGTGATGGCCGCCAATCTCACCGAGCAGGTGCGCGGTATCGTGAAAGTGGTTACCGCCGTGGCCAACGGTGATCTGAAGCAGCAACTCACGGTCAATGCCAAGGGCGAGGTGGCGGCGCTCGCCGATACGATCAACAACATGACCGCGACGCTCGCGATCTTCGCGGATCAGGTCACGAGCGTCGCGCGCGAGGTTGGCGTGGACGGACGGCTCGGCGGACAGGCTGCGGTTCCCGGCGCGGCCGGCACCTGGAAGGATCTGACCGGCAACGTCAATCTGCTGGCCGCGAACCTCACCAACCAGGTGCGCGCTATTTCCGAGGTCGCCACCGCGGTCACCCAGGGAGACCTGACCCGTTCCATTCAGGTGGACGCCCGCGGCGAGGTGGCCGAATTGAAGGACAACATCAATACGATGATCGGCAACCTGCGTCTCACCACGGACCGCAAGAACGAGCAGGACTGGCTGAAATCCAATCTCGCGCGGTTCACCAGCATGCTGCAGGGACAGCGCGATCTGAACATCGTCGGCAGGACCTTGCTGTCCGAGCTGGTGCCGCTGGTCGGCGCGCATCAAGGCCTGATCTATCGAATCGTCGAGGAGGAGCCGCAGGTATCCTATTTAAGGTTGCTCGCGAGCTACGGCAACCTGAATGAGGGCGGTTATCCCGAGCGGATGCCACTGGGCGAGGGTTTCCTCGGCCAATGCGCGGTCGATCTGCGCCGCATTTTGGTGGATCAGGTCCCTGCGGACGCGGTCCCGGTCGGCTCCGCCCTGTTGCAGGTGCTGCCGCGCTCTCTCGTGTTCCTGCCGGTCGAGTTTGAGGGCCAGATCAAGGCGGTTATCGGCCTCGCCTCGCTGATCGGTTTCACTCCGTCGCAGCTCACCCTACTGGACCAACTCACGACCAGCATCGGCATCGTCTTCAACAGCATCGAGGCCACGATGCAGACCGAGGCGCTGCTCAAGCAGTCCCAGCAGCTTGCCGGCGAGCTCACGATCCGGCAGAAAGAGCTGCAGCAGAAAAATGAGGAGTTGGCGGAAAAGGCCCAGGAACTCGCGGAGCAGAATGTCGAGGTGGAACGCAAGAACCAGGAGATCGACCAGGCGCGCCGCGCCGTGGAACAAAAGGCCGCGGAACTCGCGCTGACCTCGAAATACAAGTCCGAGTTCCTGGCCAACATGTCGCATGAGCTGCGCACTCCGCTGAACAGCATCCTGATCCTCGGCCAGCAACTCGCGGACAACCCGGACCGCAACCTGAGCGCGAAACAGGTCGAATACGCGCGCACCATTCACGGCGCCGGTACCGATCTATTGAACCTGATCACGGACATCCTCGATCTCGCCAAAATCGAATCCGGCACGGTTACCGTGGAGGCCCAGGAAATCGCGTTCACGAGCCTGTTCGCCACGATCGAGCGCACGTTCAGGCACGAGACCGAAAACCGGCGGCTTTCCTTCGATATCGCCGTGGATCCGAACCTCGGCAAGACCCTGGTCACCGACTCCAAGCGTTTGATGCAGGTGCTCAAAAACCTGTTGTCGAACGCCTTCAAGTTTACCGGGCGTGGCGGCGTCCGGCTCACAGCGACCGCGATCGCAGGCGGCTGGAATCCGGATAATCCGGTGCTGCAGGCGGCCGGGACGGTGGTGAGTTTCGAAGTATCCGATACCGGCATCGGCATTCACGCGGACAAACAAAAGCTGATCTTCGAGGCGTTCCAGCAGGCCGACGCCTCGACGTCCCGCAAATACGGCGGCACGGGCCTGGGACTTGCGATCAGTCGCGAACTCGCCTATCTGCTCGGCGGCGAGATCCAGTTGCGCAGCGCGCCGGGCGTCGGCAGCACGTTCACGCTCTATTTGCCGCTGCGCTACGTCGGGCCTTCGGAGACGGCGCTGCCGGAAACCGAGCACGGCAAGGTCACGCCGATCACCACGGCGATACCGGCAGTGCACGTCGTGGAACGGCCTGCGGTACAGATCCCCGATGATCGCGAAGCGCTCGGTCCGGAGGATCCGATCCTGCTCATCGTCGAGGACGACCCGCATTATGCGCGCCTCCTGGTCGATCTTGCCCGCGAAAAGGGTTTCAAGGTGCTGGTGGCGACGCGCGGTTCGGATGCCCTGGCGCTGGCCCGGGAACATCGCCCGACCGCGGTATCGCTGGACGTGTTCCTGCCCGACATGCTCGGATGGACGGTTTTGAGCCAGCTCAAACAGAACCCGGCAACGCGACACATCCCGGTGCAGATCGTCACGCTGGATGAGGACCGGCAGCATGGTTTGGCGCGCGGGGCGTTTTCCTTCGTGACCAAACCGACCACGAGCGAGGGTCTGGACGCGGCGCTTTCGCGGATCAAGGAGTACGCCGCGCCGCGCCGCAAGCGTTTGCTGATCGTTGAAGACAATCCCGCCGAGCGCCTCGGTATCACCGCGCTGCTTGGCCATGACGACATCGACATCGATGTGGTCGCTTCAGGAGCCGAGGCGCTGGCGGCGCTGCGGAAAAGACCTTATGACTGCGTGGTGCTCGACCTGCACCTGCCGGACATGTCGGGTTTCGAGATCCTGGGCAAGATCCGCGATGACGAGACGCTCGTTGACCTGCCGGTCGTGGTCTTCACCGGCAAACAGCTGTCCGCGGAAGAGGATGCACGGTTGCGCGTGCTCGCCCGCAGCGTGGTGGTCAAGGGTGTGGAGTCGCCGGAGCGGTTGCTGGATGAAACCGCGTTGTTCCTGCACCGGATCATTTCCGACCTCCCGGCTGAAAAACAGCAGATGCTGCAGCGCCTGCATGTTTCCGATGACGATCTGCAGGGCAAATCCGTACTGGTGGTGGACGATGACATCCGCAACATCTTCGCGTTGAGCAGCGTGCTCGAACGCCGCGGCATGTCCGTGCTGACGGCCAGTACCGGCCGCGAGGCGATCGCTGCGCTCGAGTCGAACGCCGAACCGGCCATTGTGCTGATGGACATCATGATGCCTGAAATGGACGGCTATGAAACCATGAAAGCGATCCGTAAAAATGCGTCGCTGCGGCGCCTGCCGATCATTGCGCTCACGGCCAAGGCGATGAAGGGCGACCGCGAGAAGTGCCTGGACGCGGGCGCCTCGGATTATCTCGCGAAGCCCGTCAACACCGAGCAGTTGCTGTCGGCGCTGCGCATGTGGCTGCACCGTTGACATTGGATCCCGCGATGCACACCGACGACGGCAAGGTCAACATCCTGCTGGTGGATGATCAGCCGGGCAAGCTGCTCACCTACGAAGCCATACTGGGCAAACTGGGTGAGAATCTGATCAAGGCCCACTCCGGAACCGAGGCCCTGCAACATCTGCTGAATATGGAATTCGCGGTCGTGCTCGTGGACGTCTGTATGCCGACCCTCGACGGCTATGAACTCGCGGCGCTGATACGCCAGCATCCGCGCTGCCGGAAGACGGCGATCATTTTTATCTCGGCGCTCGCATCGAGCAGTCTCGATCGCATCAAGGGGTATCAGTCGGGCGCCGTGGACTATGTTTCGGTCCCGGTGGAGCCACAGCTCTTGCGGGCACGGGTTTCGGTTTTTGCCGATCTGTACCGCAAGACCGAGGCAATGGAGCGAATGAACATCGAGCTCGAACGGCGCGTAGCCGAACGCACCGCGCAACTCGAAGTTGACCTTAGCGAACGCAAACGTCTGGAGAATGCCCTGATGGCTGCGGATCGCCGCAAGGATGAATTCCTCGCGACCCTATCCCATGAATTGCGCAATCCGCTCGCGGCAATCCGGAATGCGGCACAGATCATGGAACTTACACCGCTCGCCGATCCCGATCTGCACCACTGCGGGGAGGTGATAGAACGGCAGGTCGAACACTTGCGCCGGCTGGTGGACGATCTGCTCGAGGTGTCGCGGATCACTTGCGGTAAATTCAAGCTCAGGAAAAAACCGGTGGAGGTTGCGACTTTCGTTGCGCGCGCCATCGAGACCGCCAGACCCCTGTTCGATGCGCGCGGGCAGCAATTGCACGTGTCCATGCCCGAGGAGCGGCTGATCGTGAACGGCGACCCGATCCGGCTGTCCCAGGTCGTCGGCAATCTGCTCAACAACGCGGCCAAATACAGCCCTGACGGTGGGGAGATCGCGTTGCGCATCGAAACCGCAAGCCGCGACGGCGGAGTCCCGGAAGATCTGCTGATCCGGGTAAAGGACCATGGCGAAGGAATCCCGCCAGAAATGCTGGTGGAGGTCTTCGATCTGTTTACGCAGGTCGATCGGGCGCCCGATCCACCGCACGGCGGTCTAGGCATCGGGCTTGCGCTCGTACGCAAGCTGGTGGAAATGCACGGCGGCCGCGTCGAAGCCAACAGTCCCGGTGTAGGCCTGGGCAGCGAATTCGTGGTGCGCCTGCCGATCCTGGCCGAGACACCCATACCGTCGCCAAAGCCGGGGGTCGGCGAGACGGCAACTACGGTACCTCGCCGCATCCTCGTGGTCGATGACAACCTCGACGCGGAGACGTCACTCGCTCTGTTGTTGAAACTGGCCGGTAACGAGACGCACACCGCTTATGACGGCCTTGAGGCGGTGGAAGCGTCAGAGCGGATCAGGCCTGATGTTGTGCTGCTCGACATCGGCCTGCCCAAGATGAACGGATACGAAGCGTGCCGCCGCATCCGCGAACGGCCGTGGGGTAAGGACCTGGTAATCATTGCGATCACCGGATGGGGCAGGGAACAAGACCACCAACAGTCGAGAGACGCCGGATTCGACGGTCACCTGGTCAAGCCCCTGGACCTCGACGCCCTGATGGAGTTGATCGTTGCTCAGTCCCGGAGCGGGGAAGCCGGTTAAGCAGACCGGTTTAGAAGCGCCAGGTGGTCCTTGAAAACACGATCAGAATCGGAAATATTTCCAGCCTTCCGAACAGCATGGCGATCGACATCAACCATTTGGCGGTATCGTTGAGCGTTCCAAAATTGGACGCGGTCTCTCCATAACCGGCGCCCATATTATTAATGCATGCGGCGACCGTACCAAATGCGGTTACAAGGTCATGCCCGGCGGCCACCAGACCCCATACAAAAATACAGGTAAAGAAAATGTACAGAAAGTACAAGCCCCAAACCGATTGTGTCACGCGGTCCGATACGGAACGGTTACCTAATTTAATCGCATAAACACCACTGGGATGGATCAGCTGTTTGATTTCCCGATTGGCCTGACGGTAAAGCAATAAAAAGCGCATGGCCTTGATTCCGCCACAGGTGGACCCCACACAGCCCCCGAAAAAACTGGCTCCGAGGAGTAAAATAACAATATGGGACGGCCAGGATGGATAATCGCCGGCAATTAGTCCGTTGTCAGTCATGACCGAAGTTGCCACGAAGAAACCATGTACCAGTGCATCGCCGGCCGCAAACGTGTAGGTACGGTACAGTTCGATGCAGGTAAAGCCAACCACCAGCGCGAGAATCACAAGAAAAAACCGGAACTCGGGATCGTCGAAAATAGGCGACAGACTGCGCTTGTGGAACGCGAAGAAATAGAGAGCGAAATTGACCGCCGCCAACACGGAAAAAACGCCGCCCACCAGCTCAATCGCGGGGGTATTGAAGAAACCAAGACTGGCATCATGGGTAGAAAATCCTCCCAGCGAAACCGTCGCGAAACTGTGGCACACGGCATCGAACCAGTCCATTCCGGCCAGATAAAAGGCGACTGTGCACACCAGCGCGAGGCCCGAGTAAATGAGCCATAAATGTTTCGCGGTATCCGACAGACGAGGGGTTAGTTTTTCCTCTTTGAGCGGCCCCGGCATTTCGGATTGATACAGTTTGGCGCCGCCAATTTCCAATAACGGCAGTACTGCGATCGCCAACACGATGATACCGAGGCCCCCCAGAAAGCTCAATTGAGCACGATAAAAAAGTATCGATTTCGGCAAATCATCGACGTTGTCCAGCACCGTCGCGCCGGTCGTGGTGATACCGGAAATTGCCTCAAAAACGGCTTCGGCAACGCTAAGATCCACGCGTTTATCCAATAGGAGCGGCGCGGCGCTCACCGCAGAGAAAATCAACCAGAACAACACGGCCACGAAAACACCATCGCGGGTCAACAGCGTTGCGGTGCCTTTTTGCGTGCAGAACCAGCCGGTACCCCCCGTGACCAGGGCAATTATAAAAGCGATCAGGAATGCTGAGGTATCCTCCTCCCCGTACGCCATGCCGAGAAGGAAAGGGAGCAGCATGGAAAAACTGTACAGGATTACGAGAAAACTGCAAAGGTGAAAAACCGTCGTCAACCTTGAGTTATTTTGCTTCGACTCTTTCATACAATCCCAATAACAATAAAATTCCGCGCAATTCTAGTGAGTAGCGCATAAGGAATCCAGAAAGAATCGTTATGCATTGATAAAAAAAGTAAAATTCTCGCAGATCGGTCAGGGGGAAACGATTATAGGGTTTTCATCGTAACGGCCAGGAAATCCATGCCGGAAACTGATCGCTTTGGCGGGAACCTGTACTTATGGTCCAATGCATTACCAAAGCGATTCAGACGATCTAATAAGCGCTCGGCGCCGTGAAGGACTCGGCGGATCAAAGTTTGAGTTTGGTAAATTCGTCGATCAGGCGTTGGGCGCGAAGGTGGTGGCTTCCCCGCCAATAAATCTGGTGACAATGGGCGCAAATCCTGAACTCGTTGTAGTACTTTTTGGTTAATGGTTCGAGGCGGAATTCGATCGATTGCTTGTCCACCGGGTCCAATAAGCCGTTACAGCGGATACAGCGCGTGAACGGGGCGATCAACCGATGCAGATCAAACCGTTCCAGGACTTCATTGACCTGACGCCGGGGTATGGTTTCCCTTACAAAATAGCCATGGGTAATGATCTTGCGTCGCAACAACACTCGATCACGCGTTAAAACGATCCGATGATCCTCGCTCGCGATTCGGGCGACTGCCGCATCGGTGTAGTCATTGCGGTAAAGACAGTCAATGCCCAATAATCGCAGATAACGAGTCAAACGGCCGAGGTTGGCGTCGATAACAAACCTCGGCGATCGCATCGCTTTCGGTCGGAGCTTAAGGACCGGCGTGATATCCAGACTTTCAAACATGGGATAAACACTGATCCGGTCTCCGTCCCTTACGATGTGGGAAAAATCCACCGACCCCCCGTTGACCAGGACCAACTCGACCTCGGTATGCGGAACGCCAAAGGCCTCGATCAAATCCTTGATCGAGGCCCGGCGATCCAGGTCATGGGAGATTTCTTTCTTGCGCAACGCCGGCTGGAGAAAATCGTTCAGTTCCTCATAGAATCGCAATCGAATGTGTGCCATTTCCTGTTTTCAATAGGCATCGAGTCCGCCGCAGAAGAAACCGGGGAATTGAAGCAAGCGCTCAGAGTTGTAGCGGCGCCCGTAGGGTGCTTATATTATTGAGCGCCCGGTATCAGCTTCCTGCACTCTTCATGGCGGAAGCAGTCTTCGACATGGTCATTGATCATTCCGACTGCCTGCATAAACGCATAGAGAACCGTCGGTCCGACAAATGAAAAGCCAGATTTTTTAAGCATCTTGCTCATCGCCCTGGAGTGTTCCGACTGACTCGGAATATGGAACGGATTTTTCCAATGGTTTACTATCGGTTTTGCATCGACGAATTGCCACAAAAAGCCACTGAAAGAGCCGACTTCTTCCCTAATCTTCAAATATCCACGCGCATTCCTGACGGCCGAACGGATTTTCAGCTCGTTCCGCACAATTCCAGAATTCTGCATCAACGCGGCGACCTCTCGATCGCCATAACGGGCGATTCTTTCGGCATCGAAATTATCGAACGCGCGGTAATATGCCTCACGTTTGCGCAGGATTGTAATCCAGCTCAAACCGGCCTGCGCGCCATCGAGGATCAATTTTGCAAATAGCGCCTGGTCGTCGAATTCCGGTACGCCCCATTCGCGATCATGGTACGCGATATAGAGGGAATCGTTCCCCGGCCAAATACAACGCTTTAAATCCTTCACGGAGAACGCCGGGGCAACGATGAATTAGATTTCGAATGCGTAAACGGCGCGGGACAAGTCACGGAATGGAGCGGGCGAACGGAATCGAACCGTCATCTCATGCTTGGGAAGCATGGGTAATAACCATTATACGACGCCCGCACGTTGCTCCTTCTGCCCCTTGTTTAACTCGAATCTGTGGCATCAAACCAGTTTGAATCGTATCGATTGCCAAAATAAACGTCAATCGAAAATTGATACCGCCCTGAGGTTTAAGAACAGGTAAACGAAACGGGTCCGGGATTAACGGTCGGTATTTCCAGGAGACCGATCGGCGGAATCGATACCCCTCTCGATTTCCCCCTTACGGCTCAGTTCCCGCTTCAATATCTTGCCTGAAGCATTCTTCGGTAGTTCCTGGACCAGATAAACTTTTCTCGGCGCCTGGTATCCGCCCAAGTGGTCCTGGCACCAGCGGCGGATAACAGATTCATTCAATTCGGATCCGTTTTTCACCACCACGTAGGCTACCGGGATTTCACCATGTGTGGGATGTGGTTCTCCGATGACCGCCGCCTCGCCGACGCCCTCCAGTCGATAGAGGACCTCTTCGACAATCCGTGGATAAACATTCATTCCATTCACAATAACCAGATCCTTCTTCCGGTCGACGATACTGAAATACCCGTCCTCGTCCTCGGTACCCAGATCCCCGGTCAAGAACCAGCCGTCACGCATGACCTCCGCGGTTTCTTCCGGCAAACGCCAATAACCGCGCATCACATTCGGGCCGCGTACCGCGATTTCACCGATCGCGCCTGCGGCAACGCGATTACCGCGCTCGTCAACTACTTTCATCTCGACCCCGGGAATGGCCAATCCGACGGTACCCGGCCTGGTTTCCGCGTCGATCGGATTCACGCAAGTCACCGGAGAGCATTCCGTGGGTCCGTCGCCTTCGTAGATCCGGGTGCCGAATTTCGCCTCAAACTGCTGTAACACGTTGACGGGCAATGCAGCGCCCCCGGAAACACAATAGCGAATCGAGTGAAACAATTTTTTGTTCCCGCAATCCACGCGTAACAACAGGCTGTACATGCTCGGTACGCCGAGAAAAATTGTCGCCGCGGTTTCGGCGATTCTGCGCAGAACCAGATCCGGTTCGAATCTGGCCATCGGTACAAACGCACAGCCGTGGGCGAGCGAAGCCAGCATGCCCACCGTCGCGGCGAACGCATGAAACATCGGCAATACCAGCAGGATGACTTCCTCACCGCACCGCCATTTCATGGCCTTCAATACGCTGCAGACGTTCGCCGAAAGATTGGCATGGCTGAGCATCGCTCCCTTGGGCCTGCCGGTGGTCCCCGAAGTATAAAGAATTACAGCGAGATCCATGCGCGGATCAAATTCGATCGCGGGCGGCGGTTTATCGCAGGCAAGGGCTTCTGTCCACGGAATGACCCCGGCCTGGTTCTCCCCCAGGGTGACGCATATCGGTACGGTCTCAAGGTTCTGGCCGACGATCGCGGCGGTATCCGCAAATGCGCCGTGATAAACCAAGGCGCGTGCTCCGGCGTCGTTGAGGATGAATTGAATTTCGACCGCCTTGAGCAATATGTTCAGCGGTACGACCGTGGCGCCGGCCTTCAATATGCCTAAATAGGCGACTGCAAATTCCGCGCAATTGATACAGTACAGTGCCACGCGATCGCCCTTTTGAGTACCCTGCTCGGCTAGATAGGCCGCAAGCCGGGCGGACATCCGATCGATTTCGGAAAAAGTCACCGGCCCTTCACTGGGCACTGCCGCCGTTTTGTTCCCGTAGGCTTGCACACTGCGCCGGAACAATGCGGGTAAATCAGTGATTTCGGGTGTTTCATACGTTATTTCAATGGTCATTTTGTGTTCCCGATCGCGGGCGTCATTGGTTGCCGTTCAATCGATTAGAGTACGGCCACGAGCGAGTTTCGGCAGATTGCCTTCGAGTCCCATCGCATACCGCATTACGAGTTTTTTGGCGGGGCCAAGTCTGTCCGCGAGCCCAAGGCCAAGGTTCCGGAAAACCTTCAGCGGCAGTTGTTCGTTGCTGAACACCCGGTAGAATAAATCCATCACGGTCATCATCAGTAAATTCTCCCGCCGGCGCTGCTTTTCATATTGCCGGAGAACTGCAAGGCTGCCGATGTCGCGGCCGTCTTTAGCCGCAGCGACGAGCACTTCGGCCAGGGCCGCGGAGTCCATAAAGCCGATGTTCACCCCTTGACCGGCCAGCGGATTGATCATGTGGGCGGCATCTCCAATCAACGCGAGCCCAGGTTTGACGTAATCCTGGGCATGCTGACGCTTCAAGGGAAAACTGGCCCGTGCCGCGATCCGCCGGATCTCGCCGAGACGATCTGGGAAGGCGCGCGTCAGCTCGGCCAACAATTCCGCGTCGGCCAATGCGCGCAAGCGCCGGATTTCGTCCGGAGCGTGATACCAGACCAGAGAGGCGTGCGGGCCCGGCAACGGCAAAAAGGCCTGGGGTCCACTCGTAACGAAGCGCTGCCAGGTGATGTCCTGCTGAGGATAAGCGGTTTCGACCGAGATCACCAGTGCATGCTGCCGGTAATCCCAGGCGGTTACACCGATTCCCGCAACCTGCCGGACTCTCGATTGCCCGCCATCGGCTCCGACCAATAGCCTCGTCGAAATTTGCCGGCCGTCTTCGAGTTCGACGCAGGAACCGTCGGCATCGTAACGGATGCCGCGCACGGCAACCGGGCCGAACAGGAGGATGTTGTCCAGGCTTTCGATCCGTTCCAGAAACGCAAGCTGGATCAGTCGGTTTTCCACAATATATCCGAGATGGGGCCGTTGAATGTCGTCCGCGCAGAATTCGGTGGCTCCGCTGCGTTCCCAGACCCGCATCCTGCGAAACGGACAAAAACGGCGCGAAGCCAAACCCGTCCAGGCGCCTACGCTTTCCATGATCGTCCGCGAAGCAACACTCAGGGCCGATACTCTCAGATCGAATTCCTGGGCCGGCTCGTAGGAGGGCGGCAGGGTTTCCTCGATGATCGCAACCTGCAGGCCGCTGTTCCCGAGGCAACAACCGAGCGCAGCGCCGACCATCCCCCCGCCAACCACCAACACGTCGACCTCGTGCCGCATCTGTTCAACCTGTCTCCGGAAATTTCGGATTCTTATTCATTCAAAGGCCAAGCACTTTATCATTTTCCACAAGCGGTATAAAATCGTCGGCCGTGGTTATGGCTTTAACGCATAATCTACTGCTTCCGTTTCGGGCTATCCCGGACAATCATTCGGTCTATTGGACGGCGCAACCATCCAACATCTAATCGCCTGATGGCGTAATTCACCCCGTCCTGGTGAAATGGTCGAGGTTTGACATGCCATGGCTGATCGCAGTGCAACCAGCGCGGAGGTGTCCGGGACGGTTGCATGACATCTCCGTATCCACGGTTTATAATGAACTGCCATGTGATTTAAAATCCACAAAGAACCTCTTCTTACCCTTTGTTTTTCAATGGTTATTTGTGATCTGAATTATTCTATGTCACGATGCTGATGTAGACCCTTGGAATCGAACAAGTCCGGGTTTTCGAGAAATATTGAGGTGTACCATGAGTCATAGCGCTTTGCCTGAACGACAGGGTCTATACGATCCTCGAAATGAACACGACGCCTGTGGCGTGGGATTCATTGTGCATATCAAAGGACAGAAAAGCCATCGAATTGTGAATCAGGGGCTCGAATTACTCCGCAACCTGAGCCATCGTGGCGCTGTCGGGGCCGATCCCCTGGCCGGAGATGGCGCGGGAATTCTGATTCAGGTTCCCGATGAATTCTTTCGTGCCGAATGCGCTGTAAACGGGGTCGAGCTCCCCGCGCTTGGCTGCTATGGGATCGGCATGGTTTTCCTGCCCCCGCAACCGAAAAGTAAAGCGGCCTGCGAAAAATTTTTGATCGATACGATTGAACGGGAAGGTCAACGCGTGCTGGGCTGGCGCGACGTTCCGACCGACAACAGCGGGCTCGGTGAATCGGTCAAACGGGTGGAACCCCTTATTCGGCAGATTTTCGTCGGCCGAGGCGAAAACTGCACCGACCAGGACAGCTTCGAGCGCAAGCTTTTCGTGATCCGCAAGCAAGTTGAACACGCCGTCCGGGATGCCGGGCTGGAGAATGCCGCAGCCTTCTATCTTGCCTCGTTCTCGTCGAGAACTCTGCTGTACAAAGGCATGCTGCTCTCCGATCAGGTCGGCGTGTATTTCCCGGACCTTAAGGACCATCGGATTCTTTCGGCGCTCGCGCTGGTCCATCAACGGTTTTCGACCAACACCTTCCCCACCTGGGATCTCGCTCAACCCTTCCGGATGATCGCCCACAATGGCGAGATCAACACGGTTCGCGGCAACGTCAACTGGATGGCGGCGCGCCGCCATTCGATGTCCTCCGA
The DNA here is from genome assembly GCA_041748915.1 of Methylococcales bacterium. Classification (GTDB taxonomy): domain Bacteria; phylum Pseudomonadota; class Gammaproteobacteria; order Methylococcales; family UBA1147; genus UBA1147. Next base: position 12,910 of record JBGTCG010000027.1, read on the forward strand.
TCTCCTCGGGGAGGACCTCGATAAGTTGTGGCCGCTGATCACCGAAGGCCATTCGGATACGGCTTGTTTCGACAACGCGCTGGAGCTCCTGGTCGCGGGCGGCTATTCCCTGGCCCACGCGATGATGCTGCTGATTCCGGAAGCCTGGACCGGCAACCAATTGATGGACGAAGACAGGCGGGCCTTTTATGAGTATTATGCTTCGGCCATGGAGCCTTGGGACGGCCCCGCGGCCATTGCCTTCACCGACGGCAAACAGATCGGCGCAACCCTCGACCGCAACGGGCTTCGCCCGGCGCGCTACCTGATTACCGATGACGATCTGGTGGTCATGGCTTCGGAGATGGGCGTCCTGGAGATCCCCCAGGAAAAGATCGTCAAAAAGTGGCGTCTGCAACCCGGCAAGATGTTTCTGATCGACCTCGAGGAAGGGCGCATCATCGATGATGAGGAACTCAAGTCGAAACTCGCGAAAAGGGCGCCCTATCGGGAATGGCTGAACGCATCCCAGATCAAACTCGAGGAATTGCCGTCCGAGATTGCGGCGATGGCGCCGGACAGCCGGACCCTGCTCGACCGGCAGCAGGCTTTTGGCTATACCCAAGAAGATATCAAAGAGATTCTGATACCGATGGCGGTAAGCTCCCAGGAACCGGTCGGATCGATGGGAGTGGATGCCGCGCTCGCAGTGCTTTCGAACCGGCCGCGGTTGCTGTACGATTATTTTAAACAGGTTTTTGCTCAGGTCACCAATCCGCCGATCGATCCGATTCGGGAAGAACTCGTGATGTCGCTGGTTTCGCTGATCGGACCGCGCCCGAACTTATTGGCTTTGGACAAACGCGGATCCTACAACCGACTGGAAGTCCGGCAGCCGATCCTGTCCAACTATGATCTGGAAAAGGTCCGCAGAATCGAAGCGCGGTCGCACGGCGCCTTCAAAACCAAAACCCTGAGCATCTGTTTTCCTTCCGACAGCGGAGCTTCCGGCATGGAGCCGGCCCTGAAGGCATTATGCAACAGCACCAAGGAGGCGGTCCTTGAAGGGAACAATATCCTGATTCTTTCCGATCGCTGCATGGATGCCGGACGGGTTGCGATCCCGGCATTGCTCGCGACGGCTACCGTGCACCATCACCTGATCCGCGAGGGCCTAAGAACGGAAACCGGCTTGGTGGTTGAAACCGGAGAAGCCCGGGAAGTTCACCATTTCGCGGTTCTGGCCGGATTCGGCGCGGAAGCCATCAATCCCTATCTGGCTTTCGATACGCTTTGCGACCTGCACCACGGACTGGGCGAAGACATTACCGAAGAACAAGCTCACAAGCGCTATATCAAGGCCGTTTCGAAGGGATTGCTCAAGGTCATGTCGAAAATGGGAATCTCGACTTATCAATCGTATTGCGGAGCCCAGATCTTCGACGCGGTCGGCTTGTCAGCGCCGTTTTTGAATCAGTATTTCACCGGAACCACAAGTACCATCGAAGGCTCCGGATTCGCCGAAATTGCGGAGGAAACCGTGCGCCGTCACCGCTTGGCCTATGGCGATTCACCGCTGTACCGGAACGCGCTCGACGTGGGCGGTGAATACGCGTACCGGCTGCGCGGTGAAAATCATATGTGGACGCCGCAGACGATCTCGAAATTGCAGCATGCGACTCGGGCGAACAATCCGCAAACCTACAAGGAATTTGCGTCGCTGGTAAACGAACAGAATGAACGCCTGTTGACGCTCCGGGGTTTGATGGAATTCAAGTTTGCCGACGATCCGGTACCGCTCGACGAAGTCGAGCCGGCCTCGGAAATCGTCAAACGCTTTGCAACCGGCGCGATGTCTTTTGGTTCGATTTCCTACGAAGCCCACACCACGCTGGCGATCGCGATGAACCGCATCGGCGGCAAATCGAACACCGGGGAAGGCGGCGAACTGGCTGAACGCTATGTACCGCTGCCGAACGGCGATTCCATGCGCTCGGCGATCAAGCAGGTCGCCTCGGCGCGTTTCGGCGTTACAACCGAATATCTGGTCAATGCGGATGATCTTCAGATCAAGATCGCCCAGGGCGCCAAACCCGGAGAAGGCGGTCAGCTTCCGGGCCATAAGGTCGACCAGGTGATTGCGAAGGTACGCCATTCGACACCCGGAGTCGGCCTGATTTCGCCGCCGCCGCATCATGATATTTATTCGATCGAAGACCTCGCCCAGCTGATCCACGATCTGAAGAACGTGAATCCGAAAGCCAGAATCAGCGTCAAACTGGTTTCCGAAGTAGGCGTAGGCACCGTGGCGGCCGGCGTATCCAAGGCTCATGCCGATCATGTGACAATCGCCGGATATGACGGGGGGACTGGAGCCAGTCCGATCACTTCGATCAAACATGCGGGCTTGCCGTGGGAGGTAGGCCTGGCGGAAACGCAACAAACCCTGACCCTGAACAATCTGCGCGGGCGCATCGCCGTACAGACCGACGGCGGCCTTAGGACCGGCCGTGACGTCGTGGTCGCCGCGCTGCTCGGCGCGGACGAATTCGGTTTCGCGACCGCCCCGCTGATCGTTGAAGGTTGTTTGATGATGCGCAAATGCCATTTGAACACCTGCCCGGTCGGCGTGGCGACCCAGGACCCGGAACTGCGCAAACGCTTTACCGGCAAACCGGAACATGTCGTGAATTACTTCTTTTTCGTTGCCGAGGAAGTGCGCGAACTCATGGCGAAACTCGGGTTCCGCTCTTTTACTGAAATGACCGGACAATCGCAGATGCTGGATATGCGAAAAGCCGTGTCGCACTGGAAGGCGAAGGGAATCGATCTGTCCCGCATCCTTTACAAACCAAAGCTTCCGTCCGGTGTTGCGATTTATAATTGCGAGCGTCAGGATCACAGCCTCGAGAAAGCGCTCGATAACAAGATCATCGAACTTGCAAGACCGGCATTGGAAAGCGGTCGACCGGTTCTTATCGAAACTGAAATCCGCAATACCAACCGGGCCTTTGGCGCAATGCTGTCCGGCGAAGTCGCGAAAAGATACGGTCACAAGGGTTTACCGGAAGACTCCATCATCGTATTCGCCAAAGGCACCGCCGGCCAGAGTTTCGGCGCGTTCCTGAGCGCCGGGGTCAGCATCGAATTACAAGGGGAAGCCAACGATTATGTCGGCAAAGGTCTAAGCGGCGGCCGCTTGGTGATTTACCCGCCGGACCAATGCCCGATTGTAGCCGAAGAAAATATAATCGTCGGGAACACGGTATTGTACGGCGCGATCAGCGGCGAATGTTATTTTCGCGGCTTTGCGGGCGAACGCTTCGCGGTCCGCAATTCCGGAGCCATCGCGGTGGTCGAAGGAGTCGGGGACCACGGCTGTGAGTATATGACGGGCGGTATCGTTGTTGTGCTCGGGCTTTCCGGTCGCAATTTCGCGGCCGGCATGAGCGGTGGGATCGCCTATGTGCTGGACGAAAAGGGCGACTTCGAGCAACGTTGCAATCTGGCGATGGTTGACCTCGAACCCATCCTTGAAGAGGACACCGCGATCGAGCATCGGGACCATCAGGGAGGCGATCTGGAATCTCATGGTCTGGTCGACGTGATGCACGATATGACCCGGAATGATGAACAACGCCTGAAGAAATTGATCGAAAATCACCTGCATTACACCGGCAGCAGCCGCGCCCGGAGAATTCTCGAAAACTGGACCATCCATCTGCCGAAGTTCGTAAAGATCATGCCGGTCGATTACCGGCGCGCTTTGGAACAGATGCAGACGAGTCACGACCGGGTGGTCAAGCGACGGATCGCGTGATGTCGGATCAGCAGCGGTAAAGAAGAATGGGTAAACCCACCGGCTTTATGGAGATCTCGCGCCAGGATCGCAAATACACGTTGGCCGCGGATCGGACCTGCCACTACCGCGAATTCGTGCTTCCGCTCACGGATGCGGAGATCAGCAAACAGGGCGCGCGATGTATGGACTGCGGAATTCCGTACTGTCACCAAGGCTGCCCGATCAATAATATCATTCCGGACTGGAATGACCTGGTTTATCAAGGCAATTGGCGCGAAGCTCTGGAAGTTCTGCACAGCACCAATAATTTTCCGGAATTTACCGGCCGGATCTGTCCCGCGCCCTGCGAAGCGGCGTGCACGCTCAATCTTTTTGAGGAACCGGTCACCATTAAATCCATAGAATGTTCGATTATCGATAAAGGCTGGCAGGAAGGCTGGATTCAACCGCAGGTCCCCTTGCATCGCAGCGGCAAAACCGTGGTTGTAGTGGGTTCGGGTCCCGCCGGACTCGCTTGTTCCCAGCAGCTCGCGCGGGCCGGACACGAAGTGACGGTACTCGAAAAGGCCGACCGGATCGGCGGCTTGTTACGTTATGGAATTCCGGACTTTAAAATGGAAAAGTATCATATCGACCGCCGAATCGCGCAGATGCAGGCGGAAGGTGTGGTATTCCGGCCGAACAATCACGTCGGCGTGGATTTTCCAGCCCGGCAACTGCTTGACGAATTCGACGCGGTTGTGCTCGCGGGTGGCGCCGAATATCCGAGAGATCTTAAGGTTCCAGGACGGGATCTGGACGGTGTGCATTTCGCGATGGAATTTCTTCCGCAACAGAATAAGCGCATTGCCGGGAGCGAAATTCCCGAAGAAATCGGCATCACCGCAAAAAGCAAGCACGTGATCGTCATCGGCGGTGGGGATACTGGATCCGACTGTATCGGGACGTCGATCCGTCAGGGCGCAATTTCCGTGACCCAGCTGGAGATCATGCCCAGACCGCCGGAAAAGGAGGATAAAGGGCTGACCTGGCCGAACTGGCCGGACAAATTGCGGACTTCGTCCTCGCAGGAAGAGGGTTGTATCCGCGATTGGAGCGCTACTACCAAGGCCTTACACGGTGAAAAAGGTAACGTGAGCCGCATCACCTGCGCCAGGTTGGAATGGACGAAACAGAACGGCCGCTCGCAAATTGCTGAAATTCCGGGTAGCGAATTTGAATTGAAGGCCGATCTGGTTCTTCTCGCGATGGGATTCCTGCATCCGGTTCACGAAGGAATGCTAAAGGAATTGGGTGTGACACTGGACTCGCGCGGAAATATCCTGGCCGATACCGAAAGTTACAAAACCAATATCGACAAGGTCTTCACCGCGGGTGATATGCGGCGCGGCCAGTCCCTGGTGGTCTGGGCGATTCGTGAAGGCAGGCAGGCCGCCCGTGGGGTCGACGAATATCTGATGGGAAGTTCGGAATTACCGGTCTGACGGATTATCCATCCCATGGCTTTGGTTATTCGTCGTTAGCCAAATCGATTGGAAATCCGGCTGCGGATTTCCGGAATCATTCCTTTCCGGTCCCCAGGTATTTCGTGCGAACACACTTCGGCATAGGTGTCGTCGGGTTGGCTCGCGGCCGACGAATTTGGTAGGGTCTTCAGTGCAAACGATAAGGGTATCAATGACTTTACAGCAATTCTGGCCAGTGCTTCCAATTCCAGGATGGCAAAACGAAATTGAAGCTTTTCGCCAACATTGATATAGTACAGAGTAAAGGAAGCAACGAACTCTGGGTGTTTTCACGAGCTGCCCAGTGTATTTCTTTGAGAGCAGAGAGCACTTGAAACACGACGAACGCAGCTTTTTGTCTGTGGTTGACCTTGCCACAAATTTCCGCGTTTTTGTTTCAAGCAACAAGATTTTCAGTCCAACCTCTTATAAATACTTTGCTTCGTTGGGGAATTATCCCTGAAAGTACGCCAGGCTGGACTAAGCTGGGTTTTCTCGCCCGACCCATGATGGGCGACCTGCGTGTCTCCAACGCAACAAAAAAAGAGAAAACGGTTATTACGAATCAGCTTTGTCACTGACCCGATCCGGTGAATTGCGCAGCGCAAATTTAGACGAAATGGTAACGACCAAGAACGCTATATTGCCCACAACGGCATTGTCAGTCTGATTACGAATGGCGAATAATTTCGACTGCGAAATTATATCTCGCCTGCCGAAAGAGTTGTCTTTCTGCGCGGAGACGCTTATGGACGAAAAACCGAATGAAAAGAATGCTTATCAACGCCACACAGGCGGAAGAGCTCCGTATCGCCCTGGTTGACGGCCAGAAACTGTATGATTTTGATATAGAGATTCCCTCACGAGAGCAAAAAAAATCGAATATTTATAAGGGCAAAATCACGCGAATCGAACCCAGTCTCGAGGCTGCGTTCGTCGATTACGGCGCGGAACGGCACGGCTTCCTGCCGTTCAAGGAGATTGCGGCCGAGTTTCTGTCTGACTCCGCACCAATTTCGCCGAACCGCTCAAACGTCAAAAGCTCGATTAAGGAGGGCCTGGAAGTTGTCGTCCAAATCGAGAAAGAGGAGCGTGGAAACAAAGGCGCCGCTCTGACCACCTATCTGAGCCTCGCCGGCAGTTATCTCGTCCTCATGCCCAATAATCCGCGTGCCGGGGGGATTTCCCGCAGGATCGACAGCGATAGCCGTAACGGCCTTCGGGATATCGTCGAGGCCTTGGTCATCCCGGACGGGATGGGATTGATCGTGCGTACGGCGGGCAGCGGGAAAAACGAAGACGAACTGCAGTGGGATTTGAATTATCTATTGCAATTGTGGGACGCGATCGATCGCTCCGCCAAGGAGCGATCGGCGCCTTTCCTGATTTTCCAGGAAAGCAACGTCGTCATCCGTGCGCTTCGCGATCATTTACGCGCCGATATTGACGAAATCCTGATCGATAACCCAGCCACCTTCCGGTTGGTCCGGAATTTTCTACAGCAGGTCATACCTCCTTATCTGGAGAAGTCAAGGCTTTACGAAGATACGGTTCCTTTGTTCAGCCGTTACCAGATTGAAAGTCAAATTGAAATGGCCTACGACCGCGAAGTGTCATTGCCCTCTGGCGGTGCAATCGTGATCGACCATACCGAAGCCCTGACCTCGATCGATATCAATTCCGGCCGGGCAACGAAAGGTTCCGATATCGAAGAAACCGCTCTGAACACCAATCTCGAAGCCGCATCCGAGATAGCCCGGCAGCTCAGACTGCGCGACCTCGGTGGATTATTCGTGATCGATTTCATCGACATGATGGCTCCGCGCAATCAGCGCGCAGTGGAAAATCATCTCCGGGAAGCCGTGAAAATAGATCGGGCGCGGGTGCAAATCGGGCGCATTTCGCGGTTTGGCCTGCTCGAACTTTCCAGGCAACGACTGCGCCCGTCGCTGGACGAGTCCACTCAGCTCGTTTGTCCGCGGTGCAAAGGCCAGGGCTCGATCCGCAGCGTCGAATCGCTGGCTCTCTCGGTATTGCGGATTCTCGAAGAGGAGGCCATGAAGAAAAATACGGAGAAAATCATTGCGCATCTGCCGGTCGATTCGGCGACTTTTCTGCTCAATGAAAAACGCTCGGTGGTCGACCAGATCGAAAAACGCTATAGCGTGTCGATCGTTCTGCTTCCGACGAAACATCTGGAAACGCCAGCGTACGAGATTCAGCGAATCCGGGCAAAAGACACGGTTGAGGATAAAAGCAGTTATCAGCAAATCAAAGATGAAATCATTCAACCCCCGCGGTTCACATTGCGCTCCGAGCAGAAAACGGAAGAACCCGCTGTCAAGGAATTTTTGCCGGGATCACCCGCGCCGGCCGTCAACGCTAAAAGCGCTGACGGCATGATCAAAAAATTCTGGAAACGTCTGGTGGGCGGTAAACCGACTGATACAGTAAACAGATCGGATATGGATCGTTTGGCGGGCGCCAGAAGTAGCGTGAAAGCGGAAAAGGAATCGCCGTTACCACAGCAGGAGGAAAATCGTAACCGCGGTGAAAATGCCCGCCGGCCCTATCAAGCGAATCGGCGAAATCGGATTTCGGAACCGTCGAGGCCGGAAAATAATCCAGCGGAAGCCAGTGACGCCAAACCAGGAGCTTCTGTTGGTAATGCATCCGCTGGCCAGCCATCTGGAAAGGGCCGCGAAGGTCCAAAGCGAGCATCCAGCAGGCGCCGGCGTTCACGAAGGAGGGATGAGGCAAGACCGGCAACGCGATCTGACACGACTGAAAACCGGAATGGAGGTCAGGCAGAGCAAAAATTCACTACCGAACCCGGCCCTATTCAAAGTCAGGAACCAGTCGAAACCGGGAATGCCGGCTCCCAAAATTTTGCCGAATCTTCTGTAGCTCCGGGAGCCCCGCAAGGCGCGCGAACGGTTGAGCAGGATGTCGAAAACAGCAACATTCCACAGGAGCCTGGCATTGAAAGATCCGTGGAGAAAATAGAGGCGCGGCGAGAAGAATCAAGCTCCGATTCGGATCGCGCTAACCAGGAGGCGAGATCAAGCAACCCGAACGAAATTCCGAAAACTGAGACCGGTTCCGGCTTTTCGCGTGCTGAGGACTTTTATCGACCGGAGTCGAGTGACGCGCAACCGGCTACCGAATCCGATACCGCTGATCTCGGAAATGCCAAAAGCGGTTCTATGGAACCGGGCAGTGGCGCGCCGAGACCACGTAAACCCAGATCGAGACGATCCCCGATCAGAAATCGCAGGTCTACGCGAAACCGTTCGTCGGAAAATGGGCCAACCCGGAATACCGGATCCGCCGAAAAATTCTCGGAGCCCGACCTTCCGGCGCAAGAAGGCCCTGGCGGGTCTCCTTCGGAACCGGAAAAAGCAGAAGATACGTAAGGAGACCCCTGAAAAAATTCATCGTGGATTCCGTAGTTTTAATTGGCGGCGCATCCCTGTACCGCTGGGAGTTTTAGAATTGCGCGCAATCTATCGACCGGCGCCAGAACCGATGCTTGCGTATTGATCGAGAGACGAATTTGTTCCGTTTTTTAGGCGGCTTTGATTCGGAACCGGCTCAAGCTGTAAAATTGCCAACGTAATTTTACAGTTTTCCGTTCGATTCACGACACGCAGTAATCTTTTTTAGAGATATCAAAGCGATAACGAGACGGTTCAGATTTTGCCTTAACCGGTCGAGGTCCATTAAGCTGAAGGCCCCTTGACTAATCCCTGATCGATCCGGAGCGCGGCATGCCAACGATAGAACTGACCATTGAGAACCGACTGAACCCCTTTGATTTTGATTATTGGCGGCGACTAGCCGAAGAGGATCCCGAATCCTTTGAGGATCACCGCAGCAGGGCGATCAATTCAGTAATCGGTTCTTCCCCGGCGTTAATGCGCAGGAGATTGCGTGGTCTTCAATGGCGTATTGATATGGAAATCCGGCGCAGCAAAAACGCCATGGATAGCTGCCTCCGGATCAACCGGATGATGATGGATTCGGTGCATGCCCGCGGCGGACTGATCGAGAGTGTCCGGGATCTGACCGAAGCGGGCGATTATCGGAGTTATCCGGTGAGTCATGCGGTCGTAATCCCGTTTTTTCGCAGGCAATCCGAGAACTGAAACGGTGTTTTGCGGATCGTTTCGGGGCGCCTTGAAGAATTGATCTGTGCAGCGCACACAATTCCTGTGAAAAGCGTGTTCTGGTTACATTCTTGTCATGTTCCCGCCGGATCCCGCAATGTAACTTCTGATCTGAACGAAATTCGGAAAACGCTTTGATCACGGCAAGTGACTATCCGGGCTTCCCAACGCAGGCCGCCGAGCACCGCGAAATATACACCGTCTCTCGCTTGAATCGGGAAGCGCGGACATTGCTGACCGACCATTTCTTATCTTTTTGGATCGAAGGGGAAATTTCCAATTTGGCCTGTCCCTCGTCGGGCCACCTGTACTTTACGCTCAAGGACGACAAGGCTCAGATCCGTTGTGCAATGTTTCGAATGCAGCGGCGGCAATTGCCGTTTCAACCGAAGGACGGAAGTCGGGTTTTGGCGAAAGCTCAAGTCAGCCTGTATGAAATCCGCGGAGATTACCAACTGATCGTCGAGTACATGGAAGAAAGCGGGGACGGCGTCTTACGGCGCGCTTTTGAAGCGCTTAAGTCACGACTATTGGAAGACGGATTATTCGACCCGGCCAAGAAAATACCGGTTCCTGGGTTACCTGAAAGAATCGGCGTGGTCACGTCACCGAGCGGGGCGGCGATCCGCGATATTTTGACCGTCTTGAATCGGCGTTTCCCGGCGATTCCGGTGGTCATCTATCCGGTCGCCGTACAGGGCGGCGAAGCCAAATACGAAATAGCCGCCGCAATTGCAAAGGCGGACCAACGCCGGGACTGCAGCGTAATCCTTCTTGCGCGAGGCGGAGGTTCGCTCGAAGATTTGTGGGCCTTTAACGAGGAAATCGTCGCCCGAGCCATCGGCCGATGCAGTCTGCCCGTGGTCACGGGAATCGGTCATGAAACGGATGTCACAATTGCTGATTTTGTCGCCGATTTGAGAACGCCGACGCCTTCCGCGGCCGCGGAATCGGTCAGTCCCGAACAAATCGAGTGGATGCGCAATTTCATCCGCTGGGAAGAGCGGCTTCGCCAATCCCTTGAAATCCGATTCGCGAATGAAGGTAAATCCTTACAATGGTTGATCCGGCGTCTGCGGCAACTACATCCCGCCCGACGATTACGGGATCAGGCACAAAGACTGGATGACTTGGAGATGGGATTGTACCGATGCTTAAAGAATAAAATTACCCAGCTCGACGTAACGATGCTGGCTTATTCGGCTCGTCTGCATGGCCGTAATCCAATGCAACGGATTAAAATACTCGGTACGCGCCAGCAACATTTATCTCAAAGGCTGATCGGCGACGTACTCAGAACGATCGCAAGCAGGAATAAGGATCTGGCGGCCCTGGGTCATACTCTGGATGCGGTCAGCCCGCTCGCGACCTTATCTCGCGGTTATTCAATCACGAGCCGGCGGACAGATGGCGCAATACTACGTTCAGCCGATGAAACCGGGGTTGGCGACATCGTGGAAACCCGGCTGTCAAAAGGAAGGTTGCTTTGTTCAGTTACCGGAACCAGCGAGAATTAGGGAAACGCCGAATAAAACGATTCTCGATTCCTCAACGCTCGGTGACCGTAAACGTAATTTTGGTTTGCCTCGATCAGACGCTGAAAACGTAGATTTTGGCGGCGCATCCCTGCACTGCTGGAAGCGAGCCGCAAGGCGGTTTGACGGATTACCCGGTTGCAGGGGTAAAAACGCACAATACTAAGGCAGAACCCATTCGCCCCTAGAGGGCAATATCTGCAGAGGTATTGATTTCGTTTGCTAATTTTCTATTGGCAGGGATCGTGCCCTAAGGTTCTAGCGCGGCAGAAGTTAAAATTTCGGCGTTTGCCGTCTGCCAAGCAGCCAAGCATAAAATAATTGGGGGTATTCAAAGCTTGTTGCCCGGTGGTATGATCGCTTCTGTTCCGCTCTAGCTATGAATCACGGACGGTTCGCAAATAGAAGTATTCATTGCCGTGTCTGACCCTTGTCCGGGCCGGCAATGATTTGAAAGCACTGGATGTTTGCAGAGCGTATAACTAGTACAAAAGCTATACATCCACGAAATGACGAATTCGCGAACCGGAAACTGGCTGGAGACTGTTATGATTGAAAATCCCTTTAAGCAATACTTCTTCGATTACTGGATCGATCTGAACAACAGACTTTGGGATGAATGGACAACTTTTTGTTGCGTTCCGCTAAAGGCTAATGTCCTGACTTCGAATTGTTTCGGACAAATTACGGACTGGAATGCATTGATGAACCAGTGTTTTCGATTCCAGTTCGACACGGTTCTACCGTCCGCGGAGCAGGCTTTATCGCAAGCGCAGACATTAAACGAGGTATCGGTAGAGGTCATTCTCGCGGAATTCCATCAGTCTGCTGAAAATTCATTGCCTCGCCATACCGACTTCGACACCTTGATTTATCCATGGCATGAGGCCGAAGATCAATCGATTACGGATCCGGAGCAACGCTCAAGCTATTCCAAGGTCGCCTAGAAGCAGACGGTCGTCGATCGGCATCGTGAGTCAAAACGGGGCGGCTGTTGACCTAGCCACGCCGTTGAAAAAAAAGTCGGCCAAAGGGCTGGATTTATAAGGGAAACGCTGAATAAGTTCATCCTTACCAAGAGCTCGGCAGCATTCAACGCGAGTTGGCGTTGCCTTGCGAAATCAAACGCGTGCAGCGTTCGATTTTGGCAGCGCATCCCCGCACTGCGGGAAGCTCCGATTTAACCGGAGCTTCCCCAGACGGATCACCTCCAGGCCGAAAACCTATTTTCCGATGTTGAGGAGCCATCCATCCTTGATGGTACAATTCGCTGAACTGCTTGCTGTAATATTGATTCTTGCATAGTCCCCCGTCAGTCCCGCCGGCAAGTTCCCGTTGACTTTAACATTCCCGTTCTTCTGAATTTTTAGTTCAACATCCTGGCCCTTGACGTTCACCTTGATCGATTCCGGGTTGGTATTGGAAGATGCAGTAAACGAAAATTCTGCGCCGGGAGCCACCACACTGCTTTGCGGCGGGGCCATGTCCTTGACCGAGGGTTTCTTGCACTTGGACGCCTGACCCCCGCCACCGCCGTAGCTCCAGCCATTGGTCGTTAAAAACCCTAGCAGCAACAACACAAGGCATTGCCGCGGGAACATATTTTTAGTCATTTTATTCGCCTCCGTAAGATATTTATCACGCTGATGTTCAAAATTGCAGTCCAGACTATAACGCCGTTCCAATATACGCCGGAACGGACTCAAAGAGCAAAACAGGTTTTCCTGCGCGTTGTTATCCCGTTGGTCCGGATATTCTGATCGGTGCAAAATAGAAAATCTGGAGTCCGGCTGGCGCGTTTGAACCTGTCCGCAGTGAACTATTTCCGCTCCCAATGAACCTCGACAGTATTATTGATATCGACCGAGCGCATATTTGGCATCCCTACAGCAAAATGGATAGCGATATGCCGGTCTATCCCGTCAGTTCGGCGTCGGGGGTCAGAATTAAACTGGCCGACGGCGCCGAGTTGATCGACGGCATGGCCTCATGGTGGTGCGCGATCCACGGATACAATCATCCGGTAATGAATCAGGCGATCGGCCGTCAACTCCAATCGCTGTCACACGTTATGTTCGGCGGTTTAACTCATGGCCCGGCGGCAGAACTCGCGAAAATGCTGGTGGACCTGAGTCCGGAACCGCTCGATTGCGTTTTTTTTTCCGACTCCGGTTCTGTCGCCGTCGAAGTCGCGATGAAAATGGCCATCCAGTTTTGGGCTGCGAAAGGCCATCCGGCAAAACAACGGTTTCTCACCGTGCGAAACGGATATCATGGCGATACATTCGGCGCCATGTCGGTCTGTGATCCGGAAACCGGAATGCATACGCTGTTCAATGGAATTCTGGCCCGGAATCTTTTCGCGGACGCCTGGATCCGCAAGTTCGGTGACGCTGCAACGCCCGAAGATACCGATCAAATCCGTCAGCTCCTCGAACAACACGGCAACGAGATCGCTGCTGTCATCATTGAACCGGTGGTTCAGGGCGCGGGCGGAATGCGATTTTATTCTGCCGATATTGTCAAATTGCTCCGCGGCCTTTGCGATCGTTTCGATGTGCTATTGATCCTCGATGAAATCGCGACCGGCTTCGGCCGCACCGGCCGATTCTTCGCGTGCGAGCACGCCGCTATAGCGCCGGACATCCTGTGCGTCGGCAAAGCCCTGACTGGCGGGTATCTGTCGCTGGCGGCGACCCTGTGCACGCGAGCTGTGAGCCGCGCGATCGACGGGGGAAATCCCGGCGTATTTATGCATGGCCCGACATTCATGGCGAACCCGCTGGCCTGCGCGGCCGGCGTCGCAAGCCTTAAGCTATTGCTTGCCTCGAATTGGCGGGAAAATGTTCTACGACTGGAATGTGGCCTCAAGGAGGGTCTGCAACCCTGTGCCGGCTTGCCTCAGGTCGCAGACGTTCGGGTCCTTGGCGCGATCGGTGTGGTGGAGCTGACCCATCCGGTCGAAATGAAGATAGTGGTCCGCGAGTTCGTGGCGGACGGTGTCTGGGTCCGTCCATTCGGTAAACTGATCTATCTGATGCCTCCCTTTATTATCGAAACCGATGACCTGAATCGGCTTACCCGCTCAGTCTGCCGGGTCGTACACCGGTTTTGTGGCTGAAACTTTGCTGATTTTTGTACAGACACGGGTTCGAAGGCGTCCGTCCTAAAATTCCGGGTTAACCAGCCACGGGTTCGATTCGGTGTCCTTGCGCGTTGATCGTCAGCACGCTGCCGCCACGTTCCCAGGGTGCAAGCACAATCCGTTGCACGACGGCGTCGTTGATCTCAATACGGTGTTCGGCCGGCCGGTGCGTATGGCCATGGATCAGCCGGGCGACCCCGTGCCTCTGCATCACGGATTCTACCGTTTGCTGGTTGACATCCATGATTTCTTCGGTTTTGCTCTGTTTGTGGTAATAACTGCGGAAACGATACCAGCGCGCGTAGGCCAATCGCAACAACAACGGTTTCGATAAAACTTCACGTTGCCACTGCGGGCTTCTGGCTTTTTTGCGGAATTCCAGATACGGAATATCATCTGTGCAAAGCAGGTCACCGTGCATGAGCAGAGTCTTCGATCCATACAAATCTATGACCGTATAATCGTCGATCAGTCTGACGCCGGTTTCGCTCAGAAAACGTCCGCCGATCAGAAAATCACGGTTGCCTTGCTGAAAATAGACCGGTGTTCCGCAATCGATTAGCCGTTTCAGTGCGGTCTTGACTTTGTTTGCGGGAGGCGACGGATCATCGTCTCCCACCCAGGTATCGAAGAGGTCTCCGAGGATATACAGCGCTTCGACCCCGATCGCACGCTTTTCCAAAAAATCCAGGAATTGCCGGGTAATGGCGGGTTTCGTCAGTCTGAGGTGGAGATCGGATATAAATAGCGTTTCCTGCTGCACGGAACGGGCGCGGGTCTATTCCTCAAGTACGGATGCTGTTTGGATTACAATATCGGTCAACGGAACATTCTGGTGCCCGTTTCGCGAGCCGGTCGCAACCTTTTCCATCTGCTCAACCACATCCATTCCTGCCACGACCTGTCCGAATACGGCATAACCCCAGCCTTGTGTGGTCGGGGCAGTATGATCGAGGGAGCCATTATCGGCATAGTTGATGAAAAATTGCGAGGTCGCCGAATCCGGAATCGAGGTTCTGGCCATCGCGACCGATCCGCGAATGTTTTTCAATCCGTTATTGGCCTCGTTCTTGATCGGCGCGCGAGTTTGTTTTTGATTGAATGCTGTATCGAAGCCACCGCCCTGGGCCATGAAGCCGGGAATCACCCGGTGGAAAACGGTGCCGTCATAATATCCGGCGTTCATGTATTCCAGGAAATTCTGGCTGCTAATCGGCGCCTTCACCGGGTCGAGCTGGATGATAACGGCGCCGAGTGATGTCTCAAATTTTACTTTCGGGTGGGACATGGATTGATCTCCGGCGTTGCACAGCGTGGAAATGAGAAGGAGGCCGGATAACAAAATAGCTTTCTGGCACATGGCGTGTTCCTCATAATTAAAGTCGGCGCGGCATTCTAAGGCTTTTGCGATTGCAGATAAAGGATTGTCGTGATTTCGAAACGGATCTCGCCGATCCGCAACGAATTAGATCTCGGGATTCTCCGTTTCGGAATTTTTCGGCCAGCATTGGCTAACGTGAAAAATTCAGGAAAGTATCGCAGATTGGGATCGCCCTGATTTGTCTCTCACGATTTTTTTATCTATTTTTAGAGGGAGCTGGAAAGGGCCTTGCAATGTCTGACGAATTAGCCAAACAACTTGAAGAAATGATTGCCCGGATGCCGGCGTTCCCTGCGAGCGTTCAGCGGGTCATGCAATTAACTTCAGATATTTCGTGTTCCGCGAAGGAACTGGTCCGGGTGATCGAACATGATCCGGTCATGACCCTGAAAATCCTTAAGCTATTGAACTCCGCTTGGTTCTGTCTGCCCAGAAAAATTACATCGATCCATCAATCAGTAGTATTTTTAGGGTTTAACACGATTAAGAACTTGGCGTTAAGCATTGCGACTCTGGGGACACTGTCGAATAAAAACGCGGCTGGGTTTGATACGCACAGCTATCTCAAACATTCACTGTCGACCGCCGCGATCGCGAAATTGCTGCACCAGAAATTCAACCACAACGACTTCGATGCTTCGGATTGTTTTGTCGCGGGATTGCTGCATGACATTGGAAAGGTGGTTTATGCTCAGTTTAATCCGGGCGGTTTTGCGCAAACTATGGAGCTTTCCCGATCGAAAGAGATTGCCGTCTTTCGAGCGGAACGGCAGGTGATCGGAGCCGATCACAGTCTGACCGGCGCTTTGCTTGGTGAAAAATGGAGTTTTCCGCATTTTCTTGTCGAATGTATCGGTGAGCATCACGAAACCGAAAAACCCGGAAACGAAATGCGCGATTCGGTAATTGCGGCGAACCAGATCAGCAAGACAATTGGATGCGGCCAGCGGGTCACCGGCAAGGACAGTGAATTGCCAGCGGTTGTGGCGGATCGGTTTGCCATGGATCTGGACGATCTGATTGAACATTTGGGAGATCTTTCGGCGCATCTCGATCATGCAACGGCCCAGGCCAGTATTTTGATGTAGGCGGCTCGTTGAAAATTCGTTTCTGGGGAGTTAGAGGATCCATCCCGACGCCTGGTCCGGCAATGGTTCGCTACGGCGGCAATACCACCTGCATCGAGGTTCGCACTGGCGACAACGATTTGATTATTCTTGACGGAGGCAGCGGGATCTATCCGCTCGCGCAGGCCCTGATGGATGAACTGCCGCTCGTTGCGCACATCTTTATCAGTCATACGCACTGGGATCACATTCACGGGCTACCGTTCTTTAATCCGCTATTCATACCGGGCAACGAGGTTAACATTTACGGCGGCTATGACGTAGTGGCTCAAAAAGGCATTGAACACGCCTTATCGACGCAGTTTCAATATAGTTATTTTCCAATCCGGGAAGCGGAACTGAAAGCGCGCATCCGTTATTTCACGATCGGGGCGGGCGAAACCGTTCGTATCGGAAACGCGAAAGTCACACCGACCATGATGAATCATCCAGTGCTGAATTTTGGCTATCGAGTGGAATGCAATGGCAACTCGATTTTTTTTACCGGCGATCATGAACCGCATTGGAATATTTATGATCCGGACGATGATCAATTTCAGGAATATGAATCGTTGATCAATCGGCAGGAACAAACGATTTTCGACGGAATGCGCAATGTGAACCTGTTGATTGCCGATTCCTCATATACTCTCGAGGAGTATCGAAAGAAAAAGGGATGGGGGCATGGGACCTTTGATTCGAGCGTTCGAATGGCCCGCCAGTCCGGAGCCAGAGAACTTGTATTCACGCATCACGAACCGACCCGCACCGACAGCGCCTTGGAACATGTTTTTGCCGGGATCCTGGAAAAGTACCCACGGGAAGGCCGTGAATTTGAGTTTCATCTTGCCATGGAAGGCCGTGTGATCGAGTTATAGATCAAGCCCTGCCCAGAGTTCCGTTTCCACTTCATCGCCCTTTAATTTCCCGATCGGCAATCTGGATCGTCTGTCTTTGTCGTTTTTGCCGCTTTCCGGTACTATGCGCGCTCGTTATGAACTGCCGCATCCCCGATGATTCAGATTTTGCTAATTGACAGGCCGGGATCGAATCGTAAAAATCAAGTAATCTTCTTAATAAATCGAATTGAATGCTAAAGATCTACAACACGATCCAACGGAGAAAACAGGAATTCAAGCCGCTGGTTCCCGGCAGGGTCGGTATGTATGTCTGCGGAATGACGGTTTACGATTATTGTCACATAGGACATGCGCGGGTCATGGTAGTTTTCGATGTGGTCGCGCGTTATTTGAGGCAACGATACCTCGTGACCTATGTACGCAATATCACGGATATCGACGACAAGATCATTCGGCGGGCCAATGAATCCGGCCAGTCCTATGCAGACCTCACCGCACGTTATATCGACGCGATGCATGAGGACGAGCGAGCGCTGAACGTGCTTCCACCGGACGTCGAACCGCGCGCGACCGGTTCAATCGAAGAAATTGTTTCGATGATCCAGTCGCTGCTGGACAAGGGCTATGCCTATGTCGGGAAGACCGGTGACATTTTTTATTCGGTATCCAGATTCGAACCTTACGGCCGGTTGTCAGGCAAGAATCAGGACGATCTTCGGGCCGGGGAGAGGGTGGAGGTTGATCCGTCTAAACGGGATCCGTTGGATTTCGTGTTGTGGAAAACGGCCAAGCCCGGTGAACCTTCCTGGAATTCGCCGTGGGGAGCAGGCCGACCCGGATGGCATATCGAATGTTCGGCGATGTCGACTCACTGCCTTGGAAGCCATTTCGATATCCACGGCGGCGGCATGGATCTACAGTTTCCGCATCATGAAAACGAGATTGCCCAGTCCGAAGGGGCCACCGGCAGCCCTTTTGTTAATTTTTGGATGCACAACGGTTTCGTCCGAATCAACGAAGAAAAAATGTCCAAATCCCAAGGCAATTTTTTCACTGTGCGTGAGGTTCTCGATCAATATCGCGGCGAAGTGATTCGCTTTTTTATCCTGTCGAGTCACTATCGGAGTCCACTCAATTATTCCGACGATCAGCTAAGGGAGGCCGAAGCCGCTCTCAGTCGGCTTTATACCGCATTACGGGGTCTCGAAGCGCTGGAGGGTTCAGATCTTGTGGACAGCGAATACAAAATCAATTTCGATTTGGCCATGGACGACGATTTCAATACGCCGGTAGCATTATCGATCCTGTTCGAAATCGCCAGGGAGATCAACCGCAGCAAACTGGACGATCGAAAAACTGCGAATCGCTTGGGAAAACTGCTTACATCGCTGGGAGAAGTTCTGGGCATTCTGCGGGAAGATCCGGAACAATATCTCAAGGCCGGAAAATCCGGCGGGGGCCTTACCGACGCGGAAATCGACAAACTCGTTGAGCAACGTCTCGAAGCCCGCGCCAATAAGGACTGGGGCCTTGCGGACCGGATCCGGGACAAGCTGAAAGCGCACGGCGTGGTTCTCGAGGATCAATCCGGATCGACGAATTGGAGGCGCTCTTAAAGCCGGCTGCTTCCGGGCGGCCCACGATATTCCAGAAATAATCAATTTTCAGCCCGCCAGCTTCTTTGCGATGGAAATCCGCGCAAATTCAGTGTCGTCGAGTTCGGTTCGCGATTGGACCGGATCATTGAAAGGTCCTGATCACTGACTGAGTTTTCCGTATCATTTCCCGAGTAAATGGATCTAGAATGACTTGAACCAGGAAGGCGGAGTGCCGGAGTTTGCGGCATGGGAACTGATCTGCGGGTTCGTTGCAAACTGTTTGGCACAAGCGCCGGAATCCTGCCGGCTGGACTGGACGGGAGGAGACGGTAGTTCTATTCAGAATGAGTCAAGTTCCGTGCCCAGGAGCGTAATTTTTTATCAATTCAGAGTCCTGCGGCCGGCCGGTTGTCATCATAGCGTTTACCCACAAATATTGTGAATAAGTTTGTGGATAAGAATGTGTAAATTGTCCGGAACCCCTTTCATTTGAGGTGTTCTGTCAGATTGTAGGATTTTTTTACAACTCTGGTCAGGAGCGTACTTTAGGCATATAAATCAATAATGTACAAAGTATTTTTGACCTTATAAGAATACAATTTCTCGGAACCTGGATCTCTTTTTCAAGACTGGCCCGAGTCTGTTGATAAAAACCGGCAAACCTAAGGGGGCGGAGCCAATCTGGTTAAATTTGAACTTCCCGATGCACCATGACGGGGATAGGTTGCGAAAACCTGCCCTGCCGTGAAGGTTTTTCGTTATTTCAACAAGGATCAAACTGGTGCGATGCGACCAGCGAAAGGTGCCAAACTTTAGGCCGCCGGGATCCAGTCCAGATATTTCGATCGTTCAGCTTGTATCCTTCATGAATACACCGGCCCGCCAGACGATTACTTCATGGTTTTGCTAATTTGAGCGAATGCTTTCAGATAAAAACAAGAATTCGTCGTTTCGGTGATTTTCGCAATGGTGTTCAACTACATGCCCAATATTGCCCGATTCGGTATAGTACTTAATGCGGTCGCACCCTTGTTCTGAATTGCCCGTAGGTGCGATTCACGTTGGCATTGACGAGTCACGAACAGGGCGGAAGAATCCCGGTCGTTACGTATGCGCATTGGAGTATTCAGGAATTCAAGGCGCTGAGCAAAGCGTTCCAATACGCTGTCGCTTATGTATAGAAATTGTGAGTAAGCCTGTGGATAAGCTTGTGGAAATTATGCGTAGCACCAAGAATTCCGGGCTCTGCGTAAAATGGTCGAACTTTTTAACCGTTTTTACTAACTGGAATGCAAATATCAGCAATTACAAAAAGTTCCGTAGTTATTTTGATCCTTTGGCAACACACCTTATCGGAAACTGCAATTGATCAGCAGGGGCGGACCTGGTCTGTTGATAAAAGCACCCGATAGAATCGCGAATGACCCGTTGTGGTTGGTTATAACGTCCGAAACCTTATTACAAGTGGCGCCGGTATTTGCCCCCGACCTCGCTTAGCACCGCGGTAATTTGATCGAGGCTCAAGATCCGGACTTCGGCCTTGTATTTTGAATTCGGCCTTGTAGGGAACTAATAAACTGTCCGGATTTGTAGCACGTGATTTGTCCGGTTTAATCGGATACCGGGGAGGTACCCGGATGAATCGGACAAAGTGGCTACAGGAGACTCGCAAGATGAGGTTTGAAGACCGCGTATGGGGGTTGGCAATCGAGCCGGCTGACGCAGGAGGAAGCGGCGAGGCTGCTTGGGGGATATGCGAGCGGACGTTTCGGCGTTCTATCGACCGCTAGGAGGACGAGGGGGCTGGAGGGAATGATTGTCAAGCGGCTGCGCAAGTTTCGCACCGGCGGATGCCGGTGGATGAGGTACTGCGGTTGGTAGACTGTTATCGGAGCCGTCATGACGGGTGGGGCGCCAAGCGTTTTTACGCCTGGTACCCTGGTACCGTCGCGACAGCCGCACACGCGGGCCTGTTGAAGCCGTATGTGAAGGAGAATAAAAACGATTTTAATGACGCGGAAGCGATTTTCATAGCGGTAACGCGGCCTGATAGGCTGTTTGTGGCGGTGAAGACGGTAAAACTGCAGGACCTTGCAAGGGTTTGTCCATCAGGGCAGATGGATTTCTTTTAGCTACGAATTCATTGGTAATCCTTGCGACGTGTTGCGGGAATCAATTCGCGTCTACGAGCCTGCTTCTTTCATTTCCGTTCCTTAGCAAAACGCTGGCGCGGTGATATGATTTTGATCCTCATGCCGAAGCCGCTTGAACTTTGACGGCGCTGATTCTTTCAGATCATTATGCTAGGAAAGCGGACGGCCTCGATCTCGAGAATTCGGGCGAGCAACGCTTGATGAGAGAGGATTTTTGACGGTAAGACTCATATTCATGAATACAGCACTAATTTTGAAAGCCGCGCATTTCGCGGCGGAGAAGCACCGGGACCAGCGGCGTAAGGATCGTGTTTCGTCGCCCTATATCAATCATCCGATTGCAGTCGCGCTGCTGCTCGCCGAAACCGGGCATGTCAATGATCCCGAAATCATCGCGGCCGCACTGCTGCATGATACGATCGAGGATACTGATACGAGCCCTGAGGAACTTGAAGCCACATTCGGTCCGCGGGTCCGCGAGATCGTGGAGGAGGTCACCGACAACAAGAGCTTGCGAAAGGCGGAACGTAAGCGACTGCAGATCGAACATGCCTCGGAATTATCTCCCGGCGCTGCGTTGATCAAGCTCGGGGATAAGATTTCCAACGTGACCGATATCACTGATGCGCCTCCGGCCGGATGGGATCTGAACCGGCGAAAGGAATATCTGGACTGGGCCAGCGCTGTGATTTCCAATTGTCCGAAAGTGAATAAGGCCCTGGAAAATCTCTTCGCGAAAGTACTGAAGGAAGGACGGACTGCCCTGGGTTCGGCAGTGGATTAGTCCGGATATTTCAGCGGGAGAACCCGGAGCTCTGGTGCCGAGTTAGGCGCGGCGACAGGATGCAACCGATTGAATCAATCATTACGGAAACCGTGTTTTTTCGGCCGTTGCGGATGATCGAAGCGCCGCTCTTGAGTAATTTTTTTCGGCGGCAAATAACAGTAGTGATCGTCAGGCCGCAAAATTCTCCTGGCAGCTAATTTGCCCGGACAAATCAGGATGCCGATTGTCTACTTCGGTATCGATCATGCCGATGGTCACCTATCATCAGCCGCGCGATTGACGTCAATGCCCGGCGCGGCACAGATCGTCGTTCGAACAAGCCCTGACCGATCTTCTGGCAAGTCGGGGGGGTATACAGCGCGGTTGCGGCCTCGTCGGCAAAGTTTCCAGAAGCGGGGTGATTTCGCCGATTGCGGACGGTCCGGTATTTAGACTATTCCATTTCCGCCGGCCGTGTGATCGAGATCAGTTGAGCGGCGGATTCGGTTAAATTCCTCCATCTAGTTGCTATTTCGAGATTCGCGAGGCAAGCGGTGGTAAGGAGTTTCCCGTCGTTCGCGAGTGGAACCGGGCCGCGGCACAGATATTCGAGCAGATATTCCATTCCCGGATTATGGCCAACCATCAATACCGTTTGGGCCATGTCCGGGCAGGTCCTCAGGACTTTGATCAAATCAGTCAGCCCGGCATCATAGATTTCGGGAAACCACTGAATATCGTCAGTATCAATGGGGATCTGATGGCAGGCTGTCAAGATGGTTTTACGCGCCCTTTTCGCCGGTGAGCTCAGAATCAGGTCGGGGATCAGTTTTTGGTGGTTCAACCAGGAACCGACTTTCTCGGCATCCTGCTTGCCCCGCTTCGCAAGCGGACGATCGAAATCGGACTCGACATCGGTCGTCCAGGACGATTTAGCGTGTCGCAGTAACAGTAAGTGTCTTGGATGTCTGCTCATGGATGATGTTGGCTGTGCGGAATAAAGAGGCGCCGAAATGCTTTCCGGCGAGGCAACCGAATAGCCGGCGCACGAAGAATAGGGAAACCACGGCCGGTCACCCGGCCAGAATCGGTTTCCGTTTTGGCATCGCTATACTTGAACAGCCGGGTGGAATTTTGACGCGGCATCTGCAAACCGACAAAATATCATTTTACTGAAAATCCTGGATTGAACAATGTTTCGAGATGGTGCGGTCTGGTGCACGGAGTGATTCAGAAAATAAAAGGTTCCGTTGGTCGGTTTGCCTGGTTCCCAATGCTGATTTTTATCTGCGCCCGGCCAGGCATCGCGGATGAAGCCAGTCTCAAGCTCGCGTTAACCAGCTTGTTAAACGATGAACCCGCGGCCAAGCTCGGGATCAAGGGCCGCAGGATGGCTTCATCGGCAATCAGCGAAGAGCTCGGGAAGCGCTATCGGGAGCAAAATTTAGAGCCGGTTTGGGTAACTCCTGACGGTCCCGGAGCGCGCGCGGCCATACTTTACGAGACACTGAAATCGACGCCGGACGAAGGGCTCAGAAGCGATGACTATTGGGTCGGCGAGATTGAATCGCTTTGGCCGAGCCGGAACGAGGACGATCTGGCTAAACTCGAAATTCTACTCAGCGTTGGGCTTGCGGCCTATATGGCGGATGTCAGCGAGGGGCGCACGGACCCGCGTAAATTGGATCCGGAACTCTTTGCAACGGCTCGGGACGTTCGGGTGGATCCTGTCGCGCTTGCGGTTGAGGCGGTTCACGTGCAGGATCTTCGCAGCTTTTTGGCTTCCCAGCCGCCGGGCCATGTCCACTATCGCCGCTTGAAAAAGGCCCTGTCCGATTACCGCGCGCTGGCCGCGCAAGGGGAATGGGAACCGGTTTCCGGCGGCGAGACGCTCAAGCCGGGTATGGAATCCGACCGGATTTCGAAGGTTCGTGCGCGGCTTCAACGCACCGGCGATTTACCTCCAGACAGTCCGCCTATACTTCGTTATGACGAGGCCCTCGAGTCGGCCGTGAAAAGATTTCAGAAACGCTTCCATCTGGAAATCGACGGCGCGATCGGCAACAAGACGGTGGCGGCCATGAATATACCAATCAGCCAATTGATCCGCCGGATTATCATCAACATGGAGCGCTGGCGCTGGTTGTCGCATGATCTCGGGGATAAGCGAATATTTGTGAACATCGCGGGCTTTTATCTGCAGGGCAGCCATGATGGGACAATCGATCTGTTCATGCCCGTGATCGTCGGCGAGCAGTATCACAAAACTCCGGTATTCAGCGCGTTTATAAAATATCTGGAATTTAATCCTTACTGGAACATCCCGAACAGCATTGCATCCAACGAACTCTATCCGGCCCTGCTGAAGGATCCGAATCATCTGAAAAAGAAGAATATCCGGACGTTTGTCGGATCGGGTGCGGACAAAGTCGAGGTGGATTCCTCGGCGATCGATTGGGCCCGGATCGGGCCCGAGAGCATCCGCGGGTTCCGGTTGCGCCAGGATCCGGGACCGAAGAACTCGCTGGGCACAGTCAAATTCGTGTTTCCGAACCGGTTCGATGTCTATCTGCACGATACGCCGACGCCGCATCTGTTCAAACGGCCGCGGCGCGATTTCAGCCACGGCTGTATTCGTGTCAGCCGTCCTCTCGAGCTGGCCTCTTATCTGCTCGGAGGCGCAGAAAACGGCTGGGATGTCGACCGCATGAAAAAAATTATCGACAGTGGAAAACCGACGATCGTCAAACTGGATAAACCGTATCCAATCCATATTCTTTATCGGACCGCCGCGGTCGGCGACGATGGCCTGGTTTATTTTGCGGACGATCTGTACGGGCGCGACCGGCTGCTGGAAAAAGCGCTGTTCTGATCGGTGCATCCAACCTGACGTTCCGGGCCGTTTTGATTTGAGCTCGTTTGCCGGGAACCCTGTTGTTGCAGCGCCCATTGGACATGCTCCCGGACCAGCGCGGACGGGTGGTCGAGGCGGGCTTGCAGACTTTTCAACACATCCTGATTGAACGGCAGATTGCCCATCGCAACCGCGATATTCCGTAACCAGCGCTCATAACCGATCCGACGGATCGCGGAACCTTCCGTCCTGGCAAGAAAGGTGGGTTCGTCCCAGGAAAAAAACTCAAGCAACAGGCTCGATTCGAGCCCGTTGCGCGGCACAAAATCGGCTTCACCGCTTAGCCGCGCGAACTTGTTCCACGGGCAGACCAGTTGGCAGTCGTCACAGCCGTAGATCCGATTGCCGATCAACGCACGGAACTCGACCGGGATCGGGCCTTTAAGCTCGATGGTCAGATAGGAAATACAGCGTCTGGCGTCCAATTGGTAGGGGCCGACGATCGCGCGGGTCGGGCAAACCTCGATACAGGCGGTGCAGGCGCCGCAATGCGGATCAGCGGGCCGATCGATCGGCAAGGGCAGATCGGTATAGATTTCGCCGAGGAAAAACCAGGATCCGTTGTGCTTGTCGATCAGGTTCGTGTGTTTACCGATCCATCCCAGTCCGGCTTTTTCGGCCAGGGCCTTCTCCAGAACCGGGGCGCTGTCGGTAAAGACACGAAAACCGACGGGATCGGCGCGGGCGGTGATTCTGCGGGCAAGATTCCGCAGCCTTTTTCGGATCAGCTTATGGTAATCGCGGCCCAAGGCGTAGCGGGAAATATAACCCCGCGTGGGGTCATTCAAAATTGTTTCCGATCGAGACATGGATTCGGGCAGATAGTCCATCCGCGCCGAAACCACTCGAATCGTGCCCGGCAGCAACTCCTCGGGTCTGCTGCGTTTGACGCCGTGGCGGCGCATATATTCCATTTCGCCGTGAAAGCCATTCTGCAACCAGCGGTTTAAATGCCGTTCGGCCGGTGCAAGCTCGCAATCGGTAATCCCGATTTTTTGAAATCCGAGTTCCGCACCCCAACGCTTGATATCCGCCGCGAGCTGTGTGTAATCCCGGTCCCCGGCACAGGTGTGGGGTGTACTTCCAGTCAAAACAGGTATCTGCCCGCGCTCGCGACGACCACGACCGCCAATCCAAGGCTCAGATTGATTGCGACAATTCGGCGGATACGCGCCAGGTATTCTGCGCCGGCTGGCCAGTTCTGAATCGCCACCGAAGCCCTTAACCCTTTAAAAGGCACGAGGTTCAAATAGACAAACAAACCAATCATGATCCAGCCGATACCGTTCATGATGTGGATGTGGATTCCGGCGAGTTTCATGCCGCCGTAATAACCAAAAATCATCCAGTTGCCGGTGGCCAGCAACACGAATATGGCGCCCCATACCCAGGGAAAATATCGGCTAAAGGTCTCCAGCCACAAAGGCAGCCGTTGCGACGGCTCAAGAAGCTTTGCCGCGGCCGGGCGCAGCGCTACATAGGCGAAAAACATTCCACCGACCCACACGACGGCGGATAACACATGTAGCGCAATGGCGGCGGAATACATCATGATTATTCCCGGATACGAGTCGCAACGCTTCGGGGCCAGTTATGTTAGCCTATCGATTTCGGCAACGGACTGGTTTCGAACACGATGAACGATCACGATACCATAAAAGATCCGGGCAGAGCACTGTTCCTGGCCCGACAGGTTCGATCCATGGATCGGGTTGCGATTGAGAGCTTGGGCATCAGCGGCCTGGAATTGATGCATCGGGCGGGACGGGCAGCCTTCCAGGTGTTGACTCAGATGTGCCCCGACCGGCAAGACGTTGCCGTTTATTGCGGCGCCGGCAATAACGCCGGCGACGGCTACGTGGTCGCGAGATTTGCCCGTGAAGCGGGGTATCCGGTCAAAGTCATTGCGTTAGGTCCGCCGGAACAGCTGCGCGGCGATGCGGCGGCCGTATTTCGCGAGTATCTCGATCAGGGCGGCGACTTCGTCGAGTTTACGGCGCCACCCGCGGACAATCCCGCAATTGTGGTCGATGCGCTGCTTGGAACCGGGCTGGAGCGGGATGTGTCCGGTCGCTTTTATGAGGCGATCGAACAGATCAACGGGTTGACGGCACAGGTTCTGGCGCTTGATGTGCCCTCGGGCCTGAACGCGGATACCGGTTTCCCGAGGGGGATCGCGGTTCGTGCGGATCAAACCGTTACTTTTATAGGCCCCAAGCAGGGCTTGTATACGGGTGATGGAGTCGATTACGCGGGCGTGGTGACTTTCGCGTCCCTGGATGTGCCCGCCGAAGCGCCTGCTTCGGAGCAACCGTCCGCTTATCTACTGGCCTCTCCTCATCACGCGTTCGGTCCGCGCCGGCGTTCGGCCCATAAAGGCGAATTCGGACATTTGCTGATCGTGGGCGGAGATTCCGGTTTCAGCGGCGCGGCGAGGCTGGCGGGACAGGCCGGCGCGCGGGTCGGAGCGGGCTTGGTCAGTCTCGCTACCCGTGCCTCTCACGCGCCTTTTATGAACCTCGCGCAACCCGAGCTGATGTGTCATGGCGTCGACTCCGCCGGCGAACTACAATCGTTGCTGGGCAACGCAACCGCGGTAGCCGTAGGACCCGGCTTGGGGCAGAGCGATTGGGCCACGGCGCTGTTTGAACGCGTGCTTGGCGCGGCAGTGAGTATGGTGGTCGACGCGGACGCGCTGAATCTTTTGGCAAAGAAGCCGGTCCGTCGCGACAACTGGGTCCTGACCCCGCATCCTGGCGAAGCGGCGCGTCTATTGCGGTGCGATACGGTGCAGATCCGCAAGGATCGATTCGCGGCGATCGCCGCCATCCAGCGGCAGTATGGCGGGGTCTGTATCTTGAAGGGGGCCGGAACTCTGGTCGCCGACGGCGAGACGATCCGGGTCTGTCCGACTGGTAATCCAGGCATGGCCAGCGGCGGAATGGGCGATCTTCTGACCGGGATGATCGCGGGCCTGATTGCTCAGGGTTTCGCCAATGGCGATGCCGCGAGGGCCGGAGTTTACCTGCATGGCGAAGCCGCGGATCTTGCGGCGCGGGATGGCGAACGCGGTATGCTGGCGACCGACCTGCTGCCCATGATCCGCGATTTGGTCAATCCATGAAGCGGCTGCTTCGCACCGAAGCGGAAACCCTGGAACTGGGCGCTAAACTGTTGCGGTCGATGGAGCAGCCGCTGCGGATCTACCTGTATGGCGAACTCGGCAGCGGAAAGACCACATTGGTCAGAGGCTTCCTCCGAGCCGCGGGGTATAGCGGTCCGGTCAAAAGCCCGACTTTTACATTGGTTGAAGAATATCAATTTCCGGAATGGCGATTCGTTCACTTCGATTTGTATCGCCTGAACGACCCGGAAGAACTCGAATGGATCGGGATCCGTGAATATTTCGACAGCCGATGTGTTTGCTTTATCGAATGGCCTGACCGAGGCAGGGGGTTTCTGCCCCGGCCGGATCTGTCGATTCGTCTGGCTCACACCGATGAGGGGCGCACCGCGGATCTCGATCCGCAAGGAAATGTGGGACAGGAATTACTCGAGAATCTGGGGCAGGAAAGCCCTGATTAATTCAGGGCTTCCCGCAGTGCAGGGATGCACTGCCAAAATCGGACGCTGTAAGCGTCTAATTTTGTGAGGCAACCCCGAATCGCATTGGCAGGGTTGCCGACTGCTGAGAGATCCAGGATGGATTTATTCAGCGTTTCCACAGTAATTTCCTGTTTAACAAGCTATTAAACCGGTCATTTAATATTTGACTTGCGGTTTTGGCCGGGACCGGTTATTTTTGTATGTAAAGCCTGTCATTCGAACGAGCAGATTCGAGGCCGAAATTTCTCATGAAATCTTGGGATTTGATTCCAGCCGGAATACGCACGCGCAGACTGACCACGGGGTGATCACGACTCTACACCAGGATACGAAAATGCGAAAAGTCGCCCTTCTTTTATCGGTGATATTCGTAGTGCTGACGGTGGATTCCGCTAACGCCGGCGAAGTAAAAATGCGGTCGCTTCGGTTCTGGAATGAAGCCGGTCATATTCGTTTTGTTATCGATCTGTCGGCAAAGGCGGGCCGTGAGATTTTCCTGCTTGACCGGCCCGGACGTGTGGTGATCGATTTGAAAAACACCCGCCTTGCGACTCGTTTCAAGCAACCGGATTCGTCTCATCCAATGCTCCAGCGAATCCGGCATGCGACGCGAAACAAGCGCGATTTACGGGTGGTCCTCGACCTGAAGAAAAAGGTCAGGGTGGAAAGTGTCTCACTGGATTCTGATCGAAATCATGGTCACCGGCTGGTTCTCGATTTGTTTGATCCCGGTTCTTCGAAAGTCGCCGGAGCGACGCCTTCTAATCAAAGCGTGCGGCCGCCGGCAGCCAATCCATTGACGCCGGCCGCCGGCCTAAGGTTTCCATCCCAAGAAACCCCGACGCAGAGGGTGTCTCTCGCTGCGCATTCCATAGAATTTGAAACGCGTGGCGGCAAGTATTCGCGCAATACGGTGAATTCCGGTTCCGTCACGAGGACCGCGAAACCCCGCAATCCGGTCAATCCATTTGTGGTTGCGATCGATGCGGGTCACGGCGGGAACGATCCCGGCGCGCGGGGCGCTCTCGGCACCTGGGAAAAGGACGTCGTTTTGAGCATTGCAAAAAAGCTCCATCGGTTGATTGCAAGGGAACCCGGAATGCGTGCGGTATTGATCCGCAACGGCGATTACTTTATTCCATTACGCCAGCGCATCCGGCTGGCGCGGACCGCGCGAGCCGATATTTTTGTATCGATTCACGCGGACGCGTTTCGTCGGTCCAATATCCGGGGGTCTTCGGTGTACACGCTATCGGAGCACGGCGCATCCAGTGAAGCAGCTCGCTGGCTGGCCGCCAAGGAAAATGCATCCGATCTGATTGGAGGTGTGAGCCTGGAAGATAAGGATCAGATGCTTGCCAGAGTACTCCTGGACTTATCGCAAACCGCCACGATGGATGCAAGCACCGACCTTGCGACCCGAGTATTGCGAAACCTTCGCCACCTCGGAAAGACGCATAAACGCATGGTGCAGAGCGCCGGTTTCGCGGTCTTGAAATCACCTGATATTCCGTCGATCCTGGTAGAAACCGCCTTCATTTCCAACCCGGCGGAAGAGAAGAATCTCAAAAATTCGGCCTACCAGGATAAGCTCGCCCGAGCCGTGTTGGGCGGAATCCGTGATTATTACCGGCTTCGTGCCGCACCCATGATGAATATGGCTGCGCGAAAGCACGTCATCGTGCCCGGCGAAACCCTGTCCGAAATCGCGCAACGGTATGGAGTCAGCACTCGCCGGTTGCAGGCCGCGAATACGCTGAATTCAACCGAGATCAAAGCCGGACAGATTCTGGAGATCCCGACGGGGAGCTAAATTGCTGCATTTTTAGGGTTCTATCCCTGACCTTAAGCTCGTTCATGTCCCGTTTCAGGGCAACTTCGAGTTCCTTGATATCTCGTGTGGGACCGTTCTCGAGTGCTTTCAGGTCCACTAAGCGGCAAGGTTATTTTCGAAGAGTTCCGCTTCCGCGGCGGCCAGCGCTTCGGCGTGCTGTTCCGTAATCCCGTGCTGCTTTCAGGCGTTTGGCGAATGTTAGGGTATCGAAAACGATGGCGGTCATGAAGTCCGAAGTATTCCCGCGGGTGGTCCAAATTTAGCGAAATCCATGGTTTGCGTCAAAACTCCCAATAGCATCCGCGGAAGTCTCGCAAGAGCTGCGGCTTGATCGTTCTCGCCGCTCCAATCCTGCAAGCATGAATCCGGTTAACCGGTATTCATCGGGTCGGCGTTTGCCGCGCGTGTTTGCAACCGATCCGCGCCCTGGCCGGTTCAACCCCGGCATTCACGGGAACGCACCGGCGTTGTAACCATCGCTATGTCGCTGATTCGTAGTTCAAATCTGTATTCCGTCAACCATCGTCCAAATTGACACCCCGCGGTTTTTTGAATACGTTACAATTTCAGGCTGCTGCGGAGCTTTTTATTCCGCTTAAATGCCGCCATCCGTTCCGATCGACACCGTAAACGAATGAAAAACAATTTCCAAACCAGCACGGTACGGCGCATCATGGTCGGAACCGACCGGTCCGAGACCGCAGAGCAGGCGGTCCGATGGGCCGCTTCTTTCGCCCGCTCCTATGAAGCCGAACTGTTCGTTGTCCAGGTGCTTTCCGCGGAGAACCCGGCCTCCACCAGCCATGGCGCGGCCGAGCGTACCCGCGCGCAATTGGCCGGCGACGAACTCGCGGCTTACGCCCGCGAACTCGCCGGAAGCCGCGGACATGGACTCGTGGTTCTTGCGGCGGACCCGGCGAATGCGATCGTTAGCACCGCCGAACAGCAGAAGATTGATGTACTCGTGGTCGGCAACATCGGGATGGCGGGACGAAAGGAGTTCCTGCTTGGTAACGTGCCGAACCGCATCAGTCACAATGCCCGATGCACCGTGGTCATTGTCAAAACTATTTCGGCCGGCGACATCACGCAAACCGTGCGCCTGGATGTCGAGCCGGTATCGCCGGAACCCCGGCTCATGGCGCGCGGAAGTCAAATCGCGGCGGTAATGGCCAGGCATGGCCTGAAGGAACTGTTTGGGCGTCCGGACCAAGAAGGGACAACCGGGCGACGCCGGCAAGCCAAACGGCTGCGTATGGCGCTTGAGGAACTGGGCCCCACGTTTTCGAAACTCGGCCAGGTATTGTCGACGCGCCCGGATCTTCTGCCGGCTGAGTATATCGACGAATTAAAGGATCTGCAGGACCACGTGCCACCGATGAGCGAGGAAGCAGTGGTGGGAGTGTTCGAGCAGGAGCTCGGCGTACCGTGGGAAGATGTATTTGAGTCGATCGAATCGAAGCCCTTGGCGGCGGGCACAATTGCCCAGGTTCACCGAGCGACGCTGGTAAGCGGCGACCGGATCGTCGTCAAGGCGCAGCGACCAACCGCCAGAAACGAAATCGAGCAGGATCTCGCGCTTTTGCAGGTGTTTGCCGAAAAGGTCGGAGACCGACCGGCTCTGAAGAAGGTCATCGATATGGAAGCGGTGTTCAATCATTTATCCGCGTCGCTGCACCGTGAGCTCGACTTTCACCAGGAAGCCGCAAACATTGAACGCATGCGCGAGATCCTGAAAGATTATGACAGCCTCGGTGTGCCCATGGTCTACCGGGATTTGTCGACGTCCCGGATCCTGGTGATGGAAGAAATTCAGGGCTCGCCGATCACCGCAGCGGCGGAAGGCCCGGAACGGTCCAAGGCGGCGCGGCAACTCCTGGAATGTTACTATAAACAAATCCTCGTGGACGGCTTCTTCCACGCCGATCCGCACCCTGGCAACCTGAAGTGGTGGCAGGACCGAATCTACTTTCTTGATTTCGGGATGGTCGGAGATGTCGGAGCCGACATTCGCGAACACCTGACTCTACTCACGCTCGCGTTCTGGCACGGAGATACCGCGTTTCTGACCGAAGTCACGCTGATGCTGTCCGCAGCCACGGACCGGAGCGACCTGGATTTCACCCAATTCCAGGCCGAAATCGGCGGGCTGATGGCAAAATATCGAACCGCCGCATTGGCCGACATGCAGATCGGCGTGATCCTCCAGCAAATGTGCGAGATCGCGCTGCGCCACGAGGTACCGATAGCGGCGTCGCTTACGCTGATCGGCAAGGCATTGGCTCAAGTGCAGATGGCAACGGCGCAATTGGATCCGACGCTCGATCCTTTCGAGATCGCGGGCCGTTTCCTGATGCGGACGATGCTGAAAGGCATGCGGTCCAGGCTCGATCCGAAAATGCTGATTTACCAGTCACAGAAGTTTTCGGTGCGGGCCACGCGCGTGATCGAGTCAGTCGAGCGGTTGATCGGCGCCCGTCCCGGACCCAAACTCGAAGTGAAGTTCCGCGCCAATGCGCTTGAAGATACGGTGCGCAGAACCGGGCACCGAGTGGCTATCGGACTCACTGCCGCGGCCAGCCTGCTGGCCGCCGGAATCACAGCCGGATCTCTAACCGTTGCCGAATGGGTCCCGTTAAGCTTCGGGGTCAGCGGTGCTCTGTTGACCTTGGGATTGATCACCGATGCGATGCGGCAGCGGTGAATTCAGGACAGGATTCCGTAGCGGCGGGGTCCGGCAAGCGGGGTGGGGCCGTCGCCTGAACCGTTTGGCCGCCAGAAATCAAAGCCGTTCGGCAGCGGGTAGACCCGGTACGGCGACTGTGATCATCGATCTCGATTGGCATCGAAATGGCGGAAGGTATGGCGGAAGATAAGGTGGAACAACGCAGGCTTGCCGCAATCATGTTTACGGATATGGTCGGTTTCAGCGCTCTCGCGCAACGCGACGAAACCTTGGCGCTCGACCTGCTCGAGGAACACCGGGCTTTGTTGCGGTCTGCCTTCGCGAAACATCAGGGACGCGAGATCAAAACCATAGGCGATGGTTTTATGATCGAGTTTTCGAGTGCCCTGGCTGCGGTGAACTGTGCGGTCGAAATCCAGGAGATGCTGGCGCAACGCAATGCCGGTTCTCCGGAAGACAGAGCATTTCAGGTCCGCATCGGGATTCACTTGGGCGATGTCCTGCTGCGTGGCAACGATATTGTGGGGGATGGCGTGAACATCGCGGCCAGGATTGAACCACTGGCCGACTCCGGCGGAATCGCAGTCACGCGGCAAGTGGTCGACCAGGTGTACAACAAAATCCCGCAGCACCTGGATCACATCGGAATGGTTGCGTTGAAAAATATCAAACGGCCGATGGAAGTGTATCGGATCGTAATCGGGTCAACCGCCGGCGTGGCAGTCGGCGGCAGGCAGGAAAAGGCGTCACCGGACCCGGAACAGAAAAAATCCATTGCGGTGCTGCCGTTCATGAATATGAGCTCGGACCGGGAGAACGAATTCTTAAGCGATGGGATCAGCGAGGATTTGCTGACCGCGCTGTCGGGAATCGAGGGACTGAACGTCACGGCGCGCTCCTCGTGTTTTGCGTTCAAAGGCCGTAACGAAGACATCCGAACGATCGGCCACACCCTTGGCGTGGATGCCGTGCTGGAAGGCAGCGTCCGCAAGGCGGGTAATAATCTCCGCATTACGGCCCAACTGGTCAATGTCGCCGACGGTTTTCGCCTTTGGTCCGGGAGCTTCGATCGCGAAATGCGGGACGTATTTGCGATTCAGGACGACATTACCCGCGCGATCATGGCCGCGTTGCAATTACGCCTGGCCGGGCGCGGTAACCGGCCAATTATCAAATTGCAAACGACCAGCACGGAGGGGTACGAGCTCTATCTGAAAGGCCGCGCGTTCTGGAATCAGCGCGGAGTCGGGCTGAAGAAAGCGCTGCATTACTTCGAACTCGCGTTGATTGAAGATCCCGTTTACGCATTGGCCCTGAGCGGTCTTGCCGATACCTACAGCCTGTTGAGTTGGTACGGATACATTCCGCCTGCGGAGGCGGTTTCGAAGGCCATCGCTTCCGCGCGGCGCGCATTGAGTCTCGACCCGCAGTTGTCCGAGGCGCGCACTTCGCTCGGGTTCTGCCTGCTTAGTCAAGACTATGACCTCGCCGGCGCCGGGCGCGAGTTCCGGCGTGCGATCGAGTTGAACGCGCGAGCCGTCCCCGCGCGCTACTGGCTCGGATGGATTTATTCCGGTGCCGGAGACCACGACACCGCGATCGATTATTGCCGGCAGGCGGTGGAACTGGAGCCCTTTTCGCCGATTGCCCGCACGTTTTTGGGATGGATGTTTTATCATGCGGGAAAGTTCGACGACGCCGAGCAAGAACTGCGCAAAGTCCTCGAATTGGACGAAAGATTCGTTTCCGGGTTATGGTTTTTAGGCCGGGTCTACGGCGCCGCGGGCAAACCGGAGCCGGCTTTGGACGCGCTAACAAGAGCCAATGAAATCTCCGGCGGCGCCGCGTGGACGAAATGCGTGCTGGGTCACGCCTGCGCCGTGCACGGTGAACCGGACCGGGCGATGGAAATTTTGGCCGAACTTCAGGACTCGCAACTTTCCTATGTGCGCGCGATTGGAGTCGCGCTGCCATATCTGGGACTGGGTAACCGGGAGAGCGCGCTGACATGGCTGGAAAAGGCTTGTGATGACCGCGATGTCTGGGCGCTCATGATCAAGGTGGATCCGATCTATGCGGACTTGCGGTCGGATCCTCGCTTCGCTGCTCTGTTGCGGCGGATCGGTTTGGAACCGAAACCATAAACGAGTCTTAGGCAACCGTTCCATGAACAAAGTATCCAATCGTTCATTTCGCCGGCGTCTGGAACAATGGTTGGTCGGATTGGCGATGGCCGTGCTCGCGTGGTTGCTCGAAAAGGCCGTGCTGCAGTCGATCAAACGCGGCGGGATAAAACGCTAACCGGTGTCTAATCGCGGCAGATTCCAGTTGATTCGAATCGAATATTAGCCCGTTCCCTCGTAAATCCGGTCCAATAACAGCGTGAGTTCCACTGAATCCAGTACAGCGCTTTCTCTGTCCTCGTAAATGTCGACTTCCCAACTACCCGATTCTATTTTCCGGTAGACCTCGATCCGGCGTGTATCCTGGGCCGCGAGAACGTATTCCTGAAGGCTTTCCAACCGCTGATAGGCCAGCCGCTTTTCGCGCCGATCGATGTTTTCCGTGGCCGGCGACAACACTTCCACGATCAGGATGGGCGCCTCGAGAAAAAGCGCCTTGTCATCTCGTGGCTCACAACTCACGACGATATCCGGATAATAAAAAGCGTCGGCGTTCTCGATTCGAACTTTCATGTCGGCCAGGAAGACTTGGCAGGTCCCGCCGCGCAGATGAGCATGCAGCACTGCAAAACAGTTGCCGGCGATCGTATTGTGCGCCCGGCTTGCTCCGATCCTCGCGAACAGTTGCCCAGCGACGTACTCGTGACGGGTCTCACGCTGCTGCTCAGAGTCGAGATAGTCAATGACGCTCACTGTCGGAATCAAGGCATGCGAGGACATGGGGGAGATTCGTGCCTTCTGGAGCCAAGCTAAAAATTGGTACCGCAAATGTCCGGATTCGCTGTTTTCAATGCGTCAATTCCGCATGCAGCGAACGGAATTCCTCCGTGAGTTTGTGTTTCGGATCGTAGTGGATCAGCGGTTTTGCAGCGCTGTGGGATTCGCGGACCTTCACCGACGGCGAGATGCGCGTTTTCATCAAAGGCTGGCCTTCTTCGAGCAGGCTTTCCACGAGTTGTTGCGGCAGGTTGGCGCGGCTCTGGAATTGGTTCACGATGATGCCTTCGATATCCAATGTGTCATTGTGATCGATTTTCACCTCGCCGATTACGCGGAGCAGGGTATATAAGGCTTCGCGTGAAAAGGCATCGCAATCGAACGGAATCAGGCATTTCTGCGCGGCGATCAGCGCGGACAAGCTGTAGAAATTCAGCACCGGCGGCGTGTCGATATACACCCGCTCAAAGTGATTCATCTGCTGAAGCGCATCGCGCAGCTTGTAGATCTTGTGACGCGATTCCAGCCGGCTTTGCAGCGATTCCATTTCGGCATGCGGCGCGACGATAAAAAGGTTTTCGAAGCCGGTGGGCTGCGCAATATTGGCGATGGGCGTGGATTCCGCCGCGAACGGATTCAGACTCAGGTGGTCCCGGAAAAATCTGGCCAATGTCCGCTCCGGATCCTCGATTTTATGGCCGAGCAGGTATTGCGTCGAGTTGCCCTGTACGTCGAGGTCGATCACCAGTGTTTTCATGCCTTCGGAAGCACTGACTGCCGCCAGGTTACAGGTGATGGTTGACTTGCCGACCCCACCTTTTTGATTGTAAATTACCCTGCGCATCATGACCTCGTTAAGGATTTTGTAGGAATGCAGCCTGAATTGTTGAATTGCCGAACCGGATTGGGAATGGCTGCAGGATCGAGATCTGCCGCAAGACGATTCCCGTGTTCAAATTCTCCGGATCACGAACGGTCCCAGTAACGAACGCCAATAAACCATAACGAACCTGAAATTTCAATCATAATTCCGGCACGCTACGATCTGCGTCGGGATCCGACGGATATTCGGCGTTGCGCGGCGAAATTCGTGCGTGATCCGCGGCCGCCTCTTTAGATTTTTAGCCTGCTCCTGTATTCTTGGTTGGTTTCTTTCACCCTTTTCATACGACGTGCTCGACGAAATCTACAAGCCAGAAATCATTGAACCCGAAGTACAGAAAGAATGGGCTGAATTGAGCGTTTTCCGTGCCCCGGAAGATAAAGGTAAAGAAAAATATTATTGTCTGTCCATGTTTCCGTATCCGAGCGGCCAACTGCATATGGGTCACGTGCGGAACTATACGATCGGCGATGTGATCAGCCGTTATCAGCGCATGCGGGGCAAGAACGTGCTGCAGCCGATGGGTTGGGATGCTTTCGGTCTGCCCGCTGAGAACGCAGCGATGAGTCGCGGGGTCCATCCCGCCGATTGGACGTACCAGAACATCGCGTATATGCGGGACCAGTTGAAACGGCTCGGATTCGGCTATGACTGGAGCCGTGAACTCGCGACCTGCGATCCGGACTACTACCGCTGGGAGCAATGGTTTTTTCTACGTCTTTTGGCAAAGGATCTGGTCTATAAGAAAACGGCGCCGGTCAACTGGTGTCCAAACGACCGGACCGTGCTGGCCAACGAGCAAGTGGTCGACGGGTGTTGCTGGCGCTGCGATACGCCGGTTGAACGCAAGGAAATTTCGCAATGGTTTCTGAGGATCACCCACTATGCGGATGAACTGCTCGAAGCCCTCGATCAGTTGCCCGGCTGGCCGGATCAGGTCAGGGCCATGCAGGTCAACTGGATCGGTAAATCGCAGGGCGTGGAAATGGATTTCGCGGTCGAGGGCGCTTGCGAGCCGCTGACCGTATACACGACGCGTCCCGATACTCTGATGGGAGCGACCTATGTCGCCGTCGCCGCGGAACATCCCTTGGCGCAGAAGGCCGCCGAATCGAATCCGGAACTACTGAAATTCATCGATTCCTGCAGAAAGACGCAGGCCACGGAAGCGGCAATCGAAACCATGGAAAAGCGCGGGATCGATTCGAAACTCAAGGCGATTCATCCGATCAGCGGAGAGCGCGTTCCGCTCTGGATCGCGAATTTCGTGTTGATGGGCTACGGGACAGGCGCGGTCATGTCGGTGCCCGCGCATGATCAGCGCGATTACGAATTTGCGCAGCGCTACGGGATTCCGATCAAACCGGTGATCTTTCCGGCCGACGGAAGCCACGCGGACTGTTCGGAGCAGGCGTATACCGCAAAGGGCGTTCTGCGCAACTCGGGGGCTTTCGACGGATTGACTTCCGCGGAGGCCTTCGAAGCGATCGCGGAAAAGCTCGCGGCGGACGGCAAGGGACGGAAAAGAATTAACTACCGGTTGCGCGACTGGGGGGTGTCCAGACAGCGTTACTGGGGAGCCCCGATTCCGGTTATCGACTGCCCGCGTTGCGGTACGGTTCCGGTTCCGGAAGACCGGTTGCCGGTCGAACTCCCGCGGGATGTAAACCTTGACGGGCTTGGTTCGCCGCTGGCCAAACTGGAATCCTTTGTACGTACTGCCTGTCCTGCCTGTGGCGGCCCGGCGCGCCGCGAAACCGACACCTTCGATACCTTCATGGAGTCTTCCTGGTATTTCGCGCGATTCGCGAGTGCCGGGAAAAGCGACGGAATGCTCGATGAACGAGCGAATTTCTGGCTTCCGGTCGATCAATATATCGGCGGGATCGAACACGCGATCCTGCATTTGCTGTATGCGCGCTTTTACAATAAATTATTGCGTGACGAAGGCCTGTTGAAAAATGCCGAGCCGTTCACCAATCTCCTGACCCAGGGCATGGTGCTCAAGGACGGCAGTAAAATGTCGAAGTCGAAAGGCAACACGGTCGACCCGCAGCTATTGATCGATCGCTACGGCGCCGATACGGTGCGGCTGTTCGTGATGTTCGCCGCCCCGCCTGAGCAATCCCTGGAGTGGTCCGACAGTGGCGTCGAGGGCGCCTATCGCTTTCTGAAGCGCCTCTGGAAGGCGGTTTCCAATTTTTTGAATCACCAGACCGGCCTGCCGGTATCCGGTCCGCAAGATCTCGATCAGGCTCAAAAAGACATGCGCCGCCAGTTGCATGAAACAATCCGCAAGGTAACCGACGATGTTGGCCGGCGTTATACTTTCAATACCGCGATCGCCGCGAATATGGAACTGCTGAATACTCTTGGCAGATTTGACAATCTTAGCCGCGAGGGAAAGGCGATCCGCAAAGAAACGCTGGAAGCCATTGTCCGGATGTTGTCACCGATAATTCCGCATATTTGCGAGGTGCTGTGGAAGGCGCTCGGTCACGATAACCCGTTGGTGAACGTTTCCTGGCCGCGGGTTGATGAGCAGGCCCTTGCGCAGAACACTGTGCACCTGGTCGTTCAAGTCAACGGAAAATTGCGCGGCAAAATCGTGGTCGCGGCGGACGCTTCCCGGCAATCAATCGAATCCGCCGCGCTCGAGGATCCGAATGTCCAGCGGTTCATCGACGGCAGGATCGCCAAAAAGGTGATTGTGGTACCCGGCAAACTGGTCAGTGTCGTACTATGAAAACGGTCTTTGAGGTGTCTCTGCCGTCGGTCTGGCTCGGAAAGATCTTTGTTTTCGTTGTATTGGCCGGTGTGCTGTGCGCGTGCGGATTTCATTTGCGAGGCGCGGTCAAGCTGCCCGCAGGCATGGAGAAGATTTACCCGCAGGGTTTTGCGCCAGGCAGTCAGTTCCTGCCTTATCTGGCTCAGGATCTAAAGCATGCCGACGGCGCTCTTGCACCGAAGCGCGAGGATGCGGGGGTTATTCTGAATGCCATGAACGAACAGTTTGTGCGCCGGGAAGTCTCTTTGAGTGAAACCGGCAAAGCGAACATGTATCAACTGAGTTACATCCTAACCTACGAATTACAGAATCCGGCCGGGGAAGTGATCTTGAACCCGCAGACCATTACGGTCGTGCGCGAATATTTCAATCCCCAAGTCGAAGTGATCGGCAAGTTCGAAGAGGAAGGCCAGATCCGCAGGGAGATGTACCGGGAAGCGGTGCGGAATCTGCTGCGCAGCGTGGAAGTCGCTACCCGCGGTCGAACGGTGGCGCGTTGAAGGATCCGCGATGAGATTGAGCGCCGACCAGATTGGAAGCGGGCTGCAGAAAAAGCTCTTTCCCGTATTCCTGGTGTGTGGCGACGAACCCTTGCAGCATGCGGAAGCGCTGGACGCAATCCGCTCGGCCTGCAGAACGACGGGCTATTCCAATCGGGAGATTTTTGACGTTGGAGCGGGTTTTCGCTGGGACCGCTTTGAAGTAGCCGCCCGATCCCTGTCCCTGTTTCCGGAAAAAAGAGTGCTCGAATTACGTTTCGGCCAGGAACTGCCCGATCAACAAGCCGTGATGGGTCTGAAAAATTACCTGCAGCGTATGGCCGGGGATACCGTCTTACTGGTAAGCTGCGGTAAACTGGCGAAGACCACGGCCAAATCCGCCTGGTTTCAGGCGATCGACCGGGCTGGTGTGGTCATTCAGGCCCGGCCGCTGGAGCGGAATCGATTTCTATCCTGGCTCGAGTCACGGGTGAAAGCGCGCGGAGTGGTCCTCGAGCCGCCGGCTTTGAAGGTCCTCGCAAGCCGCGTTGAAGGGAACCTGCTGGCCGCGGCGCAGGAAATCGAAAAGCTGTATGTGCTGCATGGTTCAGCGCCGCTCGATGCGGGGACGGTCGGAAACATCGTGGCCGACAGCGCGCATTACGATGTGTTCGACCTGGTCGACAGTGCGCTCGCGGGGCAGCCCGCGCGCAGCTATCGGATCCTGACCAGTATACGTGGCGAAGGAATCGCTCCGCAGATCGTGCTATGGGCGTTCACCCGCGAATTAAGAACGCTGGCCAAGATGCGATTTGACCTGGATCGAGGCGGAGTCCGTTCGAGCTTGTTCAGCAATTATCGTATCTGGGAAAGCCGCAAGCCGCTCATCGATGCGGCATTGCGAAGGTTGGGGTTTATACAGATTCAGGAGTTCATCAGACGCTGCGCTTCGATCGATCTCGTCGGGAAGGGGTTGGCGACCGGCGACGTCTGGGAAGAGCTGTTGTTTCTGAGTCTGTTAATCGCCGGACCCGCCCCTATGATCCCGCGGAATCCATAGCCGGATCAAAGAAACCGGAACGCTACCGAATTGAATAGAACGACAGCGATGGACAAAATCAGTATCCACGAATACATCGAACGGCTTGGCGCCGAGGCCAGACAGGCTTCGCGGATCCTGGCCGGCATCCAATCCGCATCCAAAAATCTCGCATTAGCCAGAATCGCAGAAACGATCAAGGCGAGCCGTGACCGGTTGTTAATGGAAAATCGCAAGGATCTCGACGCAGGACACCGGAATAACCTCGCTCCGGCCATGCTGGATCGGCTCGAGCTCACCGATAAAGGAATCCGGGGCATGATCGACGGTTTGGCGGAAATCGCGGCCTTGCCGGATCCAATTGGCATGATCACCGACCTGGCCTATCGTCCGAGTGGAATACAGGTCGGACGCATGCGCGTGCCGCTCGGCGTGATC
Source organism: Methylococcales bacterium (assembly GCA_041748915.1). Lineage (GTDB taxonomy): Bacteria > Pseudomonadota > Gammaproteobacteria > Methylococcales > UBA1147 > UBA1147. The sequence goes on from JBGTCG010000027.1 coordinate 54,476, forward strand.
GGCATCATTTATGAGTCCAGGCCGAATGTGACCGCAGACGCTGCAGCGCTTTGTCTGAAGGCGGGCAATGCCTGCATTCTGCGCGGGGGTTCCGAGGCCATCCATTCCAACCGGGCAGTCGCCGATTGCATCCGCCAGGGACTCATCGAAGCGCACCTGCCTGAATCCTGCGTCCAGGTTGTCCAGGTTACCGATCGGGCCGCGGTTGGAGAACTGATTCGCATGGTTCGATATGTGGATGTGATCATTCCACGGGGCGGGAAGGGGCTGATCGAACGCATCACGCGGGAAAGCCGGGTTCCCGTGATCAAGCATCTCGATGGGATCTGTCATGTCTATATCGACGATCGGGCGGACCTCGCCATGGCCGCGGAGATCGCGATGAACGCCAAGAGCCAGCGTTACGGCACCTGCAATACCATGGAAACCCTGCTCGTGGCGCAAAAGGTCGCAAAGATCGTGCTGCCAGATCTCGCCGCGCGATTCCTGCAGAAAGGTGTGGAATTGCGCGGATGCGAAAAAACCCGTGCAGTCGTACCCGACTGTAAGCAGGCCACTGAACAGGATTGGGTGACCGAATATCTGGCTCCGATTCTGTCGATCCGGGTCGTCGAAGGGCTCGACGAGGCCATCGAACACATCAATACCTATGGATCCGCACATACCGATTCCATCGTGACCGAGGATTACAGCCGTGCCCGGCGCTTTTTGCGGGAAGTGGATTCGAGTTCCGTGATGGTTAATGTATCGACTCGTTTCGCGGATGGCTACGAATATGGTTTGGGCGCCGAAATCGGAATCAGCACGGACAAGCTGCATGCGCGAGGACCGGTCGGTCTGGAAGGGTTGACCTCGATGAAATTCGTGGTTCTCGGTGACGGTCAGACGCGGAATTAGTTTGACCGCTTGCAGCAGCGAAAACCTCCGGACTTCGCTGTGCAGTCCCGTGCCGGTCGCGCGACCGGTGGTCCGGTTCAATCTCGAGCTAAAACGAATCTCGATGGATCAGCCAGGATCGTCCGCATCATGATCGGAATCATGGGCGGAACCTTCGATCCGATCCATTTCGGCCACTTGCGGACCGCGGTGGAAGTCAAGGAAGCACTGGGTCTGGACGAACTTCGCCTGGTGCCGTGCCGCGAGCCTCCACACCGTCCGATGCCTGTTGCGGCGGCCGAACTGCGCCGTCTGATGCTGGAACGCGCAATCGGCAACGAACCCGGTTTGCTCGTGGATAGCCGGGAACTCGAACGGTCCGGACCGTCTTATACTCATGAAACCCTGCTTTCGATGCGGGCGGAGATTGCGGACAATCCGCTTGGTTTGATTCTGGGCATGGACGCGTTCAATGGACTCGATCGGTGGCATCGATGGCGGGAACTGCCGGACCTCGCTCATTTCATCGTATTACACCGGGCGGGATATGCGCCCGGGATGCCAACAGCTTTGTCCAACGTTGACGGATTTCATTATCTGCAACGGGCCGAAGAATTTAAAGGGCGCAAAAACGGATGTGTTCTTTTTTTATCCGTGAGCCAACTCGAAATTTCCTCGACAGCGATTCGGGGAATGATCCGGCGGAACAAAACTCCGAGGTTTCTTTTGCCGGATCCGGTTCTCGATCTGATTCTGGAACGGCATTTGTATCGATAGTTAGGGAATCGCTGATTTAATCAGCGATTTCTGCAGTGCAGGGATGCGCTGCCAAAAATTAAACGATGTAAGCGTTTGATTTTGTGAGGCAATGCCAAATCGCATTGGCAGCGTTGCCGGCCGCTGAAAAATCCAGGATGGATTTATTCAGCGTTTCCTCAGGATTCGAGCAGGAATGATGGCCTGGGCCTTTCGTGGCTCAATTTTGAAAACCAAGAGTGGGAGTTATGCAAACAGAAGAAATGCTTGAAAAAGTGGTTTTGATTTTGGATGAAGGGAAAGCGAATAATATTAAATTGATTGACGTGCGCGAAAAGACCAGTATTACCGATTATTTTATCGTCGCCAGCGGAACTTCGGAACGCCATGTGAAATCCTTGGCGGACCAGGTTGTCGATAAGCTCAAGCGGGTTCGCGTTCAGCCCTTGGGAATCGAGGGAGAGCAGGCGGGTGAATGGGTTTTGGTGGATCTAGGAGATGTGGTGCTGCATGTGATGCTGCCGCAAACCCGCGAGTTTTATCAGCTCGAAAAGCTCTGGGAAGCCGAGTTTACCCACGAGAGCCTTTCGGCCATGCATTAAAGCCGGGGGCAAATGAAAGCCTTTGTACAGGTGAATCCGTGATGCCGCACAGTTATCGGCAATCGTCCCGAAGGCGGCTTGCTTTGAAATAATATTTAGTGTAACAGATAGTGATCGTTTGGAGATCCGGTTGACGAGGACGCTGGCTATATTTTTGTTGCTGACCGCTGCGGCGGCCGGTTCAACCGGAATCTTTGTTCGGGACGACCCGGAGGGCCAGCGTCATTATTCCGATAGACCCTCTGCGGATGCGCAGAGGGTCGCGGTCCGGTCGGGCGTTTCCTACCGCGTTGTGCGAACGGTTTACGACGGAGATACACTGCTTCTCGATAACCGGAGCAAAATTCGCCTGTTGGGGATCAATGCTCCTGAAATCGAGACCTTTCGAAAAAGCGGCGAGGCGGGCGGAGAAGAGGCCAGGATCTGGCTGAAAAAAGCGATCGAGGGCAAAAAAATCCGCTTGGAGGCCGACATCGAACGCACCGATCGCTATAAGCGGATGCTGGCCCATATATTCACCGAGGACGGGAGCCATATCAATCTCGTGCTGCTTCGTTTGGGGTTGGCTGCCGTCGATATTCACCCGCCGAACTTGAAGTACGCTCAACAATTGCTCCTTGCTCAAAAGTTCGCGGAAACCGGACGCATCGGCATATGGGGCAATCCGGCTTATCTGCCGCAACCGCTGATCAGTTTACCGGGTTTGAAAGACAGAGGATGGCGGCGGCTCACCGGCCAGCCGGTTATGCTGAAACCGAGCCGTAAATTTTACCGGTTAATCTATTCCGAACAGGTGGACGTCAGAATCGCGCGCGAAAATTTGGATCTGTTTCCGGATCTGACAACTTACCTGGGGCGGGATACGGAGATTCGCGGTTGGCCTTCGCGCCGCCAAGGACATTACTCAATTCTTGTTCGCCATCCGTCCGCGTTGCAGTTGATGGAGAAAGAATAATTGGTGTTTTGTTGGATCGTTCATTTTCACGGTGGTTATCATGCTCAATCGCTCTGCCCTCATCATACGCTATAAACAGCCGTTTGTGGATTGGATCAACTCCGTGGAAACCGGGCTGGAAAACGCGCGTACTCTTACAATTAATGACCTCAACGAGGAAAACAACGTCTACTTGATTGAAGTCGAAGATCAGGAAGAGCTGGAGGAGTGGCTCGACCTCCATCACGAAGACTTGTTCGAAGACGAGCTATACAGCTGGTACACCGACTCTTCCCTGTGGCCGGAGGACCGGTCGCTGGATCAGTTCGTGACATGGTGCGCATTTGACCTGTATACGATGGTTTTTGATACCGGATCGTCGCCGCTCGAAGACGATGAAAACTGAATAAATCTCATTTAGATGCATAAAATGTCTATGTCCACCACGGAGCCTGCGGTCGCGACCAACTTTATTCGCCAGATCATCGACCGGGATCGCGAGGAAAACAAGAACAACGGCAGGGTCGCGACCCGCTTCCCGCCGGAACCGAACGGTTACCTGCATATCGGTCATGCGAAATCAATCTGCCTGAACTTCGGAATCGCCAAGGAGTATGGAGGCGCCTGCAATCTGCGTTTTGATGACACCAATCCGGAAAAGGAAAGCATCGAATATATGCTCGCGATCGAGCGGGATGTGGAATGGCTCGGTTTCAAATGGACAGAATTGCGGCATGCATCGGATTACTTCGGTCCATTGTACGATTATGCGGTCGACCTGATCAAAGCGGGCAAGGCTTATGTCGACAGCCTGTCACCGGAGCAGATCCGGGAATACCGCGGCACGTTGAAGGAGCCCGGACGCGCGAGCCCGGACCGCAACCGCAGCATCGAAGAAAACCTGGATTTGTTCGCGCGGATGCGAAACGGTGAATTCCCGGACGGCGCCTACGTGCTCCGCGCGAAAATCGATATGAGTTCGCCGAACATCAACCTGCGCGATCCGACGATTTACCGCATTCGCAACCGGCAACATCATCGCACCGGCGATCAGTGGAATCTGTATCCGCTGTACGACTATACCCATTGCATTTCGGATGCTCTCGAAGCGATTACGCATTCCCTGTGCACGCTCGAATTCGAGGATCACCGTCCTTTGTATGACTGGTTTCTCGACCAGTTGCCGATACCTTGCCATCCCCAGCAGATCGAGTTCGCGCGACTTTCCCTCGAATACACGGTCATGAGCAAGCGCAAGCTGAACTTGCTCGTCACCGAGGGGCATGTTTCGGGCTGGGACGACCCGCGGATGCCGACGATCGCGGGACTCCGGCGGGCCGGCTTCACTCCGGCCTCGATCCGTGATTTTTGTGAGCGGATCGGCATTACGAAAAAAGATGCCTGGATCGAAGTGGGGGTGCTCGAAAATGCGATCCGGGAAGATCTCAACGGCAATGCGCCGCGAGCGATGGCGGTTTTGCGACCGCTTAAAGTCGTGATCGAGAATTATCCGGATGATCGGGTCGAAAATCTCGATCTCCCGAATCATCCGCAAAAACCAGAACTCGGTACGCGAAAGATTCCGTTCGCCAAAAACGTGTTCATTGAGAAAGATGATTTTGCCGAAATCCCGCCACCCAAATTCAAACGCCTGATCCTGGCCGGAGAGGTTCGCCTGCGCGGCGCCTACGTAATCAAATGTCACGAGGCGGTAACGGACGCGGCCGGCACGATTTCCGAATTGCGCTGTACTTACGATCCCGACACACTCGGAAAGAATCCGCAAGGGCGCAAGGTGCAGGGGGTCATCCACTGGGTCGCACAGGCGCACGCGGTTAACGCCGAAATCCGGCTTTACGACCGCCTGTTCAAGATCCCGAATCCGGAATCGTTGCCTGATTTCCGCGCCGCGCTGAATCCGGATTCCCTTAAAATCCTGAATCAGTGCCAGGTGGAGTCCTCGCTAGGATCCGCAAGGCCTGGAGATCGCTTCCAGTTCGAGAGAATCGGGTATTTCTGTGTCGATCCGGTTGACAGCGGCGAGGGTAAACTGGTTTTTAACCGGACCGTGACGCTTCGGGATACCTGGGCGAAAATCGAAACCGGCCGTTAGCCCGGATATTTCATGAAAAAATCTCGGCGGAAGGGTGAAAACCCGCATAAAATATAGCTTTCAGACCGATTTTATGACGATTCCGCCGATGCCAAATTGTACCGCAGATCATCTTGAGTTTGGGCGTCTTGGACGCCGGGTTATTGAAGCCAGTTTCGCGGGAGGAGACCTCAGTTCGGACGGTGGAGTGATGTTGTTGCGCCAAGTGGATGAACGCCTCGGGTTGACCAGCGCGGTAGCTGCAGTGTTGCATGACCCGCGCGATCCGGACCGCATCACCCACTCGATGGAGGATTTGGGAGCGCAACGCATTTACGCGTTATGCACGGGATATGAAGGCTGTTTAGTCCCACAATTAAGTGGTTAGGATTAATAATAAAAATATCCGGCATTTTTGGATAGCAATCGAGTATCGCTTCAAACGGCGTGAGGCGTCCAATAGCCCGTAGTTTGAGGTTGAAGTTATAGGTTCAAGACATAGGCATACAAATGCTCCTTAAGCGCTTCTACGCTGTCGTAATGGAAGCGTTTGACGGTATTGGCCTTGATCTTTTTGTTCATGGCTTCGACCATGCCGTTGGTCCACGGGTGTTTGACCAACGTGGTGCGGTGCTCGATCTGGTGGTCGTCACAAACGTTGACAAAGGGATGTCGTCTCCCGTCCTTGGGCTTCTTAGTTTCCACCAGCAGGTTGTAGCTGAACTCGATGCCGTTGTCGGTCAGGATTTTCACGACCTTAAATGGATATTGGGCCAAAGCCTGTTTCAGGAACTCAGCCGCGCTGTCCATTCGTTTGTTATCGTGCAGTTCCACATATACAAAGCGGGTGGCCCGGTCGATCGCGACGAACAGGTACCACTTATCCTGGCTCAGGTTGATCTGCGCGGTGTCGAGGTGCAGGTAGCCGGGGGC
>JBGTCG010000028.1:0-56046 GCA_041748915.1 Methylococcales bacterium
TCGGTGAGATTGGCGGCCATCACGTTCACATTGTCGGTCAGGTCCTTCCAGGTACCGGCCACGCCCGGCACCTGCGCCTGTCCGCCGAGCTTGCCCTCGGTGCCGACCTCGCGCGCCACGCGCGTGACTTCCGCCGCGAACGCGTTCAACTGATCCACCATGGTGTTGATGGTGTTCTTGAGTTCGAGGATCTCGCCCTTCACGTCCACCGTGATCTTGCGCGACAGATCGCCGCGCGCGACCGCGGTCGTGACTTCGGCAATGTTGCGCACCTGGGTGGTAAGATTCGCCGCGAGCAGGTTCACGTTGTCGGTGAGGTCTTTCCAGGTGCCGGCCACACCGGGAACCACGGCCTGGCCGCCGAGCCTGCCTTCGGTGCCGACCTCGCGGGCGACGCGGGTCACTTCGGCGGCGAACGACCGGAGCTGCTCGACCATCGTGTTCAACGTTTCCTTGAGCAACAGGATTTCGCCGCGCACATCCACGGTGATCTTCTTCGACAGATCACCGCCCGCGATCGCGGTCGCCACCTCGGCGATGTTGCGCACCTGAGCCGTCAGGTTACTGGCCATGAAGTTCACATTGTCGGTCAGGTCCTTCCAGGTACCAGCTACGCCCGGCACCTGCGCCTGGCCGCCGAGCTTGCCTTCGGTGCCGACTTCGCGCGCCACGCGCGTGACTTCCCCGGCAAACGCGTTCAACTGGTCCACCATCGTGTTGATGGTGTTTTTGAGCTCCAGGATTTCACCGCTCACGTTGACCGTGATCTTGCGGGACAGATCGCCGCGCGCAACGGCGGTCGTAACCTCGGCGATGTTGCGCACCTGAGCCGTCAGGTTACTGGCCATGAAGTTCACGTTGTCGGTCAGATCCTTCCAGGTGCCGCCGACGCCGGGCACCTGCGCCTGCCCGCCGAGCTTGCCCTCGGTGCCGACTTCGCGCGCCACGCGCGTGACTTCGGAGGCGAATGCGTTCAACCGGTCGACCATGGTATTGATGGCTTCCTTCAATTGCAGGATTTCGCCGCGCACGTCCACCGTGATCTTGCGCGACAGGTCGCCGCTCGCGACCGCGATGGTCACGTCGGCGATGTTGCGCACCTGCGCGGTCAGATTATTGGCCATGTTGTTCACATTGTCGGTCAGGTCTTTCCAGGTTCCCGCCACGCCCGGCACCTGCGCCTGGCCGCCAAGCTTGCCTTCGGTGCCGACCTCGCGCGCGACGCGCGTGACTTCGGACGCGAATGCGTTCAACTGATCGACCATCGTGTTGATGGTTTCCTTCAACTGCAGGATTTCGCCGCGCACGTCGACCGTGATCTTGCGCGACAGGTCGCCGCGCGCGACCGCTGTGGTAACCTCGGCGATGTTGCGCACCTGGTCGGTCAGATTCCCGGCCATCAAATTCACGTTGTCGGTCAGGTCCTTCCACGTACCGGCCACACCCGGCACCTGTGCCTGACCGCCGAGCTTCCCCTCGGTGCCGACTTCGCGCGCCACGCGCGTGACTTCGCCCGCAAAGGCGTTCAACTGGTCCACCATGGTGTTGATGGTGTTCTTTAATTCGAGGATCTCGCCCTTCACGTCCACCGTGATTTTGCGCGACAAATCGCCGCGCGCGACCGCCGTAGTCACTTCCGCAATATTGCGCACCTGGGACGTGAGGCTGGTCGCCATGGCGTTCACGGAGTCGGTCAAGTCCTTCCAGGTACCGGCCACGCCGGGTACCACGGCCTGACCGCCCAAACGGCCGCCGGTGCCCACTTCACGCGCCACGCGCGTGACTTCGGACGCAAAGGTGCGCAACTGATCCACCATGGTGTTGATGGCTTCCTTCAATTGCAGAATTTCGCCGCGCACGTCCACGGTGATCTTGCGCGACAGGTCGCCGCTCGCGACCGCGATGGTCACATCGGCGATGTTGCGCACCTGCGCGGTAAGGTTGCTGGCCATTGAATTCACGCTCTCGGTCAGCTCTTTCCACACGCCGCCAACCTCGCGTACCTGCGCCTGGCCGCCGAGCTTGCCTTCGGTACCCACCTCGCGCGCGACCCGGGTGACCTCGTCGGTGAACACACCGAGCTGCTTGACCATGGTATTGACGATGGTTGCCGCGCGCAGGAATTCGCCTTCGAGCGGCCGTCCTTCGACGTCCAGACGCATCGTGGTCGAAAGGTCGCCGCGCGCGACCGCGGCGACGGCGCGCGTCACTTCGGCGGTCGGCCAAAGGAGGTCATCGATCAGCGTATTGATCGAAGTCTCCATCTCGCCCCAGGCGCCGCCAGAGCGGCCAAACTTCGCGCGCCGCCGCGTCTTGCCCTCGCGGCCGACGATCTGCCCGACCTGTTTCAGCTCGCGCGACATTCGCTCGCAGGTCACGACAATCTCATTGAACAGGTCGGAAAATTTGCCTTCGAGGCCGGTGTGATCAACCGGGAGGCGCACCGAAAAATCGCCGGCAAGCACCGCCTGCAGCGCAAGCAAAACGGTCCGCACGTCAATCGCCGGGTAGGCTCCGGCGATGTCGTTGACTGAACGATCCGCGGTAGGGGTGTCGCGCTTCTGCATGGAGAACAAGAAAATAAACGACTTTCGTCGTGAACTGACCCTATCTAAAAACCGCAGGGATGTCAATTCTGATGGGGATTAAACGAAATGCATTGATCGGGTTACCAATGCATAATTAGGCATGCTCTGGACCCAGGGCAAAGGGTTCCGGGAATGATGGTCGAGGGCGAGATTCGATTGCCTCCGGAAGGATTTCTCCGTCAGCCTGGCATTGGCGCCAGCCTGTTAGTATGCGCTTTCAGGTTTTGCTACGGAATCAGCGTAAAGTCTGACGCGATTCCGTGCATTCTTTGAGTTGTTTACGCGAGCAATTGTCCGTTTTTTTGCGCTCATCACCGGAGGGGATCTTTGCTTCGATTTTCACTGGCGCCACGCCGTCCTTTTCCATGCCGATCTGTGTGGCGGCTTTCTTTGACAGGTCAATGTCGCGGCCTTTTGCATAGGGCCCGCGGTCATTGATCTCAACCTCGACGGATTTGCCGGTATCCAGGTTGGTCACCTTCGCTTTGCTCCCCAAAGGTAACGCGGGATGCGCGGCCGTGCGATCGTGCTGATTGAATTTCTCACCACTGGCGGTCTTTTTCCCGTGAAAACCTTTCCCATAGAATGAAGCTTCCCCCTGTTGTTGGATCACCGGCTCGCCGTTATTGTCGACTTTCACTTTGACGCTGTCTTCAACCAGGTCGTTCTTTTTCCCTTCTGTCTTCTCCGTACTCTCCGCTTTATTCGCTACTTTTTTCGCGACGGCTTCGGCCCGCTGTTGCACCGTATCCTCCATCGCAAGTACGGTAGTGCCGTTCGGCCAGATAACAGACGCGATCAAGAGGACGGATACAAGGCGCTTAAACGGATACTTGCAAGTCATTGTACGTTCTTTACCTTTCATAATTGCATTCAAAGCTAATAGTTCTATCCAGGATTTCGCAGCGTGTTGCCGCGTGTCCGGAACCCAGGCACAGATCAGATCAAGTTACCTATTTCGCAGGCAGCATCCTTGCCATAAGTTAATTATCGAGTACTATATTTGTTCATTACAATAGCTTACGAGTCTGTCCGGCAGCTCTCCACGGCCGGCGTGGCTTCGTCAATCGGTAAGAGTTACTAAGGAGGATGTAAGATCTGGACTAAAGCAATCCATGCCATAGTAGCTTTGATTAATGCCTACGACTGCTTGGCCGCGCCCACATGAAAGTTCCGGATTGCAGACAGCCGGTCAGTAATTTGTGCTGACCGGCTCCAATTTATCCATCACCAGCCGGTCCGCGGTCTCAAGATCCACGTGATCGACTTGGTCGATATCCGCGGACAGGGATTTCAGGATTTCTGTCTGAACCAATCCGCGCCGCTGCGCCTCGACATACGGAATCCGATGGAACATGACCATCGAGTAGCGCGCGATAAAGCGGTCCGTGTGGCGTTCCTCGAGCAGCCATTCGATCTGCTTGATCAAATGGAATTTCGGGTCCCGGACCGAATCGCGCATTTCGAGGTAATTTTCGAGCGCCATATCGGCGATCGCATCCGTATTGGGTTTCCTCGCGGTTTCGAGGGTTTCGAACAGCGACGGCCAATCCTGGCAGAAGTCCAGATATCGGTTCAATGCCGAGCAGTCCTCGAACGCGCAGTTCATCCCCTGGCCGTGAAACGGCACGATCGCATGCACCGCATCGCCGAGCAGCATTACGGTCCCGCCGCGATGCCACGGCCGGCAGCGCAGGGTTCCGAGTTCACCCGTGGGGTGGGTCATGAAATCCGCGGCCAGATTCGGGATCAGCGGAAGGACATCCGGAAATTGTATCTCGAAAAATTGACGGACATCCGGTTCGCTGGTTATAGTCGCAAAACTTGCCGGGCCGGATTGCGGCAAAAACAGGGTCGCGGTGAAACTGCCGTCCGTGTTGGGCAAGGCGATCAACATGAATCCGCCGCGCGGCCAGATGTGCAGCGCATTTTTTTCCAGTCGATGGTCGCCGCTCGCAGCCACCGGAATGGTCAGTTCCTTGTACGCATGCGCGAGCTTTTCATGGCGCGATTGGATCAACTGCCGTTCACTCAGCGCGCGACCCACGGCCGAACCGGACCCGTCCGCGCCGATCACGACCTCGAAATCCAGCGAGCGGATGGCGCCGCTGGTTTGATCCCGGAAGGCTATCTTCCTGGCCGTAGGGTCCAGACCGACGCATTCCTGGTTGAATGCGATGGCCACCGTACCAGTTTCTTCCGCGGCGTCCAACAGCATATTGTTCAGCGCGGCCCGGGAAACGGAATAATGCACATCGCTCGGATTTCGTCCGTAGCGTTGATATTGAAGGCATCCGGTTTGATCGTGGAGCATGCGCCCGGGCATGGCAATGAGTTCGGTCTCGATGCGCCGGTAAAGGCCGACTTCCGTCAGCGCGTGGATCCCGCGCACGGAAAGCGACAGATTGATCGACCGGCCGGCCGGAATCCGATGGATGCGCATATCCGGTCTTTTCTCGAACATCCGTACCCGGAAACCCCGCTTCGCAAGGTACACGGCGAGCAGGCAGCCGGCCAGCCCTGCGCCGACCAGAGTGATTTCTTTTTGATTCATTGCGGATTCAAACCAGCGCCTCAAGGGTTGCCACGAAGTCGAAGACTTCCGTAAACTGGTTATAAAGAGGTACCGGCGCGACACGGATCACGTTCGGCTCCCGCCAATCGCACACGATACCCCGTTCCATGAGTTTGTTATGAATCGATCGGCTAGCCTCGGCGTTCTGATTCAGCATGATCGAGAGCTGGCATCCCCGGTCGCCGGCTGCGCGCGGCGTTATGATCGACACCCTGTTCCCCAGACGACTCGCAGTCAAAAAATCCAGATAGCCGGTCAGTTGTTCGGACTTTGCGCGCAGCGCGGCCATGCCGGCATCGTCGAACAGTTCCAGCGAGGCGATCAGCGGCGCGGCCGAGAATATCGGCGGGTTGCTGATCTGCCAGCCTTCGGCTCCCGCCAACACCGAAAATTGATCCGGCATTTGGAAACGGGTGTTTTTGTCATGTCCCCACCAACCCGCGAATCGCGGCCCCCGGAAATCAAGGCCGTGGCGCTCGTGCACGAAACACCCGCCGATCGCGCCGGGTCCCGCGTTCAGATATTTATACGAACACCATACCGCAAAATCGACTTGCGCGTCATGCAGTTGAAGCGGAAGGTTTCCGACCGCGTGGGCCAGATCAAATCCGACGATGCAACCGTTTCGATGTCCGGCTTCGGTGATGACGTCGCAGTCGAAGGCCTGCCCGGTGTAATACTGAACCCCTGGCAGTAGAATCAGTGCGATTCGATTGCCTTCGCGTTCGATCAGTTCCAGCAGATCGTCGGTACGCACGGCATATTCGCCCGCGCGCGCGGAGACCTCGATGAGTGCACGGGCGGGATCCAGTCCATGGAAATCGATTTGCGACAACACCGCATAACGGTCCGAGGGAAAGACCTGGCTTTCGATCAAAATTTTGTGTCGTTCGGCCGTCGGCCGATAGAAACTGACCATCATCAGATGCAGATTCACGGTTAATGAATTCATGGCGACAACTTCGATCGGCGCCGCGCCGACGACTCGCGCAAGTTTTTCGGTCAGGAATTCATGGTACGGCAGCCAAGGGTGAGACCCGGAAAAATGTCCTTCGACTGCGCGTTGCGCCCAGATCTCCCTGACCTCGTCGATTAGTTGACGGGTTGAGCGCGGCTGAAGCCCGAGTGAATTGCCGCAAAAATAAATTTTCTCGACGCCATTCTGGGTTTTTGGCATCAGGAATCGGCCGCGATGGCGGCTCAGCGAATCCTGATGATCCAGGCGCAATGCGAAATCTCTGCTGTCTTCGAAGTTCATCCGGTATTCAAAGCGAAAATGATCGGCCGGTTGGGCGCCGCTCGACCCTGAACGAGACGCTCGGCACCGTTTGGACCCCCGAATCCCTGAAATATTCAGAAACAATCCGGATTATGGCCATCCACCGCGTACGGAAAGTAATCGGGAGCGCGGTCACAACAACGGATTCAAGTGGCAGACTCGGATTTTGTGCAAATAGCAGGTTTAATTGTACTACCTACAGCCACATCCCCCCGCACCTTCACCCTGACCGTAACCCTTTCCCTGCGCGAGAGGGTATTTTCTTTCGGGGATAGCCGCATTGCGGCCATCCTGCTCTTCGACCAAACGGAATTTTCTATTGTAAAGTTCATCCAGATCAAAGTTCAGGCTCAACTGCGAAAATAATCGGCCGGCTCGGCGCGGCGTCAGCAAGGAACGGGGCGATCTGTAGGTTCAAAAGATAATATCCGTCGTCGATTTCTTCCGGCACATAGATGAGTTCGGTAATGGTTTTCGCGGACGGCTCTCGCCCGTTCAGCGAATGGCCTTGATCCGGAAGCTCCCAGAAAATCCGATGGTTCGACAGCCGGCCCTGGTCGTCCATCCGGTCCACGGAAGGCAGATCGACCAGTAAATGCCGGACCGGGCGGCGCGCGATTTCCCGCATCGCATCGTTGGAAAAATACGGTGCGCTGGTATAACGGCGCGTGCGTTTTAAAACGTCGTTCGGCAGCGTTCTGAGGATCAGTGCCTCGTGAAAATGCGGCGCGTCATGGCGCTTGATTTCGCCCAACAATCCAGCTTTCGAAATCAGCACATCGTGTGCGTCCGGTTCCGGGACATAGCCGTCGGAACACGCGGAGCCGGATTCAGTTGGAACACTCAGCAGTGTTGCGGGTATCCAGAAATCCTTGACCACGTCGGAAATCCAGACCGGATCATCGGTCAGATGGCCGGCGCATTCCGTATGCGTCGCGTGGCAATGCGGAACCAGCGTATATCGTTCAACGTTGCAACTCCCGCCCGTACGCGTGTCGCCCTTGAAATGCTGGTTTTGCAGCGCTTCGGCGTCGGGTTGCGGCGCCCCGAACGCGGTGAGCCCTTCCGCGTTGAATCGAAGCGGAATCGACAGATCAAATCCTTTTTGCGAGTCGATTCGAAAAGTTCGATCACCGATTTCTAATTTGATGATGCTCACTGAAAGCCTTCAGCGCTCATGTTCAACCAGTTCAATGCAGTACCGTGCAGTAATTGCTCTTTGACGGCTTTCGGCAAATCCATCGACTCGATCAGGCGGCCCGGCTCCGGTTCGCCGAGCGGAAACGGATAATCGGAGCCCAGTGCAATCGCGTCCGCCCCGATCAATTCGATCAGATAACGCAATACCCGCTCGTCGTGCACCAGGGAGTCGACGTAGAAGCGCCCGAGATAACGGCGCGGTTCAATCGGGTTTTCGATTGCGCATAGATCCGGGCGGGCTTCGAAACCATGCTGGATTCGGCCGATCGTAGACGGAAACGCGCCGCCCCCATGCGCAAAGGCGACTCGGAGCCGGGGGAAACGCTCGAATACGCCGCCGAAAATCATTGAACAGATCGCGAGCGACAGCTCCGCTGGCATGCCGACCAGCCACGGCAGCCAGAATTTAGTCATGCGGTCCCGGCCGAGCATGTCCCACGGATGCACGAAAATGGCGGCGTTCAATGCCTCGGCTGCTGCAAAAACCGGTATCAGCAGCGCGTCGTCGAGGTTCCGGCCGTTGATGTTCGAGCCGATCTGAATACCCGCGAGTTGCAATTCATTCACACAGCGTTCGAGTTCCCTTACCGCGAGGTCCGGCGCCTGCATCGGCAAGGTTCCCAAACCTACGAACCGCCGTGGCTGTTCCGCGACGACACCCGCGATATGATCATTTAAAAATCGTGACAAATCGAGCGTGTCGCGAGGCTTCGCCCAGTACGAAAACATGACCGGAACCGTCGAAAGAACCTGAACGTCGACGCCAAAGGCATCGCATTCGTCGAGGCGGGCCGCTGGATCCCAGGCGTTGCTCCTAATCTCCCGAAACAATTCGCCGTCTTTCATCATCGTGGCGCATCCAGTCTCGTGGTGTTCGATCTGAACAAAACCACCGTAGCCGTACGTTTCCTTGAGGTCTGGCCAGTTCCTCGGCAAAATATGGCTGTGGATGTCGATCTTGAACATTTCAATCGGGGAGATCCATTACCGACCCGCAGCGGCCACAGGTCCGGTTTTCAAGGTTAGTGTAAAAACGGTCGAATACCGGCGGCAAATCCCGTTCGATGTTTTGCAGCGTGAAATATTCGGCGTACAACAGGTTTGAACAGCGTTCGCAGTACCATAGCAGCCCGTCCTTCTCGTCCGCAAGGCGTTTGCGCTCGATCACCAGGCCGACGGTATTCACAAACCGGTGCGGCGAATGAGGGATCCCTGGCGGCAGTAGAAAAATCTCACCCTCACCGATCGAAATATCACGCGGTTTCCCGTCTTCCATGATCTTCAACACCATACCGCCTTCGATCTGATAGAAAAACTCCTCGCCCGGATCGTAATGATAGTCCTTCCGCGCATTCGGCCCGCCAACCACCATGACGATGAACTCCGTGTCCTCGAACACCAGTTTGTTGCATACCGGCGGCCTCAGCGAATCGCGATGCCGGTCGATCCAGTTTTTCAGATTCAGGACTTTAAGTTCCCGCATGACCGTGGCTCCTTCGACCGATTTAGTTTCCAGCCGGAAACACCGTTACTTGGGATGTCGCCGGAGTGGTTTTCATTCGCTTGCGCACGAAAGCTATTTAATGGTCGCGATGCATTTGAGTTCGATCGCGATCGGCGTCGGCAGTCTCGCGATCTCGACCGTTGTCCGGCAAGGCTGATGGGTCGTGATATATTCCGCATAAACTTTGTTATAAACGCCGAAATCCCTGCCGATATCGATTAGAAACACCGTCACATCGACAAGTTCGTCCCAGCTCGAACCGGCGTCTTCGAGGATGCTTCGAACATTATCGAACACCGAGCGGCACTGGATTTCAATATCATACGCTACGACGTTTCCGCGGCTGTCCAGTTCGACGCCGGGAATATCCGTGGATCCGCGCTTTCGAGGACCGACTCCGGACAGGAAGAGTAGATTGCCGGCCCGCCGCGCATGCGGGTACGGCCCGACCGGCTCCGGTGCGCGCGGCGAATCCACGCGATCATCGGCCATGGTCAGGAATCTCCGAGATCGATGCAGACATTCTTGGCTTCGGTGAAAAACCTCAGCGCTTCAAAGCCGCCTTCACGCCCGATGCCAGATTGTTTCATGCCGCCGAACGGCGTTCTGAGATCGCGCATCATCCAGCAGTTGACCCAGATAATGCCGGATTGAATGCGGCCCGCGAGCCGGTGGCAGCGGGTCACATTCTCGCTCCAGATCGACGCGGCCAGACCGTAGGGGGTCGAATTCGCGAAGGCTACGACCTCGTCGTCCGATTCGAATGGGATCAACGTGACCACGGGTCCGAAGATTTCTTCCTGATTGACGCGGTTGTGCGCGGGCAGGCCTTCGATCACGGTCGGTTCGACAAAAAAGCCGTTTGCGCAGCGGCCAGTGACTTGAGGACGGGCGCCGCCGGTCAGGATGTTTCCACCCTCTTCGCGCGCGAGGTCGATGTACGAAAGGACCTTGTTCAGATGAGCCTCCGAGATCAACGCGCCAAGATTACTGTGCGGCGACATCGGATCACCGGTCTCAAGCTCGCGGGTTTTTGCGACGAGTTCCTGTTTGAAGCGCTCGTATAGCGCGGATTCGATAAATATGCGCGAACCCGAAAGACAGACTTCCCCCTGGTTGAAAAAGGATGATCGTAATGCGGCGGTGAGGGCTTTTTCAAATTTGCAGTCGGCGAATACGATGTTTGGATTCTTGCCGCCGAGCTCAAGAGAAAGCTTTTTAAAAACCGGGCCCGCGGTTCTCGATATTTGTGCGCCGGTCCGGGTTCCTCCGGTAAACGATATGGCCTGGATCCTGGGATGCTCGACCAGGCTTTGTCCGGCTCTGGCGCCGGTTCCGTGCACGATATTTAACACGCCGGGCGGCAAACCGGCCTGGATGCACAACTTCGCGAGCCGAAACGCGGTCATCGGCGCGAGTTCCGAGGGCTTGGCCACGACTGTGTTGCCGGCTGCGAGCGCCGGCGCGATTTTCCAGGTAAACAGGTACAGCGGCAGATTCCACGGGGAAATGCACGCAACCACACCGAGCGGCACGCGAAGCGTATAGTTGAGCGCCTGATTTCCGGTCGCGTGCGATTCCGAAAAAAAATGCCGTATCGCGGTACTGAAGAACCGGAAATTCATCGATGCGCGCGGAATATCGACCTGCCGCGCCGCGCTTAGCGGCTTTCCGGTGTCGATCGATTCGGCCAGCGCGAGTTCTTCGAGATTTTCGGCAATCAAATCGGCCATTACGCCGAGTATTTCGGACCGGTCCTCGATGGAACTTTCCGACCAGCCATTGAAAGCCTGTTCCGCGGCTTCAACCGCGGAATCGATATCCGCTTTGTCGGAATCCGCGATGGTCGAATAGCACAGGCCGGTCGCGGGTTCAATATTATCGATAAAACGGCCGCTCGCTGGAGGAACCAGTTTTCCGTCGATGTAGTTCAGAATCTGTTCCATCGTCGCATCATTACAGACAATCGAGCCGTCCGCCATCCACCGACAGGCTGACTCCCGAGATGTAGGCCGCCTGGTCCGAAGCCAGAAATAACGCTGCGTTGGCGATCTCTTCGGGTCTGGCGAACCGGCCGAGCGGGATCGACGCCTTCATTGCTTCGGCAACCTCGAGAGCGGCTTTGTTCGTTTCTTTTGCTCTGCGCTCGATAATCGCGGTCAATCTTGCGGTTTCGGTGAAGCCCGGCAAAATATTATTGACCGTGATGCCGAAAGGCCCGAGCTCACCGGCGAGTGTCTTCGACCAACTCGCAACCGCGCCGCGTATCGTGTTTGATACCCCGAGCCCCGGAATCGGAGCTTTGACTGAAGTCGAAACGATATTGATAATGCGCCCGACGCCTTCCTGTTTCATGCCGCCGAGCACCGCCTGGACGAGGAGGTGATTGCAGATCAGATGTCTCGAAAATGCGTCCAGAAATTCATCGGCGCCGGCATTTCGGACCAGACCACCGGGCGGGCCTCCGGTGTTGTTGAGCAGAATATGAATTGGTCCAATTTCGGGTAATCGCTCGGCCAATCGTTGTTTCACCGAATCCGGATCGGCAAAATCAGACACGATGAAACTGTGTTGTTGACCTTCACTTCGGTTCAGCCGCTCCGCAACAGCGCTCAGGCTGGTTCGATTCCGCGCCATCAGTACAATTTCCGCTCCCGATTCCGCGAATTTCTCCGCGATCGCTCTTCCGATGCCCTGGCTGCCGCCGCAAACCAGCGCGCGTCTGCCCTGCAAGAGATTCATTAATTTTACCTCTCCCGTTCAACTGTCGACGATCAACCCGTTCTGTTGTTTTTTTCGTTGATTGTGCAATCGTCGTTACACAATCTCCCGTGCCGGCGCAGCCGGCGTACGGCCACCTGCTCATAAACCTTCTCGACGAACGATTTGGCTTGAATTCCAAAAAAGGCCGCCAAGGGGCGAAACAAGGGCGCCTCGCGCCATCAAACGACGAACGCGTCGATATCTTTGACAACAGTTCCGTCCGGCATTCGGATGTGCAGCTTTTTCAGAGCCTCGTTTGGAGCGATTCCCCGTTGTTTTACCGAGGTTTCATTTTCGACGATTGGCCTCTACATTTAACCGGAGTAAACTGCTGGGGGTGGATTACCCTCATGCCGGGACACACTATCCTAGGTTCTTGGGTGAGTTTCAAGCCTGGTTTCGGACCGATACGGACTGCTCGTGGAGGAGCTCCGGTTAAATGGAGAGCCCAGTCCGACGATATCAAACCATTCGACCCGATGACCGCGGTCGAGGTGTTGATAGATCGCAAGTTCCCGAATACAGCGGAGGCACGCGCCGTCATAGTAGACCGTGATTCTGCCTGCGTCCATTGGGTTTTATCGGTTTCAGCTGTATACTCGTCGCGGTCTGCCAAAAAAATGCGAAAGCCCCCATTTTCGGCCAGTAGGCAAACCACCCTCGATCCAATTTTTCCTGCACCGGCTACCAGTACTGTTTTCGTCTCCACGCGCGTTTGCTCATTTTTGCATCAGGAATCGTCCGGGTTGGTCGGGGACAATCAAAATCGTCTTTAGGCCACCTCAACCGACGTGCGGATCACGTGGGCGGCCTGAGCAGGCAAAAAGTATGGGTAAATGGGCGCGGAGTGCAGAGGATTGAATGGATCGAAGTCTATCCCGTACAGTGAAAAATATTCGGATTTCAAGCGCTCGTTCATTTCGCGGCGGGATATAAGTTCGAGCAGTTTGCCGTTTTCGATCGCGGCCTCCAGGGAGGCATCGACGTTTTTCAATCGGCTGCGGATTTCGGAAGGGATGTCCGGGTTGGTCTCCGGACGCGTGAAAACCTGCTCCAGCAGTCCGCCCGTATATTGCCCGGTCGCGGTCAGGACTTCCACGCCTTCGGCTTTGAGCGCGATGCTCTGTTCATCGAGCGTGACGGCTTTGCGTTGTCCGCCGTGTAAACAAGTGGCGCGCAACGCAAGGTGATGGGGCGTGTAGCCATACACATGATTCCAGTGCTGAATGATCTGGGCCGGATACCCGGGCAGGGACTGGTCTATAAACAGTCGAATCTGCTGACCGTTCTCCAGGGTCTTAAAAAGTACATACGCGTCCCAGCCGTCGTCGAACACATAATAGTTTTCGCTTTCAATCTGGGACGGAACATAGCCATGGTGCATTTTCAGGTTTTCCACGACTTGTTCGGCATCGCGGCGGTCCGCGCTTCCGCAGCGTATAGCCAAATGGTCAAAATGCAAGGTCCAGCCCATCCTTTCGGATACCCCGAGCAACGCGAGATCGGCATGGCTGTGCAGCAGGGATTCCACGGATTTGACCGCGGTGTACACGTCCAGATTGGAGACCAGATCCGCGATCCGGCGCGCGTCCGTGTCATCGAGAATCCGGCCCGCGCGCTCAAATATCCGCTCCAGAAAATCGGCGGCGTAATCGGCGACATGATCACGCGCATGGGACAGGTCGTCGTCGAAAATCTTCGATTGCCTGGCCAGACGGTACGCGTCCAGCAATTCGGGTGTTGTACTGACCTTGCCAAAAAACGGCGCCGCGTCCGCGGACCGCAATTCGCAATAAAACGGGGTCAGATTCAATGCAGCCCAGTTCCCGTCTGGGTAGGGTACCAGGACTTTCGCACGGTCATCCGGCGCAGCCCGGAATTCGCGCTGGTCGTTCAACAAATCAGCAGCCAGCCTGGCCGCGAATTTTCCAAATGCTTGAACCATGTTATCCCCACGCGAATCTTTATTGATGTCTGTTAGACAAGGGGCGGATGAAAAGTTTATGCAATAATGCCTTGGCGCCCCCATGAACATCCTGCATCATGTAAGTGGCGCCCGGAAATACATCAGTTCCTTAAGCCGTGGTCGATCCAGAACGGGATTTTATCGTCGGCTAATCGCCGGATCGGGAAAACGGCGGCATCAACGTGCCCTTGGCATACGACTGCCTGAACCTTGTGTCTGCCCTTTGATCCAATCAGCAGAGGTCGATCGATGGTTAGGGTCCGTTGCAAATGTATCCGCTGCTGAAAAGTTTAGGTCTGGACGAAGTCAACGCCTCCAGTTGTATCGCCGGACAATGGCTCTGTGACCAATCCGCGGGGATGTTGGAATCGCTGAATCCCGCTAACGGCCAGCGCCTGGCCTCGATTATTCCGGGCACGCCGGCCGAATATGAGCGCATGGCGGATGCAGCCGTCAACACATTTGAAACCTGGCGCAACGTTCCGGCGCCGAAGCGCGGCGAAGCGGTTCGCCAGATCGCGGATAACCTGCGATTGCATAAAGACACGCTGGCCACGTTGATTGCGCTTGAAACCGGCAAGATTAAAACCGAGGCGGAAGGTGAAGTCCAGGAAATGATCGATATCGCGGACTTCGCGGTTGGCCAGTCGAGAATGCTGTACGGGAAATCCATGCATTCGGAGCGTCCCCAGCATCGCATGTACGAACAATGGCTGCCGCTGGGCGTTGTGGGCGTGGTCACCGCGTTCAACTTTCCGGTTGCGGTGTGGGCATGGAATGCGTTCATTGCCGCGATTGCAGGCGATACCGTGATTTGGAAGCCGTCGCCGAAGGCCTGTTTGTGTGCGGTGGCGGCCCAGAAGATTTGTAACCATACGTTATCCCGCTTGGGTTATCCAGGCGTTTTTTCGCTGTTTATCCCGGTTGATGTCACCAGTGTGGATCGGTTCGTCGAGGATCCACGAATCGCCCTGGTTTCGTTCACCGGTTCGAGCGCGATCGGCCGAAGGGTGGCTATGAAGGTCGCGGGACGTTTCGGCAGGTGTCTGTTGGAGCTGTCCGGCAACAACGCGCTGATTGTCGATCAGGATGCGGACTTGAATCTGGCGATTCCGGCAATTCTGTTCGGCGCGGTCGGCACCGCCGGACAACGTTGCACCACGACCCGGAGGTTATTGATTCACGAATCCGCTTATAAAACGTTGGTCGATCGTTTGATTGACGCTTATCGCCGGCAAACGATCGGCGACCCTTTGGACGCCGAAGTGTCCATGGGACCGTTAATCGATGCCGGGGCGGCGGAACAATTTCAACAGGCTATTGATGAAATCAAGCGGCAAGGAGGCGAGATCCTGTACGGCGGCAGACGCTTGCAAAGGCCCGGCCATTTTGTCGAACCGACTCTGGTTCGCGCCGAAAACCACTGGGACATCGTACGGCGGGAAACCTTTGCGCCGATTTTATACGTGATGCCGTTCAAAACCCTGGACCAAGCCATTGCCCTGCAGAATGATGTTCCGCAGGGACTGTCGTCCGCTCTGTTCACCCACGACCTTGGTCACGCGGAACAATTCCTGTCCGCCGTGGGCAGCGATTGCGGAATCGCCAATATCAACATTGGCACATCCGGCGCCGAAGTTGGCGGCGCGTTTGGCGGCGAAAAAGAGACCGGCGGCGGCCGCGAGGCGGGGTCTGACGCCTGGAAAGCGTACATGCGCCGGCAAACCAATACCATCAACTGGGGCTCGAAGCTGCCTCTGGCGCAAGGTATCGAGTATCCGGTCAAGCGATTATGCAAATGAAACGGATGAGTTACGGCATGCGGTGTGTTCAAAGAAGCAGTTGCATCGGAATACGGGTTAAATAACTTACGACTTGCTCCAACTCCTTCATGCCATTGGCGTCATACTGATCGGGGGGCTGGGTGTGGGTCGCGGATACGCGGTCGCGCCAGTTGGATGGTCTATCGGCCTTCTCGGAAGCTGTGCGCAATATCGCGCTGTACGACGGTGTCGGCGCGCCCGGTGCATTTGTTCTGCTGGTATCAGGAATCTGACTGATTGCTGATTTTTTCGGCGGTTGGTCCTCCGTCAGATTTCCGTGGCTGGCGGTAATGGCATACCGCTTCGCGTTAGAGTTTATCGAAGGGAATACCGTGACCCGGCAAGATTTCATGAAGTTGCGGCGCCTGACCCGGGAAGCTCTTGCCGTTCGCGGCTTCACGCGGCGGATCGTAAGCGCTCGAGCCGAAAAAGTCCCGACGTTCACTCACTTTCTTGATTTAGCGATACTGTTTCTGATCGTCAGCCTGGGTGCGCTTAAGCCCGACATTCGAATGTTGTTAGCTGTATAGGTTTGCTGAGCGCGCTGATGGCCGCAGCGGCGCTGACGCTCGTGACACCGCGCCTTTATCCGTGGCCGCAGAATGGATGAGCCGACATCCTTCCGCCGATCATTCGATCGTCCATATAATTTACCGGTATACCGGCGACCAACCAAATCCAAGGAATAAACCCTGTCAATCCATAAACGGGCTCCATTGTCGATTTTGGGCATCGCCAAACGACTATTCTTCAGCGATTCATCAGAGAGAATCGTTCAACCAAGACGAACGGAGATGAAACCATGAATACAACTGATACAACGATCAAAGACCACAAGGTCGTATCGCGAGAAGAGTGGACTGAAGCCCGAATAGAGCTCCTTAAGAAGGAGAAGGAAGCCACTCGGCTGCACGACCGGTTAAGTGCCGAACGGCGCAATCTGCCTTGGGTTAAGGTCGAGAAGAGTTACGTGTTCGACGGACCGCAAGGCAAGGAAACGCTCGCCGCCCTCTTCGACGGGCGCAGCCAACTGGTGATTTACCACTTCATGTTCGGACCGGAATGGCAGGAAGGCTGCCCGAGTTGCTCATTCACGGCCGACCATATCGACGGCACGCTCGCGCATCTCGCCGCACGCGATGTCACGATAGTGATGGTGTCGCGGGCGCCGCTGGCTAAAATCGAGGCGTTCAAGAAACGCATGGGCTGGTGGTTCAAATGGGTGTCGTCCTGCGGCACCGACTTCAACCCTGACTTTCGCGTGTCCTTTACGAAGGAGGAAACGGCACTGGGCAAGGTAAACTACAACTACACGATGCAGGAGTTTCCGAGCGAGGAAGCACCAGGCATCAGCGTCTTCTACAAAGACCTCGGCGGCGATGTCTTCCACACCTATTCCACCTACGGGCGCGGCGTCGAGCCACTCGACAGCACCTACATGATCCTCGATCTCGCGCCCAAGGGCCGCGACGAGGATCAACTGGGTTTCACGATGGAATGGGTCCGCCACCACGATCGCTACGGTACCGACGCGTTCGCCGACGAGAGCAAGCCTTACTGGCCCGCGACGGCATCGCCATCGTCCACGACCAACTGATGCGGTTTCGCGGAGGTGCATGTGAAGACTCAACCTTGCTGCCACATTTCCATGAGCGACTCGCGTTCAGGGTTACTCACAACAGCGACCACGGATGGCGAGCCACATCTGCTGACATTCGCCCGGCGCGGTCTCGAAATCGCCGGCTGGATCATTCCAGGCACCGTCGCCGCGCTTTTGCCAAAGTGCCCCGCGTGCCTGGCTGCGTACCTCGCAGTTGGATCTGGCATCGGGATTTCGCTTTCAGCCGCCGCGCACATGCAGGTGTCAGTTCTCATTCTGTGCATTACGTTGCTGTTATATCTGACGGTGAAACGCTTGGGCCGCTCCGTCGTCCCGAAAGAAAGTTTTTTGAACGTCCAAACCGAGGCGAATACACCATGAACCAAGCCGATATAAAACTCCCCAAGGTCGTGACGCGGGCCATGTGGCTTGCTGCACGCGAAGCCCTGCTCGCCAGGGAGAAGGAACTCACGCGCCGCCGGGACGCGCTGAACGCCGAGCGTCGCCGGCTGCCAATGGTCGGAATTGAAAAGGACTATGTCTTCGAGGGTCCGAACGGTCATGCGAACCTGATCGACCTGTTCGAGGAACGCCGCCAGCTCATCCTCTACCACTTCATG
Source organism: Methylococcales bacterium (assembly GCA_041748915.1). GTDB lineage: Bacteria > Pseudomonadota > Gammaproteobacteria > Methylococcales > UBA1147 > UBA1147. The sequence goes on from JBGTCG010000028.1 coordinate 17,919, forward strand.
TTCGACCCGAAACGGGATGAAGGCTGCAACGGCTGTTCGATGATGGTTGACAACATGGGGCATCCTGCTCATCTGCATGCCCGCGACACTTCGCGGGTACTGGTTTCCCGCGCTCCGCTGGCCAAGATCGAGCCGTTCAAGACGCGCATGGGCTGGACCATCCCGTGGTATTCCTCGTTTGGCAGCGATTTTAACGATGACTTTGGCGTCACCGGAGACGACGGCGAGACGTTTGGACTAAGCGTCTTCCTGCATGATGGCAACGAGGTTTATCACACCTATTTCACCCAGGGACGGGGTGTCGAATACCTCGGCAGCAACTTCAGCTACCTCGACCTGACACCCTTCGGCCGACAGGAGGTTGGGGAAGATTCACCCGACGGCTGGCCGCAGACCCCGCTGTTTAGTTGGTGGCGGCATCACGACCGGTACTGACCGTAAACCCCGGAGAACGAACCTATGCAAAAGATCACCCCATGCTTGTGGTTCGATCACCAAGCCGAAGAGGCAGCGAATTTTTATGCGTCGGTTATCAAGGAAGCAACGATCACGAACGTCACTCGCTATGGAGCAGAGGGCGCGAAGGCCGCCGGAAGGCCCAAAGGCACGATCATGACCGTGACATTCGAACTCGAAGGACAGGAATTCACGGCGCTGAACGGGGGTCCGGTGTTCAAATTCTCGCCGGCGATTTCGCTCATGGTGCGCTGCAATACGCAGGAGGAAATCGACGAGCTTTGGGAGAAGCTCTCGGAGCACGGAGAAAAAGGTCAGTGCGGATGGCTTACCGATCCATACGGCGTGTCCTGGCAGATTGTTCCAGCGATTTTAGCCGAGATGCTGGCGGACAAAGACGCCGAAAAGTCGGAAAGAGTCATGAGCGCATTGCTGAAAATGCACAAGCTCGACATCGAGACCTTAAACCGAGCGTATCGACAGCAGTAAATCAAGTCCACTGCAAGCGCATCGTTGCGACAGTTGGAAACGTTCACGGCTTCTCCAGCAAGTGGTCCTGGCTGCACCCCACCCATATAGGATTAGCCGATCAATATACCGTCCAGACGGTTGACAAAATACCGTCCAAAACGGTATCTTTAATCCTATGGTACGACTAAAAGCCGACGAGCTGAAAAACGCGCTGCTTGACGCCGCGGAGATGGTGATCATGCGCCAGGGAATAGCCCGCCTTGCGCTTGACGCCGTCGCCGCCGAGGCGGGCATTAGCAAGGGTGGTCTGCTGCATTACTTCCCCACCAAAGACCGACTCGTCGAAGCGCTGGTCAGGCGATCCGCGGAGAATTGGAGAGCCTGTTACATGAGCGCATATGACCGTATACCCGAAGGACCTGGACGCATGACGCGGGCTTTGCTGGATCACTGTCTTTCGGACGCTCAGGGCTGGACGGAGGAGCTCCAGCGCAGCTCGTCCGCCTGTTTCGCGGCTTTGGCCCAGAATCCGTCCCTGATCGAGCCCATGCGTGCAGTCTATTGCGATCTTCATCAGCGGGTCGCGGCGGATCAACTGCCTCCGGGTGTCGGTGAAGCCGTTGCCGCGGCGATTGATGGCTTGTGGCTCTACTGGGTACTGGGGCTGGCCTCCGTAAATCAGGAGCTGGTAGTTCGGGTCCGGACCGCGCTCGAAGGCATGCTCGCGCACTCAATGCCGGCTCGCTCGTTGCCAAAAGCCAAGGCTCGCACTACCGAGCGCGAAAAAGGGCGCCGCTCATGAAACCGGGTGGCTGGATAGGATCCCTGCTGTTGCTCCTTGCGGTCGTTGGGACAGGAGTTTACCTGGCCGAGTGGAAGTACGCATCTCTGCAAGAAGCCGATGCCGCCTCCGCAAACCAGCCGGAGCCGATGGAGTCGGTGACGCTCGTCGTTGCCAAGAAACGCATATACCAGCCGAAATCGACCTCGATCGGAACAATCCTGGCACTGCGGTCAATCACCTTGCGCAACGAGTTGCCCGGCATCCGCCAGGTCATGCTCATACCCGGGCAAATCGTCGAGCCGGGCACGGTGCTCGTCGCGCTCGACGTATCCGTCGAAGAGGCTGAGCTGAAGGCGCTGGAAACTCAGGCCGCCCTCGCGAAGACGGTGCTCAACCGCGTGCTGCGTTTGCTCGAGCGACATGTTGTGTCCGAGGATGAACTCGATCGCACCCGCGCCGAACACGACGTGGCGCTGGCGCAGATGGCGCGCATCAAGGCGATCATCGCCAAAAAGACGATCCGCGCGCCGTTCCGTGCACGTGTCGGCCTCGCGGACGTGCACCCTGGCCAGTATCTGAATGAAGGCAGCCAGCTCACGACCCTGCAGGGTGTCGACAATGCCGTACATGTCGATTTCACGGTCGCGCAGCACGTTGCCGCCGGCCTGCATGCGGACGTGCCTGTGGAAGTTTTTGCGGTCAGAAACTCGCCACCGATTGCGGCAAAGATCGTCGCGCTTGACGCGCGCGTCGACCCGACGACCCGCAACGCTATGGTGCGGGCCAGGATCGAGAACGGCGTCGACGCTCCGGCGCCGGGTTCGTCGGTACGCGTTCAGGTGCCGGTCGGCCCGCCGCGCACCGCAGTCGCCGTTCCCGTGAACGCGCTGCGCAAAGGCCCGGGCGGCGATCACGTGTTCGTGCTGGTGACGGACAAGGAAGGCAACACCCGCGCGTATATGCGGCAGGTCGAGAGCGGCACAATGCTCGGCGACGATGTGGTCTTGATTCACGCGGGGCTCTCCGCCGGCGAGCAAATCGCCGCTTCAGGATCGTTCAAGCTGCGCGATGGGGTGTTGGTCGCGATCGCAAGCGACCGTCCGACCATTGCAGGCGGGGTCCGGTGATCGGTTGACGCCGCAAGATCCACGGCCATAAAGGCATCGACATGCGGTCCTTCACCGATGTCTTCATCAAGCATCCCGTGCTCGCGGTGGTCGTCAATCTTGTGATTGTGCTGGTGGGCTGGCGGGCGGCGGCGAATCTGCCTATTCAACAGTATCCGAAGATCGAGAGCTCGTCGGTCATCATCAACACCGTCTATTACGGGGCCAGCGCCGAGACGGTTCGCGGCTTCCTGACCACACCGATTGAACGTGCGGTATCGGCGATCGCCGGCGTTGACCACGTCGAATCGACCAGTCGCGCGGGCGTGAGCACAGTCACGGTCCGTCTGAAATTGAATCATGACAGCACGAAGGCGCTCGCGGAGGTCACCGCCAGGCTGCAGCAGGTACGCTCGGAGCTGCCCGAGGACGCCGAGCCACCGGCGGTGGAAGTGCAACGCGCCGATCGACCGTACGCGACGTTTTATCTCAGTTTCAATTCGTCTGAACGCAGCGTTCCCGTTATCACCGACTGGCTGCTGCGCACCGTGCAGCCGCAGCTCGCGACGATCGAAGGAGTCCAACGCATCACGAACAATGAGGGTGGCCGGTCTATCGCGATGCGCATTTGGATCGATCCTGACCGTCTCGCCGCAGTGAATCTCTCACCCGGTGACGTATACGCGGCACTCCAGCGCAACAACTTCCTCGCGGCCGTCGGCCAGATCAAGGGCAATCTGGTACAGGTTAACCTGCTCGCGAATACGGACCTGCGTTCGACCGAAGAGTTTGAGGAGCTCATCGTCAGCGACCGTGGTGGCGCGATCTTGCGCCTGCGCGACGTAGCGCGCGTCGAACTTGGAGCCGAGGAAGCCGATTTGGTCGCGAAGTACAACGAGCACGAGGGCGTCTACCTCGGCGTGTGGCCGGTGCCCGGCATGAACGAACTCGAGGTCGCGAACCGGCTTCGCGAGGCGATGGAGCACTTGCGCTCGACACTGCCGAAGGACATCGAAATGCGCCTGGTATGGGACGGAACGATGTTCATGCGGGCCGCATTGAAAGAGATCACGAAGACGCTCGGCGAGACAATACTGATCGTCGGCTTTGCGGTGTTCCTGTTCATGGGTTCGATGCGCACCGCGCTGGTGCCGCTGGTTGCGATGCCCGTCTCGCTGGTCGGTGCGGCGATCGTCATGTTCGCACTCGGCTTCAGTCTAAACCTCCTGACCATTCTCGCAATCGTGCTGTCGGTCGGACTGGTCGTCGACGATGCGATCGTGGTGGTCGAGAACGTCGAGCGGCACGTTCACCAAGGCAAATCGCGCTTCGACGCCGCGCTGGACGGCGCACGCGAGCTCATCGGTCCGATCATCGCCATGACCATCACACTCGCCACGGTTTATACGCCAATCGCCTTTCAAGGCGGCTTGACCGGCTCGCTGTTCCTGGAGTTTGCGATCACCCTCGCCGCCGCGGTGATTGTATCGGGCATCGTCGCCATTACGCTTTCGCCGGTCATGAGCTCTCGATTCGTGCACCCGCACGGACGGGAAGCCCGGCTGACCGCGTTCGTCAACCGGGGCTTCGAGCGCGTGCGCCAGATATATTCGCGGCTGCTAGGCGGTACGCTGCAGATGCGTTGGGCGATTGTCGCGGCGGCACTGCTGATTTCGGCCGCGGCCTGGCCGTTCTACATGTTCTCGCAGAAGGAACTTGCTCCTGTCGAGGACCAGAGACACATCAGCCTTTTTTTCGACGCATCACCCGACTCGACTCTGGCCGCCACCAACCGCAATCACCTGCAGGTCGTGAAGGCTCTCACTTCGTTTCCCGAAACCGAATTCACGTGGTCGCTCACATCGGCATGGGGCGGTTTTGGAGGAATTGTGGCGACGGACTGGCATGAGCGTACGCGTACGACCGGGGAAATGTACGGCGATGTCTACGGCGTGGTGTCGCAAGTGCCCGGTCTGCGCGTATTTCCGCGTTTGGATCCGCCACTGCCGACCCCCGGCCAGTACGACGTCGAACTGGTTATGCAGAGCGACGCGCCTGCCGAACAGATGCTCGAGACGACCTCGGCGGTGCTCGACGCGGGCTGGAAGAGCGGTAGGTTTCTGTACGTCGACACCGATCTCAAGATCGACCTGCCAGAAGCGCACGTTGTTATCGATCGCGAGCGTATCGCCGACCTCGGGCTCGATCTGGCCGGCGTCGGCCGGGAGCTCGGCACTCTGCTCGGTGGTGATTACGTAAACCGGTTTAATTTCTTCGACCGCAGCTACAAGGTCATCCCGCAGATCGGCGATGAGAAACGGGCGACTCTCGGTCCACTGCTCGATCTTAAGATCAAGACGTCCGACGGCCAGCTGGTGCCCGTGTCGACGTTCACGCACATCGAGACGGCCGCCGCGCCGCGGACCTTGAACCGCTTTCAACAACGCAACGCCGCGCGGATCTTTGGCGGCGTCAAACCGGGCGTTACGAAAGAAGAGGGGCTGCGCGTACTCGAAACCGCCGCGGCTCGCAGTCCCGGCATTATTCTCGATTACGCCGGAGAATCCCGGCAGATACGCCGCGAGGGCACGGCGTTAACGGTCACATTAGGCTTCTCGGTCGTTCTCATTTATCTCGTGCTCGCCGCGCAGTTCCAGAGCTTCCGCGACCCGTTGATCGTACTGCTGGGCTCAGTGCCGCTCGCGATCTCCGGCGCCCTAGTAATCAGCTTTCTTAACCTCACCACAATAAATATCTACTCCCAAGTCGGGCTCATCACCCTGGTGGGACTGATCGCGAAGAACGGCATCCTCATCGTGGAGTTCGCGAACACGCTGCAGGCCCGCGGGCTCGCGAAAGCCGCCGCGCTGCGCGAGGCCTCATTGACTCGGCTTCGTCCGGTGCTCATGACCTCGGCGGCCACGGTCTTCGGACACCTGCCACTCGTTTTCGTGTCAGGTCCGGGCGCTGAGGCACGCAACAGCATCGGAACGATTTTAGTCGCGGGCATGATGGTGGGTACGTTGTTTACCCTGTTTGTCGTACCGGTTTTTTACTCGCTGATAGCGGCACAGCACAGTCCTGGCCCGACCTACGAAGCCATTCGGCAGGGGGCAGGCGGGAGGATCGAAAGAAACGTATCGCAATAATCGAACCTGACGAGAACGCAACACCACCAAGTGTTCGGTTTATCATTGATCTGACCCACCCATTCTTTGCCGTCGGCGATCGACAGCGTATCACGTCGGAGGTGATTTCAGAATCGGTCGGCGCCTTTGGGATAACCTTGCGAGCGGCTCGGGAAGCCTGGGACATCTTTCAGGAAAGTACTCAGGCCGATCGTGCCTCCAGACTGCTGTGCGCCAGTGTGGTTTTGCAACACCAGGTGCCGAGAATTTTTCGAATCCGCATGAACATTGGACCGTTTGCCGATCGTGCAAACGATCAACGGTAGAAACACTTGTTTACGTCCATATTTCAAGTATCATTGAAATATGGACGCGAAATCCGCCGTTGTTGCCCTTTCAGCCCTTGCCCAGGACTCCCGCCTCGCGATCTTCCGCACCCTGGGGCAGGCAGGCGATTACGGTCTGCCGGCAGGTAAGATCGGTGCAGCGACGGGCATCGCACCGTCGTCCCTGACCTTCCATCTGAAGGAACTGGTGCACGCCGATCTGGTGAGTTCACGACAGCTGAGCCGATTCGTAATCTATACCGCGAATTATGCAACGATGAACGAGCTTATCGCTTTCCTGACCCAAAACTGCGGCGGCGGCTCTTGTCTGGCTGCCTGCGCACCTACGGATTCCGTCACCGCCCAGAGGTCATCATGAAACGCCTGCATATACATGTCTCCGTCAATGATTTTTCCGCGAGCATCCGCTTCTACAGTGCACTGTTTGCAACCGGGCCGACGATTACCAAACCCGATTATGCCAAATGGATACTGGATGATCCCAAGGTGAATTTCGCGATTTCCCGTCGCGGCGCCGAATCCGGGCTGGATCATCTGGGTATCCAAGTGGATTCGGCTACTGAACTGGAAGAACTGAACCGGAGTCTCAACGAAGCGGCCGTGCACGTCGAAGAACAAAAGGACGGCGCGTGCTGTTACGCCAATTCCGATAAATACTGGACTGTCGATCCGCAAGACATCGCATGGGAAGCGTTTTATACGCTGTCCTCGCTCCCGGTTTTCGACGCCGATACCACTGTCCCTTTTAAAACGGTATCCGCGTGTTGCGCGCCGGGCGCGAAATGCCAATGAGCAAGCGGATTTTCAATGTGTTGTTCATTTGCACCGGCAATTCGGCGCGCAGCATCATGGCGGAAGGCTTGTTGAACAAGCTCGGCGCGGGGCGTTTTCACGGTTTCAGCGCGGGCAGTCATCCAACCGGCGAAATCAATCCGTTCGCCCTGGAACGGTTGCGACTCGAGGGTATTCCAATTGCGGATGCGCGTAGCAAGAGCTGGAATGAGTTTGCGGCACCGGGGGCACCGGATCTGGGTTTCGTGATCACGGTCTGTGACAGCGCGGCCGGAGAAGTCTGCCCGGTTTGGCCGGGGCAGCCGATCACCGCACATTGGGGCGTGTTCGATCCGGCGGCGGCTGAGGAGTCTGCGAAACGCCTGGCATTTACGAGAGCATTCGCGATTCTGGAACGGCGAATCAGTCTATTTAGCTGTCTGCGCCCCGAAAGTCTCGAAAAGCTTGCCTTAGCCCAGAAGGTCCGCGAGATCGGACCTATCGGGATAAACTAGGACGCATGGAAAACGCACCGGTTTTTCCAGCCGCAGTCGGTCCGGATCCGGTATTCATCTGCGCCGAAATCCAGGTCTTTGGACTGCGCGCGTCATCTGGCATTTGAATTTGGATCGCCCTCTGAACCTTGCTTGCGGCTTTGGATCCAATCAATGCGAGTCGATAGACGATGGCAGTGATTGAGGGATCGCCAATATCAACATCGGCACATCCGGCGCCGAGATCGGCGGTCCGTTCGGCGCGGGAAAAGAGACCGGCGGCGGCCGCGAAGCAGGATCTGACGCCTGGAAAACCGATATGCGCAGGCAAACCAATACGATCAACCGGGGCAGGGATCTTCCACTCGCCCAAGGAGTCGAATACCCGGATAAACGGTTATTCAAATGATACGCTTCCACGCGCCGGCATTTGGCGCGTGGAGTGGTCCTGCCTGTTCTGCCGACTACGGTTGCTGAACGAATCGCGACAATCGCACCTCTGGTGTAAACTGGTCCACGGGACAATGAAACGGGCGTGGGCTGTATGGGTGTCACTCAGACAGACCCTTTCTGACCGGTATCCAGCGCGATGACCTTTATGCTGTACGGTTATCCATCAAGCCGTTTTTAAAAACCCGCATCCAGATAAGCAAAAAAAAGCGCGCACTTCATGTTACGGTTTGGCGAAAATACCGGGACTCACTATACGAGCAAAACAGCGCTCAGGTCCGATGCGATTCGAGTCGAAAACCTGCGCAAGGTTTTCGGCAAAATCCTGGCGGTCGATAACCTCTCGTTTGCCGTACCCGCCGGGACCACTTGCGCGCTGCTCGGCGCCAACGGCGCGGGCAAGACCACCACGCTTTCCATGCTGCTCGGCCTGTTGCTGCCGACTTCCGGGTCAATCCGGATCCTCGATGTGGACATGGTCCGCAACCGCTTTGAGGCGCTCGCGCGGATGAATTTTACTTCGCCCTATGTAGACCTGCCGCAACGCCTGAGCGTGTTCCAGAATCTGGACATTTACGCACGGCTGTACGGCGTCCGCCGGCCGAAGCTGCGGATCCTGAAACTCGCGGACGAACTTGCGCTGACCGGATTTCTCAAGCGCTCCTACGGCTCGCTTTCGGCGGGCCAGCGCACCCGGGTAAGTCTGGCAAAATCGCTGCTCAACGAACCGGAAGTATTGCTGATGGATGAACCCACCGCATCGCTGGATCCGGTTTCCGCGGAGATCATCCGCGACTATCTTCGCCAATACCAGCAACGCAGCGGAGCCACTGTTCTGCTCGCATCACACAATATGCTGGAGGTGGAACGGCTGTGCGAATATGTGTTCATCATGAAACAAGGCCGCGTCGTGGATCAGGGCGCGCCGGGCAAACTTTTGGCAAAATATGGCAGGGAGACTTTGGAACAGGTATTTATCGAGATTTCCCGGGATGAAAGCATATTCTCGTAATCCAACCGGCGGATTGTTGCCCAGCCTGGGACGGATTTTCGCATTGATGCGACGCTATCTCTATCTGATGCGCAATTCCTGGCCGAGGCTGATCGAACTGGCTTACTGGCCGGTGATCCAGGTAGTCCTGTGGGGCTTGATCGACCGCTTTTTTGTCGGCCATAGCGATTGGGTCGCACAGGCCTCCGGCATGCTGATTGCTGCCGTACTGCTGTGGGACGTGCTGTTCCGGGCTCAACTGGGCGTCTCCATCGTTTTTTTCGAGGAAATGTACTCGCGCAATCTAGGTCACTTGTTCGTGAGTCCGCTACGTCCCTACGAATTGGTGATTGCGCTGCTCTTTATCAGCCTGCTGCGCACTCTGTTTGGAATCGGCGCCGCCGCGTTGCTGGCCATTGCCCTGTATCAATTTTCAATTTTTGACCTCGGATTGCCGCTGTTGGCTTTTTTCAGCAATCTGCTGGTAATGGGCTGGGCTATCGGGATTTTCGTGGTGGCGCTCGTGATGCGCTACGGGCTTGGCGCCGAAGGATTAGCCTGGGCAATTGTCTTCGCGTTCGCACCATTGAGCGGCATCTATTACCCGATCTCAACACTGCCTGCCTGGGGGCAGGCGATCGCCGCCTGGCTGCCGTCGAGCTATGTGTTCGAAGGGATGCGCGGAGTTATGTTTCGCGAGGGTTTTTCGTTCGATCTGTTCTTCGATGCCGTCTGGCTCAACGTCCTTTATCTGTTGACCGGAGCCCTGTTTTTCCTGCTTGCCTTTCGGGCCGCGCGGCGCCGCGACTTGCTGCTTCACGTGGGGGAATGAACCATGGACGCAGCGCTCGTGCCGTTCGGCTATCAGTTCGATACGCGCACCGACCGGCAGCGCGAACGCCAGGTTCGCAACGTACTCTCGGACTTGGAGGAAAGTCAGGAAATCCTCAAATGCGCGGCCTGCGGTTTACTCATTACCTATCGCGACTCGGGCATCGCTATGGGAGGTCAACACGCGCGCTGGTGTACCAATCCCGGCGGTTACTCGTTCCATGTCGGATGTTTTGACAGCGCCCCGGGTTGCAGCCAGCTAGGCGCCGATACCGAGGAACATAGCTGGTTCCCGGGATACGCCTGGACCATCGCGGTTTGCACCGGCTGCGGCGTTCATCTCGGCTGGCGATTCAGATCCAGCATAGACCAATTTTACGGTTTGATTCTCGACCGGCTGATTACGTTCGCTCCCGATTGACGTTTTGGTCATCCGGCAATTACCAGCGAATCGTTGCAAATTTTTTAGTCGGCCGAACTCATTGATCAGCAACGGCCCTTCTTAGCCTGTCCCGGAGGACAAAAACCGTAGTTCGGATGGCCATCTTTCGGGTTGGAATACCGCGGGCCGCGACCGTACGGTGAATGCGGTTCAGAAGATCCGCCAGTCGTCAGCGTGGCGCCCAACGCGGCTCCCGCGGCCGAACCCAGTATCGCCCCCTCCCGCCCGCCGATTTGAGCTCCGATCGCACCGCCTGCGGCTCCGCCGAGGCCGCCGCCGATCGCGGCCTTTCCGGTAATTTCCTCGTGCTCGGCGTACGACAGACCCGGGCTCAGGAGGCACAAACCGAGCATTAGGATTTTATCGAGTTTCATCATTCTGACTCCTGGTTGGGTTATGAAATCCGATCCCTGATAAAGCCTTGGAAGCGGGTAGTAGGGATACTTTTCCGGCGACAGGGCAAGGATCGTCTGGATGGCACATCGCGAAACTATAATCCCATTACTCAAAAATTTTCGCGAAGCCGGTCACATTTTGATCTGCATGCCGCTATCGAGCGGACGAACGGGCGCAAGATAATTCAGGATCGGCAGGTTACGGATTCATGGGTCAGGAATGCGAATGCCTTCAAATTTCCCGGTAACGGGAAATCATCATCGGGAATTGCAGGATCATCATCATCACCAACCCGATCACCTCTATTTGCAGAATATACCAGGGCCAGCCCCCGGAAATAAAAGGACTATCCGTTACCGGACTGGCGCGGAGATACATATAGTTGGCGTTGATACTCCAGTCCACAAGCGCGACCGGAATCATGATGAAATTGGTTAACAGAAATGTTCGCATGACCGCTCCCGGCCGGCACCGGCAACCCGACACGAATACCAGCCAGAGGATAACCAGTATCAATAATCCATGATGCATAAAGAACAGGAACAGGCCCAGATAGTTGTTGAAGGCGTTCAGGTCCGGGGTGAGCATTGCCTGCAGCGCCCCGACAAGCCCCCAGAAATACGTGACCTCAAACAGCAGCGGAATTCGGAAAAACAATAAGACGACCGCAAAAATCTGAGCGAGATCACAGAATTGCAAGGGCAGATCCGCGATCAGGGTCAATTCGCGGACCGCCATTCGGTTCAAATGATCAACCGCTTCCTGGACGATGGTGATCCATGCAAGCCCGATTGCCGCGAATGTCTGGTGTCTGAAGTTCAGGCAGCGTAGCCCGAACAGCGGCACAACGATCCAGACTGCCAACCAGACCAGCAGAAAAGTCAGATGCAGCTCGGAAAATAAACTGAAACCCGGCAGCGCCATGAAGAATCTCTATTGATACCGAAATTCAGTGCCCATTCAAATAAACCTGTCGTTTTGGTTGATGTAAAACAATACTGTGTCAGCGGTGAGGTGGCGGAAGTCCGCTCGATGTACGATTAAACGATGCGTTAATAGCCACAAAGAGTTAGTTGCATGGTGCGAAGAGGTCATAGGGTTCAGGAACGGCGTTCTTTGCCATGATACCTGTATCGAGAACCCTGGTTCTTACTTCCGAGATGAACTGATCGAGATTCACCACCTTGCCTCCGCCTACGAAGGTGTGGTTCTGAGGACTCGCGATGAGGACAGCACTGTGCTCAATTGGGTGTACGGATTCGTTGAGCCAGGGAGACAACGGACTTTATGTAGTTTGCACCCGCCTGAAACTTCCGGGCGAATTTCTGCTCTCTGGTTTCCCAGGTATTTGTGTCCAAGGATGGTTCCACGTGAACGAGATGATTCTTTGTCGGTTGAAAGGCACAGATATCGAGTTCGCATTCGTAACCACTGTGCGGACGGCGGCCGACAAGCGTGTTCATTCGGACGATGTAGCCTTGCCATTCTTAATATTGTCCGATCAGGCGTTCGGCCGTCGATCTTGTCCAATCGGCGCGAACGAAGGGGCTCCACAATCACGGACGCTTCGCGGGCAGGCCGGTGGTATCTTCCGTACCCGGCAATTCGTATAATCAACCCCGCCAATATAATCAATTTCGGCACCGATCGAGCTTCGGTGATTCCTTAGGCCGGTCATGATAAAAATGAACGCTATCGCCCCGCATTGGGAACACTTCGATCACGATGCGGATATCGGTATTCGTGGCATCGCGCCGACGCTCGCACAGGCGTTCGAGCTCGCCGCATTGGCGCTGACTGCGATCATCACCGATCCGGCCTGTGTCGATAGTGAGAAAGCCGTTTCAATCCTTTGTAATGGCCGGGATAATGAACTGTTATTCCTGGATTGGATCAACGAACTGATTTACCAGATGGCCACGCAAAATGCGCTGTTCGGCCGTTTCGAAGTCGCGATCGGTCACCGCGAACTAACCGCGACGGCTTTCGGCGAAACCGTCGACAGACAAAAGCACCAGCCGGTTGTCGAAATTAAAGGCGCCACCTTTACCGAACTGCGCGTATACCGGAATTCCGATGCGATGTGGATCGTCCAATGCGTTGTCGATGTGTAACGGAGGCTGTCCATGGATACGAGTCAATTGATTCAGCGCGATGAAACCTGCTTTGAAATCCCCGCCGCGGGCGCAATGCGCGTACCCGCGGTGATTTACGCCGACGCCGAATTAATTCGCGCGATGGACCAGAAAGTCCATGACCAGATTTGTAACGTCGCGATGCTGCCCGGCATTGTGCAGGCGGCCTATGCCATGCCCGATGCTCATTGGGGCTATGGTTTTCCGATCGGCGGCGTCGCGGCTTTCGATCCCGAACAAGGCGGGGTGATCTCGGCCGGTGGCGTTGGTTTCGATATCTCCTGCGGTGTACGCACGCTGCATACCGGTTTGACCCTGGCCGAACTGAATCCTCAGCGACATCGTGTTGCCGATGAACTTTATCGCACAATTCCGGCGGGCCTCGGCAGCCACGGCAAACTGCATCTGAATCACCAGGAGATGATTGCGATGCTCACCCGCGGCGCAAAATGGGCAGTCGAAAAGGGATTCGGTGAAAGCGCCGATCTCGAATACACCGAGGAACAGGGTTGCATGGCAGACGCCGAGCCGAGCCGGGTTTCCTCGAAGGCCCGGGAACGGCAGCGTGATGAAATGGGCACTTTGGGCTCCGGCAATCATTATCTGGAAGTGCAGCGCGTGGTCGAAATTTACGAACACGCGGCGGCGGAATGCTTCGGTGTGCATACCGATGATATCGTCATCAGCATCCACTGCGGTTCGAGAGGCCTCGGCCACCAAATCGGCGCCGAGTTTCTGAAAGAAATGGCAATTTCGGCGCCCGGATACGGGATCAGCCTGCCGGACCGCGAACTGGCCTGCGCGCCGATTGAATCGCCGCTCGGAAAACAATATTTGGGCGCCATGCGCGCCGGGATCAATTGCGCATTAGCCAATCGCCAGATTATTACGCATTTAACCCGGCAAGCCGTTGCCGCGGTATTCCCGGGTCTACAGCTTAGAGTTCTATATGATGTGTCGCACAACACCTGCAAGCTGGAACAGCATGTGGTCGAGGGCCGCAAACAAGCTTTGTTCATCCATCGAAAGGGCGCAACCCGAGCCTACGGGCCGGGCCATCCGGAGCTGCCGCCGTCCTACCGCGAAACCGGCCAGCCCGTGTTGATCGGTGGCTCGATGGGTACGAGTTCGTATATTCTTTGCGGCGCGAAATCGAGCGAACAGCGCGCATTCGGCTCCGCATGCCACGGCGCCGGTCGGGCCATGAGCCGGCGTCAGGCCGGCAAGCGATGGCGCGGCAGGGAACTTGTCGACGAACTCGCGGAAAAGGGCGTTGTGATTCGCAGCCCTTCATTACGCGGAATCGCCGAAGAAGCACCCTTGGCCTATAAAGACGTCGGCGCCGTGGTCGATGTCGCCGAACACGCCGGACTCGCGCGCAAAGTGGCCCGCCTCGAACCGGTTATTTGCATCAAAGGGTGAATGGCCAGGTAATCAAGTCCCGCCGCGCCGATTCCGGAATCTCCGCGCTACCGAATTTGCGCGATGTGCTGAATCGGGGCGTAGCCGATCCGGCCCTGCACGCCTTTCCCCCGGATCATCCGGAACCCTGCGGTGATGTTATAATCATTTTTTTAGAACCCGATAAATTCAATAAAATTCAAGGACGATCATTACTTTCAATCATTCATCGAGCATGCAGCAGACCGTCCATCAAATTCTTCAACAACAATCCGAACAATCCCCTTCCGCAACGGCAATCCTGGCCCCCGGACGCCCGCCGCTCGATTATCACTTGCTCAATCTGCATATCGAATCGATCGCGGGACGCCTCCAGGCAATGGGTATTGGTCGTGGCGATCGTGTCGCAATCGTTCTGCCAAATGGACCGGAGATGGCGTGCGCTTTTCTGGGTGTAGCTACGACGGCCACGAGCGCGCCGTTGAATCCATCGTATCGCGACAGCGAATTCGATTTTTATCTTGCCGACCTGAATGCCAAGGCACTGATGATCGATGAAGGGCTGGACTCGCCGGCGAGGAAGGTTGCGCGCACGCGGGGATTACGGATTATCGACGTCGCGCACAAACCGGAGGATGCGGCCGGCATTTTTCAATTGACTGGAAACCCGAACGGAAATCCATCGGCCGCGGAGTTTGCCGGGCCTGACGATGTGGCATTGGTCCTCCACACTTCCGGGACCACATCCAGACCGAAGATCGTTCCATTGACGCATAGAAATATCTGCGCCTCGGCGTTCAACGTCGTGAGCACCCTACAACTCACAGAATCCGATCGCTGTCTGAATGTAATGCCGTTATTCCACATCCACGGGTTGATCGCGGCTGTGCTGGCCTCATTGAATGCTGGCGCGAGCGTCGTCTGCTCGCCGGGCTTTCAACCCGACCCGTTCTTTGCATGGCTCGATGCGTTCAAGCCGACCTGGTATACCGCGGTCCCCACGATGCATCAGACCATCCTAAGCCGGGTTGAAGCGCATCGGGATGTGGTGGCCAATTCTTCGTTGCGATTGATCCGTTCCTCGTCGGCGTCCCTGCCGCCGCAGGTAATGAAGCAATTGGAGGCAGCGTTTCACGCCCCCGTAATTGAAGCCTATGGCATGACCGAAGCCTCGCATCAGATGACAAGCAACCCCCTGCCTCCAAGACCGCGCAAGCCGGGATTGGTCGGGATCGCCGCCGGACCGGAAGTCAACATCATGGATGCCGAGGGGAGCCTTCTGGACGCCGAGCAACCGGGCGAAATTGTAATCCGGGGCGCGAACGTGACATTGGGATATGAAAACAATCCGTCCGCCAATCAATCCGCGTTTTCGCACGGCTGGTTCCGGACCGGGGACGAGGGCGTGTTCGATCGGGACGGATATCTCCGGATTACCGGGCGCATCAAGGAGATGGTCAACCGCGGCGGGGAAAAGGTCGCGCCGAAGGAAGTCGACGAAGCATTGCTTGATCACCCGAACGTCGCGCAGGCGGTCGCCTTTTCGGTGCCGCATCCTACGCTGGGCGAGGATCTTGCCGCGGCGGTCGTGTTGCGTGAACGTACCACAACGACGACGGAAAAAGAACTCCGCGAGTTTGCGTTTTCACGGCTGGCCGATTTCAAGGTACCGAGCCGGATTATCGTGGTCGACGAAATTCCGAAAGGCGCGACCGGCAAACTTCAACGACTCGGACTGGCCGAAAAACTTGAATCCAACCTCACCATGGAATACGTTCCGCCGCTGCAGGTCACCGAGCAGACTTTGGCGGAGATTTGGGAAAACATCCTCGGCAGGGGAAAAGTCGGCATCCACGATAATTTCTTTGCCTTGGGAGGCGATTCGCTGACGGCAACCGCGGCCATGACCGAAGCGGGTAGCCGGATCGGCAGGGAATTGCAGCCGGCGATGCTGTTTCGCGCGCCGACCATCGAGCAACTGGCCATGCTGATTCAGGACGGAGCTATCACCGATCCCGATTCGTATCTCGTGCACGTTCGGCCGCATGGATCGAAAAAGCCGCTCTTTCTAGTGCCCGGGCATGGAGGCGATGTTTTTACCTATGTTCATCTGACTCGGTATCTCGATCCGGACCAACCGGTGTATGTGTTTCGATACCCCGAACCCGCGCGGCTGGATGATCAGATTGCGAGCGGAATGGTCCGGGATATGGCGGCTCTGTATGTTCGCGAAATGCGAAGTGTCCAGCCCGAGGGTCCCTACCTGCTGGCAGGATTCTGTTTTGGCGGTGAACTCGTCTACGAAATGGCTCAACTGCTTCGCGCGCAGGGACAATTGACGGGCTTGCTTGCCGTGATTTATGTCTATTTGCCGGGCGCTATTCGCAGGGCTGGTTTTCGCGCGCGGATGGTGAATCGTATCGGGATCATCATGAACAGCAACCTCGAGGAAAAAAAGGAATATGCCCGCGTGGTGGTGCATAGAATGATTGAACGGATCAGCCGCCGGCTCGCGCCGGCCGTGACTCGCAAGTTGATCCCTGCGCCTCCGGTTGGAACCTTTCATCCGAAGTATTATCCGGGACGCCTCACCCTGTTCCGCCCCATCAGAAACACAGAGGAAGGCGTGACCTTTGATCGCTACATGGGCTGGAGCGGTCTGGCGGCTGAAATTAAACTATACGATATCCCCGGTGATCGGTATACGATCTTCAGCGAGCCGGATGTGCGGGGTCTGGCCGAAACGCTAAACGAGAGTCTCGATCATGAGCGGTCGTAAAGATCGCGGATCCTGACGCAATCCCTAGCCGTTGCGGCAAGGGCATAATCGCCTTATGACCGCAACGTCAGTCCGAAGCGCTGCGTGTCTGAGCTAAAAACCGTTTCATTGCGGGACAGAGTTGCATCGACCGCTCCGACTCGTTTTAACCCTTATTCTTCCATCATCCACACATACAAATTCTTTGGACCATGGACGCCAAGCGTGACCGTCAGTTCGATATCCGCGGTACGGCTCGGACCCGAGATAAACACGAGATAGTTGCTGTCCTTTGCTTCCGCGAAGACCTGGTGCATATCGGCGCGCAATAATTCGGGCCGGACGATGGCCAGGTGGATATGCGGCAGAAGCGAGACGGCGCGTGGTTTCCCGGCGGAGGAACGCAGGACGAGAGTCCCGGTTTCGGGGAGCAGAAAATCGGCTTCGGTGACGCCTAAATCGCAGAGCGCCATTTCATGTTTGCCGGCGTTTGGTGAAACCAGTTCCACGCCGAGTGACCCGAGGATTTCGCTAATCCCTAACCGCCCGAGATGCGGGGTTTCCCAAACGGTCGCTTTGCGGATGCTGTGTTCGGCAACAAGGGTCTGCAACGCGAAATCAATCGCGGAAGGGTGAAGTCTTTGTCCGACCCCGGAGAGTCTTCTGATCTCGTCGAAGAAACCCTCGATTTCAGAGTCCAATGAATCGGAAACACGAGGTTCAAGAATACCAGGACGCTGTCCTAGGGGAGTCTCAACGGTGCGCCCTAAGGAGCGGCGAATGTTGTCAAGTACCGAATTGGTCATGGATGAGAATCGGTTCATTAGCGCAAGCGCGTGTTCATCCACCATTTTCGAAAGCCGGCGGTGAACGGCGGCAGGGGACGCGATTTTGTCCACCGGTTCAGCGGATAGGGCGCGGCGGAAATCCAGCCACCGCGGTTGAATATGGACATCAACGTCGGAAGAAAACGAGTGCCCATTCGATAGATCCGGTTTCGTGTGAGCGCAAAAGAACCGAGACTGGCGGCGGCACGAATGGCAAGGGGCATGGTTGACGATGCGATGGCGTCACCTTGCGCGACACGCCGGCGAAGATGACGAAGGATCGCCGGGATCGGAATTTTAACCGGACAGACGTCCGCACAGGCGCCGCATAAAGTGGAGGCGTAAGGCAGTCCACGCGCCTTGTGTGCACCGCCCATCTGCGGCGTGAAGATCGCGCCGATGGGCCCCGAGATAAACGAGCCGTAGGCAAAGCCGCCAACGTTTTTATACACGGGACAAACATTCGCGCACGCGCCGCACCGGATGCACTTGAAAACCTGGCGCCCGATGGGGTCTTTAAGAACGTTGGAGCGTCCGTTATCGAGCAGCACCAGATGAAATTCTTTCGGACCAAACTCGCCGTCGGCACGACGCGGACCCGTGATGAATTGAGTGTAAGTGGAAAGTTTTTGTCCGGTTGCGGAGCGCGCGAGCAGTTTCAGAAATACGGTCAGTGATTCCCAATCGGGAATCACCTTGTCAATGCCCACAACCGCCACATTTAAATCGGGCAGGGTTGCACACATGCGCCCGTTGCCTTCATTGGTCACCATCACGAGTGTGCCGGTCTCGGCAACCAGGAAGTTGGCGCCCGAGATTCCCATATCGGCATTGAGGAATTTAGTCCGCAGCAATTCGCGCGCGATGCGCGTCAGCTCGGTCGGATCGGCAGGTGCGTGGACGCCGAGTTTCTCGCTGAACAGGGCCGCAATCTCTTCCTTCCTGAGATGCACGGCGGGAACGATGATGTGTGACGGTCCAGTACCCGCCAGTTGAATAATGAATTCGCCGAGATCAGTCTCGATGACTTCGATGGCCGCCGTTCCGAGAAAATGATTCAAACCGATTTCTTCGGTCGCCATCGACTTGGACTTGACCACGATTTTGACGTTGTGCTCGGTTGCGATTCGAAGCACGATTCGGTTCGCATCTTCCGCCGTTTCCGCCCAGTGGACATATCCACCAGCGGCGCGTACCTTGTCTTCAAGCCGGGCAAGATACACATCCATGTTTTCGATGGTGTGCTGGCGAATATCCGAACCGGTTTGCCGCAACCGCTCCCATTCAGAAAGTTCCGCCACCCGCGCGGCGCGTCCGGCTACGAATCGATTCGTGGCCTGTTGCACTGCGAACGGTATGCTGGCCGGGACGCGTTTGCAGTATTCCTCGAACGTAACGTACTTAGGGGCTGCGGCGCTCATGCCGGATCCTCGTTCGATGCCAGCAAATCAATAATGTGCATGGCCCGGACTTTGGCGCCTTCCTTATGCAGTCCGCCTGCGACGTTCATCAGGCATCCGGGCTCGCACATCACAACCGTGTCCGCGCCGCTGCTGATAATATCCTTGACCTTGTTTTCCATCATCGAACAACTGACTTCGGGATAGGTCACGATAAACGCGCCGCCGAAGCCGCAACACGTTTCTTCTTCATCAAGTTCGATTAATTCCAAACCTTTAACCGCGTTCATTAGAGTTTTCGCTTCGGTTTTGAGCCCCAGTTCACGCAGGTAGTGGCAGGAGGCGTGATAGGTTACCTTATGGGAGTAGGCTGCGCCCACGTCGGTTACTTGCAATACGTTCACCAGATATTCGGTAAATTCATAAATACGAGACGCGATATCCACGGCGAGCTCGTATTCCGGCGTCCCCTCCTCGAACAGTGACGGATAATAATGTTTGACCATATTCACGCACGAACCGGAGGGAGCGACAATCGGTGCATCGCTTTTTGCAAATGCCCGCATGAAGTTCAACGCCACGGGACGCGTTTTCTCCTCAAAGCCGTTGTTGAAGAGCGGTTGTCCGCAACAGGTTTGGTCCGGAGGAAAGCTTGGTTCGACGCCCAGTCGTTCCAACACGCGCGTCATGTTTTGCAGCGTGGACGTATAGAACTGGTCTCCGAGGCAGGTGAGGAAGAGTTGGGCTCTGGGCATGTTCATTACAAAAAAAAGTTTCGTGTAAGCCGCCAACGACGCCGATGAGACGGTCGAAACGTCGCGATCAATCCGGTGCTATAGTGGAGAGAGCAGTTCGGGGTATGGAGTGGCGGTTTGTCCGGAGTGTAACAAACGCGGCGCTTGCAACAGTGTACCGAAACAAGGCGCAGGCGCCGGATCACGGCCGGTAACCACAATCACCCGTGGCTTCGGAATCCATCGGAGTATTCCCGCAGACGCGCGCCAAGTCCTCCGCAATACCGGACTGCGTTCATTTCCCAGTCCCCTCTTTCTCCTTCGATCGGCGGAACCGCCGGTCAGTCTCGAACCTTGATGTCCTCGCAGCACTGGTCTTGGAATAAAGGTTGCCTTTCCAAGTGAGGTTCACCCTAAACTTGTGATTATTTTCTCATAATAATAGTCGGTTTCGTCAAAAGCGATGAGGTAAATCAGGACGTTGATCAATTCGGCCGGGTTGCCGAGTACGATAAGAACAGGTGATCAGCCGACGTGTGGGGTATTGTGGATAAGTGGCTGTAAGCGCTGTCGCACTATTACTTTCGTGTCAAATTGCCGTCAGGAATCTCTCGAGGGCAATTGGGCTTAAAGTACTTGAATATAGACGCCGGATTCGGTATTAGTCATATCTTGTTGAATCTATGGCAGCGATGCCTGCCGTTTCAATTCGTCATCACTCGATTTGCCGCGCCTAAAATAGATTCATTTAATCAATGGAGTGAAAAACCCCATTCTTAATCGAATCATGACCCTTACTCTCATTCCTGGATTAGAATATGCCTGAAATCAAAGCTATTAAGATCAGCGAAAATCAATACATCTACGTTGAGGTCGATACCGACGTGGATGAAAGCAAACTTCCCCTGTCCAAACCGTCGAGCAGCCCGACTTGGAAACCGGCCGGTCCTGAACATGCGAGTCCGACCGGGCCGGTCCAGGACACGATCGATGCATTACTGTCACTGCAACAAAACATCAAAACCCTGGCCGAAACCGTTCACGCTAGTTTTCAAGCGCATCAGCCGGAGGAATGGTCTCTGGAATTGAACATCGGCTTTAAAGGAAAAACCAGTCCGATCCCGGTAATTCTGAGCGGAGAAGCTTCCGGAGCGATCAAGGTCACTGCAAAATGGAAAAAAACAACTTGAATTGGAAAGATTTGATTGTTCGTGTATTTGCCAGGTCGGCAGAGGGCGAGCAATATAACTATCGGGGGACCGCGTTTCTGGTTAATGACCGATACCTGCTGACCGTGCGTCATGTGATCGAACCGTTTCGGGAAGGATTTGAGAAAGACCCGGATCGGATCGTATTGAAAAACGGGCCTTGGGATGGAAATCAATACCTGGCGGAAGCCCCGATTCCACATCCGAATGAAAAAATCGATATCGCTTTAGTGCGACTCAGGATGCCGAACAGCATTGCGATGGAATATTGGCCTTTAGTGGAAAATAACGAATTGATTGGACGAACGGTAAAAATTGCCGGATTTGATGATGAAAAAGTTTCGTCATCAGCCCCACCTTTTTTTGTATTGGGGGAGCTAAATCAATACTGGACCGTATCCCTGCAAGAAAAGATTCAACATGGAAAAAGCGGCGGCCCCGTGATATTCAACGAGCAAATTGTCGGCATTCTTTGTGCCCGTACCGACGCGCCCGAACCCCAAAAAGACCAAAATCAGACCTTCATTTATCCGTATGGTGTGTTCGAAAAATTCCTGTCGGATCAAGGCGTGGAAATTGCCGGCGTAAAATCCAAGCCAAAACCGCCCCTTAAAAAATTGCATCCGGATGAGCGAGTCGCTTTGATCGATCGCAGGCCTCAATGGGAAGGGCACATCGAACGCCGGATTACAACCGAAAAAGACCGGAAAACCTTCGCCTTTGTGGTGGCCGGAGTCAAGGAAGAATGGCCGGAATCGTTGAAACTCCGGCTACGCATACATCTTCAGGGCGCCAATGCAAGCCCGATTACTTTAAGACAATTTCCAGGACCTGCCGAAAATTGGGAACACGACTTCTGGACCGGTTTACTCGCCCATTTTCCGATGGCCGATTTCACGGAGTCATCCGAGGCCGCTGCTCTAAAATCAAAACTGACCAGGGAATTATGCGCATCTCCGACGCCGCTGTTGTTTTATTGCTATCTGGATCCGGTTACGAGCCGGCAGTTGAATTTTATCCGGGATATCGCGAGAGCTTGGGAATCGTTGCAATTGGCCGATTCCAAACTGCAACATTTTTTACTCCTCGTGTACGGAACGGTTGAAAAAGGACAGGGTCTGGCTTCCTATGTCCGTGCTTTAGCCGGTATCCGCGGGGACCGTAAAGTCAATAAATGGCGGCGCGAACTCGCCAAACAATTAGCGGAAAGTCACCTCGGAGTCGTTGCTCCCGAGCTGGATTCACCGACCAGAGAAGAAATCATCCACTGGTCCAGGACGGTTTTGGATAATAGTGAGGAACAAACCCTTTTCGATGATGCGTTGGACAAAATCAAAGCTAAGAAAATCCCCCATTTAACGTTAATGACCACGTACATTAAACTCGCCCGGCATATGGAAAAAAATGGAAGTGCGCGATGACATCTTCATACGATTATTACTACACCGGAATTCCACAAAAAGAAACCGATCCGGATAAATGGAAACGATTACCCTATTCCAATCTGGAAAAAGCCAATGACGCATCCCTGTACGTCGCGCCACGCGGCCTGCGCGATGCGGTCAACGTGGCATTGGAATTGGGTCTGCCGCTGTTGCTCACGGGGGAGCCCGGCGTCGGCAAATCCTCGCTCGCGCGCAGTTTAAACCTGGAATTGGGCTACCAGGACCGGGATTTACTGCATTTCACCGTGAAATCCGAAACGCGCGAAAGCGAACTTTTCTACAGCTACGACACGCTGGGCCGCTTTCATGCGGTGCACAGGCAGATGGATATCCAGGCTGAATCTGCAAAGGCGAAAGACAATGCGGATCCAAGGCGTTTCATCCGCTATCAAGGTCTGGGCATGGCGATCCTGCTCGCGAAAGGACGGGACAAAATTCCGTCCCGGATCATGACCGATGAGGACAAAGAAAATTTTGCCGAAACACGCCGCCGCGCAGTGGTGTTGATCGATGAAATCGACAAGGCGCCGCGCGACATGCCGAACGACTTCCTGAACGAAATCGAAAAGATGGAATTCAGAATACCCGAGCTGTTCATCGACGAACCGATCGGTTTGGAAAACGAAATCGAAAAACGCCATCGCCCGATCGTGATTATCACAAGCAACGCCGAGCGCGAACTGCCGGAAGCGTTTTTGCGGCGCTGTTTGTACTACCACCTGTCAATGCCGCCCTTCAAAGAAGATCTGGACAAAAATAATAACGATCCGAATGCCGTAAGTGTCGAAGCCATCGTCGCGAGCCGCTTCAACGAAGGCGAATTCGACGGCCGGGAAACTTTGCTTAAAGAGGCCCTGTCCCTGTTCCGCTTTCTACGCATCGACCGCGACCAACGCCTGAAACGCAAGCCTTCGCTCGCGGAATTGCTGGACTGGTTGCGTTACCTGAGCAGGAGCGGCGGCGCGACCCCATTGACCGAACGCCCGGATTTCCTTATCAGTCTCCGCGCAACCCTGCTCAAAAATCAGGGTGACCAGGACAAAATCGAATCTTGCCTCGAATCCTGGAAACCGCTGTAGGGTACGCCTTGCGCACGTAGAGCCATGCGCACCTACCCGATAACGGATTTTCCGCATGCGCTCCCAACCGACCCGGCCATAAACATGCCGAGCGAGCATAGACCCTGGCCCGATCTGAGCCTGTTGGATCTCCTTCTCGAGCGGGAACAAATGGCCCGCAGTCCCGATGTCTGGCTCAACATCCATCGCCTATTGCTATTCCGCGCCGCCGAAGCAAGGTTGCCGGATACCCCAAGCGGTCTGGCCGGCCTGATCGGACCGCTGGTTTGCAAGAACCCTCAGCACCAGCAAAGGATCCTAGCGCTTATCACCGAATGGCTGAACGGGCAAAAACCCGCCGTTCAAGCCGCGGTCAGCGCTCCGGAACAAGCGGCCGCGATCGGCTGGAAGCGGCGCATCCGCGAATTCAATCGGCGTAGTCTATTCGGCTGGTTGATATTATTGGTGTTCATGATCGGGCTGGCCTATACGATCGCCTACCGGCCGCAAGACCCGGAAGTGACCTTACCCGCCGAAGTGGATCCATCCCCACCCGTCGCTCCAATCCCTGGATCGGACGATTCCGTCCCGATCACCGATTGGGTGGCGCCGAATCCGCTACCCCCGCCGCAACGCCTTCCGGCCAATTGGCAGCGGCGCGAACAATGGTTGGGATGGATCGTACCGTTCGGCGTTCCGTTAGTGATTTTGTTCCTGTGGTTGATCTGGCGGTATCGCGGCCGTACCGTGCTGCGCAACCAAGCGCCCGAAGTTGAAAAGTTATTGACCCGCCTGAATTTCAAAGCCGCCAGGGACAGCGCGTTCGCGCCTTTCAGCGACCCGGAAACCGGAAGCGCGATGAGCAGGCTATTGCGGCCCCGGTGGATACAATCGCGCCGTCTGAACATGGCGAACAGCGTGATCGCGACCGCGCGGCGCTTCGGATTTTTCACGCCGCGTTACCGGCAACGCCACATTTATCCGGACTATCTGGTCCTGGTCCAAAGCCGTCATGGCAACGATCAGGCCGCCGCGTTTGCGGAAACTTTGGTCGAAGTCTTGCGGCAACGGAAAGTGAATTGCCGCAGCTATCGCTTCCGCGACGATCCCAGGCGCCTGATTCCGTGGATACAGCCTGCGGAAGGCGCGGATCGTAGCGCGCTGAGCCTGGCCCAGCTCGCGCAGCGGCACGGCGAGGCGCGGCTCATCGTGATCAGCGACTGGGATATACTATTTCTGCCCTACCATCCCGATCAGCCGCACGAGTGGGTCAAAGACTTCGAACATTGGGAGCAGCGCCGCGTCTGGCTGAGCGCGGGCTTTGACGATGTCCGATCGGCGCAGCGCGCGGCAAAACAGGCGAAAGGCCTGAATTTTCGGCTGCTCCCTTTGCACAGCCACAACATTCCGGAGTGGGTGGAATGGTTGCTTCGAGAAGTCCCCGGCCCGGCACCGTTGGGCCTGACCGGGGACGATTACCTCCCGCCTATTTTCGGCGAAACCGCCGAGACCTGGCTCGATTGGCGGCCCCCGCACGGGGTCGATCTCAAACGCCTGGACGAACAATTGCTGGAATTTCTATATGCCGATGGCTTTTTACTCCTGCAGGCGCTCGCGGTATTCCCGAAGCCGTTCTGGCCGCTGCCCCATGTGCTCGACATCCAACTATTTTCCGAGATCCCCGAAAAACGCGCGCGCAGGTGGTTCTTTTTCAGGCCGTGGAAACGCAGAAAAGAGCCTATCCCATCCACCGGCATCGACCGCGACACGCACCTGCGCCTGGACCGGGAACGGCGCCTTCGCAGGATCAGCCGCTTGCCGTGGTCGCGCCATGCGTATATGCCCGATTACCTGCGTGAGCGTCTGCTGAAACGGCTCAAACGCCGGGACCGCGGCCGCATCCGTAATGCCTGGGCCGCGTTGCTGGACCGATTGAGCTGCGGCGAGGATCTCGAGGCAATCGGCCTGCCGATCGCCGTGCCCAAAACAAAAAAATTGCATTTGCGACATTTATTCGCGGCCTCGCCCGAGCGTAGCGCGCTGAACGACCCCATTTTTGCGAATATTTTGTTGGGCGGCACACTCGGTTTACTGGATTTTCAACTGCCGCGGGCGATTGCGCGCCTGCTACCCGGAACCGGCCGCTGGCTGGATCTGCGACCCGCACTGGTGGCACTCGTTTTGGCAGCCGCCAGCGTTTGGGGCTTGAATGCCGCCTGGAACACGCAAGTCAAACCATTCCTGCTCGGCTCATGGCAGCACGAGATCGAGCGGCAAAACGCCGATTGGCAGGTCGTGTTGCAGGGTCAACCGGAAACGCGCGCCTTGCCCGGGGCCTTGTCTCGGGCGCTCGAAAGCGCGCGTTTCCGGGTCGGACAAGAGTCGCTGAAAAGCCAAGCGCCGCTTGAGCGCAACCGCATCGAATATCCCCGGGGCGGCCGCGCCGCTGCCGGGCGGCTTGCGCAAAAGCTGGTCTGGCTGACCTACGGCGCCGAGGTCGAATTAAACGAATCCGCAACGCTTACCGGCAATACTTTGCACGTGCAACTGGCGCGGACTTATCGGCACAAAGCGGTTTTTAATGACACCTTGAGCGAACTCTATAAACCTATCGAAGCAACGGGTATTGAAGCCAAACCGGGATTCCTGCCGATCGAGCGTGAGATGGTGATTATTCAGCCAGGCCGCTTTCTGATGGGTTCACCGAACGACGAAGCCGGGCGCTATGCCGACGAAGAGCCCCAGCATGAGGTCACGATCAAAAATCGGTTTGCGATCGGCAAATTCGAGGTGACCTTTGCCGAATATGATCGCTTCGCGGAGGCGACCGGCCGGCCATTGCCGGATGACAGTGGTTGGGGGCGCGACCGGCGTCCGGTCATCAATGTTAGCTGGGTCGATGCCCAAGCCTATGCGCGCTGGCTGTCGCAACAAACCGGCAAATCTTATCGACTGCCGAGCGAAGTCGAATGGGAATTTGCGGCGAGAGCAGGCACCGCAACCGCTTATTTTTGGGGTCCTGAAAGCAAAATCGAGGAGTTTGCCTGGTATCATGAAAATTCCGGGGGCAAGACTCATCCCGTCGGCGAGAAAAAGCCCAATGCATTTGGACTGTATGATACTTTGGGCAACGTATGGGAATGGACGCAGGATTGCTGGCATGAAAGCTATGATCAAGCGCCTGTTGACGGTTCGGCCTGGCTCGAAACCGGCGGGGGTGATTGCGATCGCCGTGTGGTTCGGGGCGGTTCGTGGGACAGCGACCCACAGGGCCTCCGCTCGGCCGACCGGGACGGGGACGACTCCGGTGGAGCCGGCGATGACCTCGGTTTTCGTGTCGCCAGGGCCTTGTAGCTTTGTGCTTTGCTGTTTGTCTCTTTGTGTTTTCGACATTTTGATTTTTGGGGTGCAGGGGCGCAGCCCCTGCTCGATTTTTTTGGGGGATTGGATGAAACACCGAGCGTACCTTGTGCCGCGCGCGAAGCATGGGTGTCGATCCAATGTTCCGCGTGCGCAAAACACACCCTATGGTGCTACTGAAACCGATACTGATCATCGGTCGGTTCCGCGCAGCAGTACCAGGGTTCGCTGAGTTGCGCGGACGGTTTTCGTTGCGGGGATTGCGGGATTGCAGGCACCTCAATGCCGGCGGTTTTGTGGGTGATTGCCCAGATTCCCGCAAAAATCTGCTGCCGGGACAATTTTCCGGAGGCCTGAGCGAGCTTTCGAACCTCTTGCTGTAACTGATCGAGCCGCGGATCCGGGTTCACCCACGGATATAAAAAGGCTTCTTTTTGGAGAGGTTTCACTCTCGATTTCACATCGTCGAGATCCAGTAACCGGGAATCCGGAGGAATTAGAAGGCGAATCGACAACTGTACTGGCGCGATTGATTCGATCAGCCTGAGATCGGCGATTACGCGCAATAAATCGATATAGTCCTCCAGCGTGGTCCAAGGAGTGAACGGCACGAAGGTCGGGGAAAGTTCAAGACCGGCTCCGTCGAGCAGCGCCATCAATCTGAAAAAGTCGCTCCGGCTGTGGCCCTTGGCCAATTGTTGTAAAACAAAATCATTGACCGATTCGACCGCGCTGGTAATGAACAAGCAACCCGTCTGTTTCAGGACCGGCAACAGGGCCGGGTTCGAAAGCAGATGCTCCACCTTGATGGTGACATCATAGGTTAAGTCCGGAAACTCGGCATGCAGGGCTTCGATGAGCCGCCGGCCGTGGGTCGGGCCGTTCAGGAAATCCGGATCGCCGAACGTTATATGCCGGGCTCCGGAAGCAAACTGCTGGCGGATGTCCGCGAGTACGATCGTCCTCGGAATCGCGCGGAATCTCCCTTCATAGACCGGGACGACCGGACAATGCCGGCAAAAATGTTTGCAGCCCTGGCTGGCTTCCACGTAGCCGACGATTTTGCGTCCGCCATCCGCAAGCTGGAGATGCGCGTACCGGTCCAGGTTCGGTAGCCCGCTTCGGTCCGGCAATAAAAAGACAGGTCGTGAGGCGCGGCTTCCATCATCGGGTGCATTTTGGGCCAGCCCGCCATCCAGTTTTTTGCTCAGAACGAGCCACTCGCGGTCGGCATTCGTGCCCAAAATGCTGTCCACCCCCAAGCCGGTGAAATAATCCCGATTCATCACCGCATACAGACCGTAAGCCGCGATATGGATTTCGGGGCGCGATTGCCGGACCTGAGCGATCAGCGGCACGGTCAGCCGCGCCGCGGTATGCATCGGGATGGAAAAAGCGACCAGCGACGCTTCCTGCAACGCGGTATGATCGAATCGCTCCAGTGCAAGATCCACCGCGCGCACAGAAAACCCGGCCGCGTTGAGCACCGCCGCGGGGTGGGCCAGATTGGTCGGTTGATGACCTAATTCGTAGGTAGAAAAAAGGATAATGTTCATTCGCGCGAGGCATGTTAAAAGATATGCTGGTACATTACCAAAAAATTTCCGGCAAAAATTGCAATACTTGGCGCTTTGATCCGGCTGCAACACGACGCCGTCCCGGATTCGAAATGATTTGACTTGTATCTGTAGCTTTGGTATACGGGTCTTCCTAACGATTCAACCCGTGAGGTCAATAACCACCGAAACGAAATGATTCCTCATTGACCGAGGATATAGCGAAGTGTCGTACGGTTATCAAGGACTTTATTGTTCTTTATAACCGCAAGTCGAACCTAACCAAGGATGTGATTATGAAAAACCGAAGCAAGACTCGCTTTCATCTGATCACCTGTCTGGTGATCCTTTCCGCCTGCGGGACGTCGCAGACCCCCACCTCGCCGCAGGAACCGCCGCCGCCAAAACCATCCGGAGATCCGCTGGTGATCCAGGGCAGGCAGCTTTTCTTCAACGAGACGTTCAATGGAAACGGACGCACTTGTGGGACTTGTCACCGCGCCGAAAACAATCTGACCATCGACCCGGCATTTATCGCCACATTACCGCCGGATGATCCGTTGTTTGTCGCGGAATACATCCCGGCGCTTAAGGAAAATTTCGAAAATCCGACATTGATGCGAAAGTTCGGATTGATCCTCGAAAATCTGGACGGTTTCGGCGACCTCGCGAATCGTTTCGTTATGCGCGGCGTTCCCCATGCATTTGCGCAAAGGGTTTCGATTGAAAGTTCAAACGGCCCCCACACGGGCTGGTCCGGGGATGGAGCGCCCGGAGATCACAGCCTGCGCTCTTTTGCCGTGGGCGCGGTCGTCCAGCACTTTACAAAGACCACGCAGCGGCGCGACGGTATTGACTTCCGCCTGCCCACCGATGCGGAGCTCGATGCGATGGAAGCGTTTCAGCTAAGCCTCGGAAGACAGGAGGAAATCAGTTTGCCCTTGCCGCTCAAGGATGTCGTCGCCAAACGCGGACAGGAACTCTTCGATAACGAAGGGCGTTGCTCCAACTGCCATTTCAATGCCGGCGCCAATGTCCCTGCGGGTTCTGCGAACCGGCAGGGCAATTTGAATTTTGATACCGGGGTCGAGAATCTTCCGGACCAACCCGCCGATTTAACGGCTGAATTGAATCCGCCCGACGACGGTGAGGGTACGCCTGGAAATGGGAGTTTCAACACACCTTCCGTGGTGGAAGCCGCGGATACGGGACCATTTTTCCACAACAATTCCGTGCAAACCATTGAATCCGCAGTGGCGTTTTACAATGGCGACAGCTTCGCGAATTCACCGGCGGGCCGGTTTATCGCGGGCACTCCGGGAGGGCGCATTCAACTCGATGCCACCCAGGTCGAAGCGGTGGCCGCGTTTCTCAGGGTGGTCAACGCGCTGGATAATATTCGCGAGGTCACCGTAATTCTGGAAGCGGTCGCCGGCAATAAGTATTTGGCTGGCGAACACCCGAAGGATTTGGTCAAACGCGTGATTTACGATATAGACGATGCAATCGACGTATTGTCAGGCGGAGGATTGCACGCAATGGCGGTGGAGAATCTGCAATCCGCATACCGCGATATGGAAAAGGCCGCGAAAGATCCGGCTTCGAGAATGACTCGGGCGCGCAAGGCGCTTTCCAGACTGAAAGCCGCGCTACGCGTGATCATTGAATAGGCTGTCAACCTTCTTGAACGGATGAGCAAAAGGAGATCAACATGCAGAAACGCTTAACCTTATCGAGTATTGCAATCGTTATCGCGCTGTTCGGCGGCGCTGTACCTGGACAACGCGCCACGGAAATCCATATACCGATCGGAAAATCGCCGGGTATGTCCGGGATATCGACCATCATGGGCTCGATTGACGGGACCGATGATCATCAACTGACGATCAGCAATGCGTCGGGAACTTACCAAGTCGCCGTTGTCGACGGCACAAAAATCTGGCTCGATAAGAGCCCTATCAATCAGCAGAACGAAACGGGTACTACCGCGGACTTCAAACCTGGACGCAAAGTCGAAGTGAAATATGTCGACAGCAATTTGACCGAGTCCGTGACGGCCGAATGGATCAAGGTGCAGATAGCAAATTAAGGAAGCTCTGATTAATTCAGAGCTTGCCGCGGTGCAGGGATGCACTGCCAAAATCGGGCGCTGTAAGCGTCTGATTTTGTGAGGCAGCACCCAATCGCATTTGGTGCAAACGACCGCTGAGAAATCCAGGATGGATTTATTCAGCGTTTCCCTAATGGGCTGACGCATAATCGACGACGCCTAACCGTTGGGTCCGGGCGGAACTTGGTCGTATAATACGATCCAGAATACCGGCGGACTCGGCGTTTTGCTCCTTTTTATTCATACTATCCAGAATCGAAGTATTTGTTCCATGTGATCGCCCCGCATTATTTCGATCCCAACACCGATCGGCATGCGACCGGTAAATCGTCAAGGGTCAGCGGTGCGGGTAGGGTTTTCTCCGGTTCGGGCCGATAGGCATCCGGTGACAACCACCACGCAAGTTCATCGCCGCATCCGTCGCCCGCGGGCGGCTGGTCCTGACCAAGGCAGGGACCCTTCCCTGACGGACACTTGAGCCTTACATGGAAATGATCCTCGTGGCCATACCAGGCCCGGATCTTCCGCAACCAGGCACGATCTTCCCAGGCCCAGTTGCAAAGCTCGCGTTTGATTGTGGGGTGTACGAATATCCGTGCAACCGCCGAATAGGATGCCGCCCGTCTGAGCAAGCGGGCGTGGACTTCGGTCCAACTTTTCTGCTTCAGTTCGAAAGGACCATTCACCACGGATTCCGAACTCAGCGTTTCCCGTTCGTCCATTGTCAGGCTTCTTGGCGGGGAAGGACGCAGCCAGATATCCACGTCCAGGCCGATCTGGTGACTCCTATGCCCGCCGAGCATCGGCCCGCCCCTCGGTTGAGCAATATCGCCGACCAGCAAGCCAGGCCACCCGTCCTGTCGCGCCGCATCCGCGGACAGGCGCTCGATATACTTCAGGATGGCCGGATGGCCCCAATTTCGGTGGCGGGACAGACGCATCGCCTGCCAGTGCGGGCCGTTATCCGGCAAACGTTTGGCCCCCGCGAGACAGCCTTCTGTATACGTCCCGTACGCAATAGATGGCAATGGCGCCGAATTTACCTGGGTTCCAAACAGTTGACTGGCCTCGACCAAGCCACTGTTTACGCCGAAAATCGCGTGGTCCTCGGCCGCACCGGACTGGGTAAGTGGATCCATAACCAATATCAGGCCGATCAAGATCTTTTCGAGCGCAGAAAATACCTTGAACATCATGCAATTTATCCTTTATTCTGCTGAAGCGCGTTTCAATAACGTTAACATTTCGATATGATGAAACTGGAAAGATTTCCAATATGCATGTAGCGCAAATCCGGACCGTCAAAAAGATTCGGCCGTTTCGATTTCATGAAGCGGAATTAACTATTCGACGAACGGCCGCCGGCGTTGCTCCGGCTTCCCACAATAGGAAATAGCAGAATGCATTCTACGCTTCCCCTTTTGGAATCCACGAATTTTCCCTCGATCCGTCGGGATCGGCTGCAGACTCTTCAGATCAATCTCGGCTATTTATGCAATCTGAGTTGCGTTCATTGTCATGTCAATGCCGGACCGAAACGCCGGGAGATCATGAACCGCGATACGATCGACGAGATCATCGATTTTATAGCCCGCGAAAAAATTAAAACCGTGGACCTGACCGGCGGGGCGCCCGAAATGAACCCCCATTTTCGCTATCTGGTCGGGACCCTGCGCAAACGTGACGTTCATATTATCGACCGTTGCAATCTCACAGTACTGGAACAGAACGGGTTAGCCGCCATGGCGGAATTCCTGGCCGGCCAGCGCGTCGAAATCACCGCGTCATTACCGTGTTATCTGGAGGAGAATGTCGACCGGCAACGCGGCAAGGGCGTTTTTACGTCGAGTCTTCAGGTACTCCAAAAACTCAACCGCCTCGGTTACGGCCAGCCGGGGTCTGGTTTGATCCTGAATCTGGTTTATAACCCGCAGGGTGCGGTGTTGCCTCCGCCGCAAGAACAGCTGCAAATCGCCTACAGCCGCCATCTGCAGGAACAATTCGGAGTCGTTTTCAACAACCTGTTTACACTGACGAACATGCCGATCCAGCGTTTCGGCAGTACGCTGGTCACCCAGGGTACTTTCGATTCCTATATGAACCTGTTACGAAGCAACCACCGCGCGGATAATTTGGCGTCGGTGATGTGCCGTGCCACGCTGAGCGTCGACTGGCAGGGCTATGTCTATGACTGCGATTTCAACCAGATGCTGAATCTGCCGTTGGGAGGCCGGATGCGGCATAAAATTCATATCCGGGAAATCAAGAGGTCCGATCTCGAACACAGACCGATCCATGTCGCGGACCACTGTTATGGTTGCACCGCCGGCCAGGGCAGCAGTTGCGGCGGAGCGCTCGCGGAACCGGCCGCCTCCGGATGACGAATGCGGTGTCGGTTGTGGAAGACGAGTCACTGAGTTCCGGTTGGGCTCGTTAGGACCCAGCGCCAAACAGGCGATAATAATTTTTCGCGCTGGTTTCGGCGACTCCTGTTAACGGTTCACCTCGCAGTTCCGCGATCTCTGCCGCGACATGGCGGACATACATCGGATAGTTTTGTTTTCCACGGTACGGCACCGGCGCGAGATAGGGTGAATCGGTTTCGATCAGATAGCGGTCTTCCGGGATTTTCCGCGCGACTTCCTTCACCGAATACGCATTTTTAAAGGTCACAATGCCGGAAAACGAAATGTGAAAATTGAGGTCCATCGCCCGGACCGCCATATCCCAGTCTTCGGTGAAACAATGGATCACCCCGCCGACCAGTCCCGCGTCTTCTTCCCGCAGTACTCTCAGTGTATCTTCCTTGGCATCGCGGCTGTGAACAACCAATGGCTTGCCGATTTTCCTGGCGGCGCGGATATGATTCCGGAAGCGATTCCGCTGCCATTCGAGATCGCCTTCGCTTCGGAAGTAATCGAGCCCGGTTTCTCCGATCGCGGCCACCTTTGAATCCTGCGCGAAGCGGATAATTTCCTCGGCGCCCGGATCGCGTCCCTCGCGCACATTCGGATGAACGCCCACGGTAACCGAAATATTGCCGAACTTTCCGGCCAGTTCACGCATCGCGGGATACGCTTCCAAATCGATGCAGATACACATCATGTGTTCCAATCCATTGGATGAGGCATCGTCTACAAACTGCTCGAAGCTATTCTCGTAAGGCGTCAAGTCGAGGCAGTCGAGATGGCAGTGCGAATCAACAAACATCGTTCCGGAATGTATCGGTGGATGAACCGGGCGAGAGAACTGTTATTTCGATTAGCCCGGGAATCCATGCCGGCCATGAAATGATTCTACAGGATAATGGCCCGGTCTACATTGTATGAGTCGGCCGATCCGATTCCAGCGTTCCGGCCAGATAAGTTTCGATTTTATTCCTCGCGTTACCGCCGTCCTGATCGCTGAACTGAACTCCGACGCCGGTTGCGCGGTTGCCCTCCGCGCCGGCCGGGGTAATCCAGATGATCTTTCCGGCGACCGGAAGGCGTTCGGTTTCATCGATTACGTTGATCAACATGAAAACCTCTTCGCCGAGCCGATATTCGCGTTTGGTCGGAATAAACAGGCCGCCGTTCGCTACAAACGGCATATACGCCGCATAGAGGGCGTTCTTATCCTTGATCGTGAGTGAAAGAATTCCCTGTCGCGGGAGGGTACTGGTAACGGGTTTTTCTGCCATAATCAAATCAATTTTTGTTGGACGCCATCAATTTACAAACTTCGCTTCAGGCTATACCAGTCGATCAGGATCGATTCCAGCTGCAGTTGAACATTGACCGGCGTGTCGATCATGGACGCTATTTGAATCAGTCCGTCATAAAACCTGAATAATGGTTGTAATTCTAGCTTCTTGGCCTCGGTTTGCAAAACCTCGCGCAAATCCGGGTTGCCCAGCAATTTTACCATCGGAACCATGCGCAGACGGATCAGATCCATGGTCCAGCCGGTTATCCAGACCAAAACTTCGCGCAACGGCAAGGGCGACAATTTTTCTGCGATTCTGACCGGCTCCGCTTGATGGCCCGCGATTTCACACCACCAGGTGAACACGCTGTTCCGCCGTTCCAGATTTCCGGCGACGCCCATCGCCAGCGCTTTCAGCGGTGCGCCCGCGGCCATCGCGAGTAAAGCGCCGGATTCTTCGGGGCGGACTCTCTGTTCCAGCCAATCCTTTGCCAAATCAGGATCGGGTATCCGAACATTGAGCCTTTGGCACCGGCTTTTGATGGTAGCCGGAAGATCCCGGGGCCGGGCTGTGAGCAACATCATTACCGTTCCGCTTCCGGGTTCTTCAAGAGTTTTCAGAAACGCATTGCCTGCCGCGGAATTCATCCGGTCTGCGGGCCTGATGATTACAATCCGGTACTGGTTGTATTGCGCCGTCAACGATAGCGTATCGGTGAGGTCCCGAATTCTGTCGATCGTAATCGGCTTGCCCGGTTCCGGCGGTTCGATCCGGATTAGATCGGGGTGCGTTCCGGCGTCAACCAACCGGCAACTGGCGCAATGGCCGCAGCGAAAATCCGCGGCTTTGGGGCCGTTACACAAAAGATGATTCGCGAAACACATTGCCAGGCGCAACTTGCCGACCCCATCGGGCCCCGCTATCATCAGCGCGTGCGGCACCCGTTCCGACTCGATATATCTGACGAGCGTTTGCCAGTTTGCCTCCTGCCAGGGATACAGTGAGAATCCCGTTTTACTATCGTCCGTTCCATTCACAGTAATTTCTCCAGTTCAGTTTGCACGGCGGTTTCGACCTCGTCCAACGGCTGACGGGCATCGATTACCTGGATGCGATCGTTAAAGCGCGATGCGAGTTTGAGATATGCGCTTCTGATCCGCCCAAAAAACTCCAGATGTTCGGTTTCAAAACGGTCCGGTTTTCCGCGGTTCCTCACGCGCGCCATCCCGACCTCGACCGGCGCATCAAACAATAAAGTCAGGTCGGGCCGGAGCCCGCACTGTATCCATTGCTCGAGATATTCGATCCGTTGCTCGTCCAATCCCCGCCCTCCTCCCTGATAGGCGTATGTCGCATCGGTAAAGCGGTCGCACAACACCCAAACGCCCGTTCCAAGCGCAGGGCGAATGACTTTTCTGATGTGTTCCGCCCGGGCCGCAAACAGAAGGAGCAATTCCGTCTCACCGGCCAGCGGCTCTGCACCCACGGTCAGTAACAGCGAGCGAATCGTCTCTCCGACCGGCGTGCCTCCCGGTTCGCGCGTAACCAGAACGGTTTTCCCCTGCTTTTGCAGCCAGGACTCCATGGATTTCAGATTGGTCGATTTCCCGACCCCTTCCCCGCCTTCGAGTGTGATCAAGCGACCCCGTTCCATCAAGGCGTCTTCTTCAACTGATATTGAATCACCGCACGTTTATGTTCGCTCAGGGTTTCGGAAAAATGATGGCTCCCATCCCCGCGCGAGACAAAATACAGCGAGTTTCCGTACTTCGGGTGAAGCGCGGCATGGATCGATGCGACACTCGGCATTGCGATCGGGGTCGGCGGGAGTCCCGGACGCGCGTAGGTATTATAGGGGCCGTCTTCAGTCAGATGTTGAGAACGGATATTCCCATCGAAGCCGTCGCCCATGCCATAAATCACAGTGGGATCGGTTTGGAGCAACATTCCCTTTTCCAGGCGCCGAATGAACACGCCGGAAATCGCTGTTCGCTCGTCCGCAACCGCGGTCTCTTTCTCGATGATCGATGCCAAAATCAAAGCTTCGTCGGCGGATTTAAAAGGAAGACCATTAGACCGGTCGCACCATTCGCTCTCGAGAATATCCTTCATCCGTTCGGCTGCGCGTTTAAGGAAGGCGACATCCGTCGTCCCTTTGGTAAGGTAATAAGTATCCGGGAAAAATCGTCCTTCCGGATGTACATCGGGTACGCCAAAAACCGCCGTGAAATTCGGTTCGTCTTGATCGCACAGGATTTTTACGATGGCCGGATGAGTACAAACGGTACGAAGCACCTGCCGGTAATTCCACCCTTCCACCAGCAACAACGAGTGTTGTCGGACCGCGCCGGAAAAGATCAGGTCGAGCAGTCCCTGGAGCGTGACTCCGGCACGGGCGACATATTCGCCGGCTTTTAGTTGGCTCGATATTCCTTCTACCAGCACAGTAAACTTGAACCAGTAAGGCGTATCCAGAATCTCGTGTTCGATCAGCCGGTCCGCAACCCGGTTTAACGAATCTCCGCGCTTTATCTCGAATTCAATCTCCCGGTCCGTCAATGGGCGGTTCAATTCCTTTTGATAAGTACTGATCCCGTACGCGCCCAACAGTGTGAGAATGACGAGCGCAATGACTACCCATTTGATCATAATCGGAGCGCTATTCTTGCCGTTCGTCCAGCCATTGCATGATTCTCCGGGTCAGCGGCCCAATTTCATAATGGAACCGATCGAATCCGATGACCGGCCAAACACCGATTACACTGTTGGTTACGAAAACTTCATCCGCGCGTTCAAGATCATCGATCGTGATACTTTTGACCTGTATCGGAAGTTTGTTGCCCTGCGCAACTTCAAGAACCAGCGCCCGAATGATGCCGGCGACGCCACAGCGACTCAGATCCGGGCTCATTAACACGCCGCGCCGGATCAGAAAAAGATTGCTCATCGTTCCTTCTATGACATTCCCATCGCTGTCCAGCATCAAGCCTTCCTGGATCCGCGGACTGTCCCACTCGATCCTGGCCAGAATCTGTTCAAGTCGGTTCAAGTGTTTTAGACCCGCAAGCGAAGAATTGATCCCCAGACGATTCTTGCAGAGGATGGTGTGGATACCAGTAATCGGAAAGTCAATCTGGAATGCCGGACGGGGATGAATCGAGAGCACACGGGTAGCAGTTACGTCCCTGGAAATCCGGAACCCCCGACTACCGGAACCGCGCGTCACGATAATTTTCAGTATGGCGGATCTCGATGTCTTACAGATTCGGACGGCTTCTTCGGTCAGGATATCGCTTCCGGGATATTCGATCGCGAGGCGTTCACATCCCCTTCGCAGACGTTCAAGATGACGGGATAGAAATATCGGCGCCTCGTTTTCCACGGCCAGGGTTTCAAACAAACCATCGCCATATTGAAAACCGCGGTCCGAAACCGGAATCAATTCGGATTCGTTGCCATTAACCAACACAAGCAAGACAGGATATAAACTCGGGATTTCTTAAAAACCACTGAAAATTTGATCGATCAGCAGGAGACTCCAGGTACTTCCGGACCATCGAAGTAACCGACCGGCGGAGCCCATTTTCCACGAGATTTCCCGGAGAACCCGGATATCGGCCCGGATCAACCGGGATGCGAACGCTGCCAGCCATGGAGAGCGAACGCGAGGGCTGGTAGTCCCCGGTAGGCGTAGGTAATTTTGGATACCCGTCGTGCGCTAGCGCCAGAGGGGATCCAAAATTACCTCCGAAACGCCGTCCAGCCATTTGTGGGAGCGGTG
>JBGTCG010000029.1:0-28255 GCA_041748915.1 Methylococcales bacterium
TCGGAGGATAAGCTCGTTGCCCCTTGGGGCTGTAATTTTTTTCTATTTCGGAGGTATCCAGTTGATCAAACAGGTTCTTATACAAGTAGCACTCATGACTCGATGGCAGCAGGTCGAACACGTTCGGCGGAAATAAAACGCGTTGGTTGGATTCTGCGGGGTGCGATTTGAACGGTACGGACATGCCAGTGCTCGAATTGATTGCCAAGCGGTATTATACCCGGAATTGCCACCAGAACACCAGATTTTATCCCCATTTACAACAGCATACCGTAACTCATGCCCGCCTGCTCTTGCATCTTGGGTCTGCGATGCATGATCGCGGGCTTTCTATTCTCGGACAGCCTCCTAGCCGCAGCAATCCGGTTTGACCCCTGTATGCGGTCCACCTTCAGTTCTGCCCCAAGCATCTGTTGGTGCGCGAAACTTCGCCATTTGACCACCCATCCACTCGTTAGGAGCGCTAGACATCCATCTTAAGTTTGACCCTGCAGTTGGGTGACCACCTACCTGTATTTCGTTGATATGATCAGCGCTGAATCCTTTATAGTCATTCTTGGCCGCATCTGCCTGCAGTTTCTTCTTGCAATCCGCAGACACTTTATCGTGAAATCCTAACGGTGCCGGATTTCCTGCGCGCGCTACGTCGTTAAGTTTGGAGCATTTGTAGTCTCCATCAGCCCTATTGATTTCATACGCGTTACGATTAATGCGCTTTAAGCCGCCATAAGGCCCTTCTTTTGATTTGGCTACTTCATTAATTGCCGCACATTTAGCGCAGATTTCTTCCTTTTCGCAGTCAGAGAATTTCTGCGAGCTTGATTCCGGCGCATTTGCACATTTTATCTCGAGAGGATTTCCGCCTGGATCACCAGGATCTACGTTGCCCGCCAGATCGACCGTATTCTTGTGGTTGTGAAATTTTTTGTCCGTATGCCGACAAGCATTTGCACCATCCATCTTCACATCGAACGAATAAGTAATCCAGGCTGTTTCCTTCTTGAAAGTATTCGAGGTGACACCACCGACTGTCCCCGGCTCGTCGCCGAAACTCATACTGTATTCCGACCCCTTGATCGCGATCATGTTCCCTTTGGCCTTTACCGTAGTCGTACCTTTTTTTAACGTACTTTGGTCGGCGAAATTCGGATAGGGAATTGGGACCGGTCCGCCGGGCGTGGGCGTCTTGCATACGTCCGGAATGGTGGCGGTGGAAAGGCCGATGGTACTCTTGTAGGTCAATCCGAGGCTGTTCACCGTAATATGGCTAGGCATCAGTGGCGCTCCTTTACGGTCGTGGCACGCAGTAGAGCCGCTCCGCGCAAGCCCCCTTCAGAACTCGCCCACAAGAAGGTGTTCGGCCTGGGCGCATAGCCTTTTTTGGCCGCAAAGCTCGCGAGTACAGCGAACAGGGGGCCTGACGCCGCTCCGATATCGCCCCAGCAGTCGGCGGGGGTCATGAAATCTGCATCGTCCGCAAACTTGCCTGGAGACCTGAGCACTGAAAAGCCGTATTCGTTTCCGCGGTACGGTTCTCCATTCATATCGCAAATCGTGTGGTGGACCTGGTTGTTATTCTGAAGATAGGCAAGCGATTTTTTAAATGCTTCGCTAAGCCCCTGCCCAATGCAAACAGTTTCGGTTTTGATCGGATTGGGTTCCTGGGCAGTGGCGGCGGAAACAAGTTCGATCTCTATGCGTGTTCCAAGCGAGGCAGCTATTTGACCGGAGCTGAGTAAACAAAAACCGGCGGCTTCACTCGGACAAAAGCCCCAAATGGTCGTTTCAGAATGGAGCTGGTCAAGGTCATCCAACCATTCGAGCGTCTCGGGCTCGAGATAGGAGTCAATCCCGCCGACCAGGCAGAACTGGCTTTTGCCGTTTTGAATTCGGTTCAGGGCCTGCTTCATACAGTAAAACCCACCGGCGTGCCCAAGCGGTTGACAGACTATCTCCTGAACATATATTTGAGTGGCCAAGGCGGCGGCAAACCGTTCGGCAAAATCGTTTTGGAAACGGTCGGGCGTGCCAGGCCGCTCTTCCGGCAAGGCCAGCAGCACTGAGACTTGCGGCGGTGTGCCGAGATTCTTGAGCAGACCCGTCAGCGCTTCACGTGCGGAACTTATCGAAAGTTCCAGAAAACGGTCCAGCATTGACGATTCCACCGGGACCGTCGAATCTACGCACACCACCATCGGGTTGCCTATTTTGTCGATCATGAATGGATGGTTTCCCATCACTGCGATCCCAGCGCGCACCGCGGCGGCGGATGCAGGGGCGCTTGTGCCCACAGGGGTTCGGGCTCCCGTTCCGATGATGCAGACTGAACGATCCAGTGCGGGGAACATCCCTTTACTCTCCTACCCACATGCCAGTCTTTAGTTCGTCGGGCGATACGTTAATTCGCCTCTTCAGCCTGATTCGGGTTTCCTTGAGCTTGTTCACCTTGTGATGACACGGAAGCTGCGAATGCCAAACCATATCAAAGCTTCTTCTGTCTGGATACAAGTTGACGGTGTGACAAGCCGCCCGGTGCTGCTCATTCGTTCCATCATAGAAGCTTGTGGACAGTGACAGCGAGATTCGGGGCAGGCGAAAACTCAGGAAACCATTCGGGGTCAGATTCCGCAGTTCGACAACCTCGCCCCCTTTTACGAACCCATCGACCTGTTGATCCTGGGGTGAGCATTGGTAAAAAAGTTCGTCAAAATCGGAGGGCAGCAGGGGTTTTTTCGTGTTCTCCCAGTTTTCATCGTACGTCCCGGCGAATGCCACACGGGGTACCCAATGTCGTGCAACGGGGCCGAAACCGGCGGGATCTCCTGTTTTCCAGTCTTTGTACGGCTTGTTTGGATATTCAATATTCGGTGCGGGTTGATCAACGAGATATTCTTTTCGTGTAGCGAAACCGGTCCCGATCGGATTTTTCGGTTCCCACCCATGCTTTCTCGGATTCGGGTCCTTTTGATCGGTGCCACCGAATGTCCGCTCATACACGATAGGTATTTTTTTGAATGGTTCTGCAGTACTCAAGTCGATACCAATTAAGCCCTTTTCCCAACGACGGTCACCATGAACGCGAAGGGTTTTGTCGATGTCGGCGATCTTTAAGCGCACATCCTGGCGTGTCGCGGCTTTTCCCGACGGACTGTAGGCGTGCCCATAAACCAGAACGTCGGTTTTGTTCTTGGTATGAACGAGGTCGCACTCGTCGATCAAACTAGAAAGCCCTGGCTCACCGCTGAATTTCGGAATACGGGAGACCTCGGTCTGTTCGGGTGCCAGAATCTGCTGACCGTCGGCTTCGATCACAAAAGAACACCTTACAGCCACTATCCAAATCTCCGCGCCGTCCTTGTCTCGAACCCAGGTTCGCTCGGCGGCAAACGGGGTGTTGTTATCTAAAAGCCACATCGCGATTTCACCGTGGTGGTTCAGCGCACTGAAAGATCAGCGGCTAATTCAATTGAACAGAACCACCTTTGAGTCGGTTGACGCCCGAAGAACGACTGAGCACGTAAGTTCCCTCGATAGAAACTTTTCCGGCTTTTGTAAGGGTAATGCTTGCCTTACCACAACGAAATACGATCTGTTCCTTGGCACTGACGATCAACCGTTCACCATCGGTGTTCACTTCCACCTGCCCTGACTGATCGGCCAGTGACCAACCTGCGCCTTCGCGCATTACTCCCATGATAATGGGTTTGGATGGATCGGCGTCTTCAAACATCAGAGCGACCGAGCGACCGATATGCAGGCTATGGAGGTCCACGACCGTCCGAGCTTTAATGGCAGCCGTGCCGGGTTGGCCAGGATAAAGAACCAATGGAATGCGACCCTCGTTCGTGATACCGATTAACTCCCCTAACACTACTCCGGTGATCAACTTGGGTAGGCGCGGTTTTGTGAGCGGTGTAACTTTTTTCAGCTGGAGATCATTGTCCTCTTCCATCGGTCGATCCGGCTCCGCCACCACTTCGTTTCCGTCGCAATATTCGTATGTCACTGGCTCCCCCGCTTTGCACGTACGCCTAATCAATTTTCGGAAATCTTCGACCCTTTCATCACAATATCACCACCCGCCTTGACATTGATTTTTCCGGTGCCCTGGATCGAAATGTCTTTTCCCTTAATCACAATCGTCCCATCCTTTTTCATGGAAATACTCGCGTTGCCCGTTTTGATCGTGACCGAGTCGCCGGCGTCGATCACGAGGTTTTTACCGACTTTCACCGAATCGTCCTTGGCGATCGTGGCGTTGCGGCCGCCGTCGACTTTGATGCTCTGGTCCTTGGTGACCGCTACGGTTTGCCCGCCCTTTACCGTAAGGCTGTCGTTTGCCGTCACCGTTGACGTCCGATTGGTCCCGATCGTCTCGTTCAGATATCCGCCGATCTTTACGTCCTGATAAGCTCCAACCGCGACCAGTCGATAACCGCCCACACCGATTTCCTGAGCCGCGGCAACGGTAATCAAATCGTTGACGCCGACGAAGCGCGTTCGCGTTAACAGCACGCCGATCGTCTCGTTCAACAAGACCTTGCGAGTTCGGTTCATGCTGACTGTGATCGACTCGTTGCCACCGACCGTTTCGGTTCGATTTTGAACAACCGCAATCGTCTCGTTGTTGCCCACGGTCTCGGTGCGATTATGTTTTACGAGCGTTGTCTCATCGTTGTCGATGGTTTTGGTGCGATCGTGGCCGACGCTGTGGGTTTCATCGTTCTCGACGGAAATGTCCTGATTTTTCTCGGCATGGATATAAAGTTGCTCGGAGCCTTTTTTGTCCTCGAAACGGATTTCATTGGCGTTGGCACCGCTGCCGCCCTTGCTGGACCGGGTAAGAACGCCGGTCTGCGTCGCATTGGCAGGCAAGGCATAGGGGGGCATCTGCTCGGCATTGTAGACCCGGCCCGTGATGATCGGCTGATCCGGGTCGCCTTCCAGAAAATCAACCACAACTTCCTGGCCGATACGCGGAATCGCGACCATGCCCCAGTTTTTTCCGGCCCAGGGATGGGACACTCTGACCCAGCAGGAACTCTTTTCATTGTTTTTGCCGTAGCGGTCCCAGTGGAATTGCACCTTGACCCGACCGTATTTGTCGGTATGAATCTCATCCCCGGCAGGTCCCACAACCACGGCTGTTTGTGGCCCCTGGACCAGAGATTTTGGCGTGAGCCGGGGAGGGCGGAATACGACATTGGAGGGGATACAGGTAAAGCGGTTACTGTAACGATCCGCTTCGGTTGCATCGGCCAGATAGGTTGGCTCGATCGCTTTGTGGCGAATGCCGATTATCACATAGCTCTTGCCTTCTTCTGAAGTGCAGTCGTGACGTTTGAGGGTAAATTTGCCCCCCGGCGCAAAACTGCGGTAACTGCCGGTCACATTGACCACATTATGTGCGGCCTCGGTTTCCTCCATGCGCAAACGCGTGAGGGTGTCACCGACATCACGTTTGTAGTAGGCACCCGGGTAATCATATACCTCATATTTTTTCATATCGGGCAAATCCACCATGGTGG
Source organism: Methylococcales bacterium (assembly GCA_041748915.1). Classification (GTDB taxonomy): domain Bacteria; phylum Pseudomonadota; class Gammaproteobacteria; order Methylococcales; family UBA1147; genus UBA1147. The sequence continues at coordinate 5,529 of JBGTCG010000029.1, forward strand.
GGGTGGTGGCGTGCAGGCTCGTGCTGGGGGTTTCAAAGTTGTAATCCGTTTGAGCCCATTTCCCGGGTAGAAACTCATGACATTGCTCCCAGGAACTTAGATGGCACTGCGACAAGCTTCCTCCCTTGCCCCCCGCGTACTCCGCTTCCTTTTCCGGCAGTTCGTGATAAGCCCCTTTGTGATCGGCCAGAACCAGCGTTGCCTTGTTTTTCTCATGGCGAAACCAGTAAAAGATGCCCTCTTGCTCCATTAACCGCGAGATGAAATCGAAGTCGGATTCCCGGTACTGCACGCAATAGTCGCGTTTCGCATGAGTCCCTTTGATTTCGCCGATCTCGTAATGGCTTAACTCCTTGTGGTCGGAAAAGATATCTTCGATGATCTGGGGAACGGTTTTGTTCTGGAAAATCCGGCAATCCTGGGTGCGGGTCAGGAACCACAACCAGGGCACAACGTCCGCCTTATATGCTCGCATATCATCGTGAGTGAGACCACCGGCTATGAACTGGCTCACGAATCCGCTGAAGTACCGCACCTGTTCATCATTGAACTTGATGCCGACCGTCAGCGATTTACCGACGATGTCGCCGGCGGTAATTTCCTCGTTCGAGGAAAGCATTTCCAGTTGAAAGCCGAACAGACGGGATACTTCCTCCTGGCCCGTGAAGCTGCTCAGCAATAAGACGTCTTTCCCGAGCGGGCTTTGCTCCAGAAACAGCCGGCGATGTTTTTGAGTGAATGCTTCGTTCATCAAGGATCTTCGCTATTGCCAGATCGACTATTACCTTTGTGATCGACTGCAGGGCTTCCCGCTCGGTTATAAAACGCCTGCCGTTTCCCGGTGAAAAAGTACCGCCTGTCCGGGATACTGAATCGATCCTAGCCCGTCTTGCCGGTCTCCCGACTGAATTTAACCGGGAACGGACTGCCTGCTTTATTCGTGCTGTCACTCACAGTCGTTTTCATTTCGACAGTCTTGAAATTCAGCTGAAAGGTTTCCACAGTGTCATTCTGACTGCCGCCCTTGATGGAATACTTGCTGAACAGGGTGTCCTCGAGCATCCATTCGATATCTTTTTGAATATTGGCTCCGGTGCCGGAAACGATGTGGATTTCCACCTTCTTGGCATCGCTGCCGCATGCGAGCTTGAATAACTGCGCGGAACTGGAATCCGTTTTTCTGGTCAGGATAATGTCTTTGATCTGTGTCAACGCACTGGCCCGGTCTTGAACTTTACCAGTTTCGGTGGAAATGGGCTTAAAGGTTTCAAATTCCAATGATTCACACTGATGCCACTTCTCGTGATCGCCTACGTTGGAAGTACCGTCTATTCCATCAATTTTCAACAGGATATTACTCATGATTCACCTTCCTTTTCTTTCCGTCAATCGCTAAAAAAATTTATCGCAAAACGTTAGCGCGGGAATACCTGAGGCAACGCTTACGATAACCTAAGAAAATACATATTGGAAGCGCCCCGACTCATCAAGATCCACCTTGATATGACTGACCCGTTTGCTCTCCGCCATAAAGCCGAGTAAGTGGGCCGCAAGATCCGGCAACAGGGTGCGGTTTAATATGTGATCAATATTACGGGCTCCGGTTTCCACTTCGCGGCAACGGGCTGTAATATGCGCAAGAAGCTCGGAGGAATACTTCAGTTCCGCCCGGTAATTGTCCATGACCCGCCGGCTGATACGGTCCAGCTGCAGTTGGGTAATCTTCGCGAGTACCTCATCGCCAAGTGGAAAATAAGGGACCAGCGTGACTCTTCCAAGAAACGCGGGCTTAAAAGTTTTCAGCAGATCCGGTCGCAATGCGTCAGCCAGTCCCGCCGCGTCGGGCGCGGTATCCGGATCCGCGCAGTATTTCATGACGGTCTCGCTGCCTGCATTCGAGGTCATGATAACAATGGTATTTCTAAAATCGATGTCCCGCCCTTCGCCGTCCCGCATGACGCCTTTATCGAAGACCTGGTAGAACACATCCTGAACGTCGGAATGGGCTTTTTCCATTTCGTCCAACAGGATGATGCTATAGGGTTTCCGCCGCACCGCCTCAGTCAGCACCCCCCCTTCACGATAACCGATATAGCCAGGCGGCGATCCCATCAACAGTGAAACACGATACTCCTCCTTGAATTCGGACATGTTGATCACCGTGATGTTCTGATCGCTTCCATACAGCAAATCCGCGAGCGTGAGCGCGGTTTCGGTTTTGCCCACCCCACTTGGGCCGACCAACAAAAACACGCCACTGGGTTTGCGCGGATCGGATAAATTGGCTCTTGTCGTGTTGATGCTTTGCGCGATCACTTCCAGCGCATGTGACTGCCCGATAATGCGGGCCTCCAGACGTTGCCGGAGGTTCAGCAACGCACTGATTTCATCCTTCACCATGCGGCCGACAGGAATTCCGGTCCAGGCCGAGACGACTTCAGCCACGGCTTGCGCGTCCACGCACACCTGTACCAGTGGCGATTCGCCCTGTGATTCCTCGAGTTGTTGCTTCAGGCGCGGAAGCTCGACGCGCAAGCTATCGAAAGTGTCCTCGGGCGGCTGGGTATCCGAGGACTCGGCGGGCGCTTCAAGCCGCGTATGGATGTCGCGGATACGGGTGACCAGACCAACCTCCCGTTTCCAGCGCTGTTCCAGGACATCCCGTTCCGCATCCAAACGTTCTTTCGTTTGTTGCAACGCATCCATGCGTTCGCCGTGCTCCGAACCGATGGTCATTTCACGCCGCAGAATTCTCATTTCCCGGCTCAGCTGCTCAATCTGGCGACGACAATCCTCCAGTGGCGCCGGAACGGTAATGTGGCTTAATCCGGTTCTTGCGCATGCCGTATCGAGCAGACTTACGGCCTTGTCCGGTAATTGCCGCCCGGAAAGGTAGCGATGGGACAATCGTACCGCCTCTTGCACGGCTTCGTCGAGGATACGGACTCCGTGGTGTTCTTCCAATACCTCCAGTGTCCCTTGCAGCATCACCACCGCAACCGATTCGCTGGGCTCATTCACTTTGACGACCTGGAAGCGGCGGGCCAACGCGGCGTCGCCTTCGAAGTACTTCTTGTATTCCGCCCAGGTGGTGGCCGCGATGGTGCGCAATTCGCCCCTCGCGAGCGCCGGCTTCAGAATGTTGGCGGCATCGCCCTGGCCCGCCTGGGCGCCTGCGCCGATCAGCATATGGGCTTCGTCGATGAACAGGATAATCGGCTGTGGCGAAGCCTTGATCTCGTTGATGACCGATTTCAGGCGATTTTCGTATTCGCCTCTGACCCCTGCGCCTGCTTGTAACAGCGCGAGGTCCAAACTGCGGATCGACACCTTTCGGAGCGGCTCCGGCGCATCACCAAACGCGATCCGCAAGGCCAATCCTTCAACCAGAGCCGTCTTTCCGACTCCTGCTTCGCCGGTAAGGATCGGATTGTTCTGCCTGCGCCGGCTCAGGATATCGATCATCTGACGGATTTCCGCGTCGCGTCCCAACACCGGATCAATTTTTCCAGCCCGGGCCCGGGCCGTCAAGTCCATGGTGAATTGATCCAGCGCAGGGCTACGCGATGGCCCCGATGTCTTGAGAGGCTCACCGGTTTCTTGTTGGGCAGCACGGGAACCGGCAGAATCCGCCTCGGCAGTACGATCGGCGATGGCGGCCATCTGTTCGCGAATCTTGTCGGGCGATAAACCTGCCAGAGCGGCCAGGCTGCCGCGAATCTGTCCACCCAGGGTGTCGTCGGATAACAGCGCGACTAAAAGATGCCCGGATCGAATCCGGGAGTCATCGAATTCCACGGAGGCCAACAGCCAGGCATCTCGAATCAGCGCGATCACGGTTGGCGACAACGCGGGGGTCCGAGCGCTGCCGGTCTTGAGGTTGTCCAGCGTGATGGTCAGGCCGCGGCTCACGTGGGCCGGATCCACGTTAGAATTACGGCAAATTGCAGCAAGATCGGAATCGGGTACGTCCAGAAGTTTCAACAGCCAGTGCTCGATTTCCACGTTATAATGCGTGCGGAACAAAGCCAAACCCACCGCTGACTCCAGGGTTTGTTGACAGATCGGATTCAACTTGACGACCAGGGTGTTGAGATTGACAGTAACCATAACCTGCTTTCCTTGTTCTAATTCCGTGGGTGGGGCACAACAAATCGACGTAACGCTTCCATGGGATTCTACCTTATTTTCTTGTAAAGCCAGAACATTTTTCCGATGAGCCTGCCTACGCGACAGTGAGCTCTAAAGAACTCAATTTAATAAATTCTGTCCACCGGGTCTGTGGCGTAATACCGTTCGTGATTAAAATTTTGCACTGGAAATTCCTGAATCAGCTCTTGCCTGAAGCAACGCCCGCGTCGTCATTCCATGGAAAGACGGCCGCATCGACTTCCGGAACCAAACCGGCCGTCGACAACCAGGCGTTCCAGCCTAATTGAGGATCAAATAAGCGATCCCGAACGAATCCGCAGCCCGGTATCTGGTTCTTTGCCAGGACCGGCTGGATCGCAAACGAGAATTCCAGTCCCACGTAGAGACGGGTAACCTGGCCGAGCCGCACGTAATCCTCGCCGCCGGGCATCAGACGAACAAATTGAACATAGTTGAGATTCTCGATTCGCAGATGGAAACGGCTGCGAACATCCCACACTCTGCCGCCGATAATTGCGCCATGCCCTAATTGGTGATACTGACCGTGCGGACACTCGCGGCCAGGCAGTCGCGTCTGTTCATCGGGACTCAGTTCCAGCCAATGGCCCTGAAACTGGAGGACTCTGACACGGAGATTGAGATAATCGCTGAGCACAAATTCCAGCGATAATGCGGAGCGGAATCCATTGGCGAAGTGACCGGAGTAATAAAGCACCACATCGTCGTTGATCTTCAAACGATCGTTCAGGCTTGGAGTACCCAACCCGACCAGGCAACGAAGACACCCGGTGAATGGATCGTCTCCAGACCCATCCACATGGGCGCGTTCCCATGCGAACGGAAAACGGTACTTTTCCCAGGCACGGAAAAACAACCATAAACTTCGATGATTGAAAATGTCGAAAAAATCGCGAAGTCCGCAATCCTTAAGGCGCATGCGCCGGATTAACAGTTCGGTGTAGTGCTCCGGCATAACCCCTGAAGGACCGGTGAGTCCGAAAAAGTTCACTTCCATTTGCGGGGGCAACCATTTTTCAGTTGTACCCCCGGCTGGCAAGGTTTTCGTGATATCCGCGATAGTGCTCGCGGGAAAACTGAACGAATTGTTGACCCGGAATCTCACAATTTGGTTCGGCCTGGCATTTTGGCTCGCCGCGGCGCGATGTGTTTGACCTTCCGAGCCGAAATGTTCCCGCGAAATCCATTCCAGCATGCGTACCGCCTGAAAAAAATCAAAGCGATACGGTTCCTGAAACAAACTTTCTTCTATAGTAGTTGCTGTTCGCCAGCTCGGGGAGGCCATCGCTTCAGTACCCGCTCGCCATTTTGAAAGGTCGCGGTCAGCCGCGTGAAAGAATTCAATGAACAGTACAAACCCAGGAAATGTTCGATAACGCTGGCGAACAGAAACAGGCTTCTACCCGCAAAACGATTTTCATCGAACTGAATCTGAATCTCTATGCCTCGCGCGATATTATCGAATCCGCGGCCGGGCACACGTCCCGGCACGGCTTTGCTGCGCACGTCTACAATCCCTTCAATATGCCCGCGGGTCTTTTCCGAGTCTTTGAAGTCATATAGTTTGAGGATTTCGCGCAATGCCTTTGAACCGGTTTCAGGGTCCGTAATGGACAAATGGTTCAATGAAAGATGTGAGATCAGGCGCCATACTGCTCTTTCCCTTAACGGCGGACGAACCGTCGGAGTAGGTGGCGTCAGGCAAATAATTTTGTTCGTGGGCGCGGCGCCTTCGTATAATCGCAGGTGGGGTTGTCCGCCTCCGAACGGAAGCCGATTGGGCAAATCGCGATTCAGGCAGGTCAGCTCTACGTGCAGCACCTGCTGTTCGGCTGTCGATGGACGAAAATCCAGATCAACCAACCTGAGAAACATTTCGGTGCCGCCATGTTTAGTACGGGCCGGTCGACGAACAGGCTGCCAGAAACGCCGTCTTTCCGGCTCCTGTCCATGATGCGCGCCATAAAACGGAAGGTACTCGAATGACTTTCCGGTAGTATCGCTGGCGGTGACTTGATCGACCGTAAACACTTCCAGCGCAGCACGGCGGCGCGTGTCGGGCACCGCTTCGTAGTCGGCGGTGGTCTGTTTCAGGACCACGGGCTCCGCGGTCTTCTCGAAAAGATTCACGATCGGGCTGCATCCCAAACAGAAGGAATCTGCATTCACTCTGCCTTCCAGTTCCCTCGCGCCATGAGGGCTGTAGACAAAAATCTCGAACCGGTCGCCGAATCGTTCCATCGCTTCCGCGTTCAGAGTGAACTCGAGAAACAAAAATTTCTCGGGGAACGCAAAATACTCCGTCAGGAGCCGGTAGCCAAGGAACGCCCGTGGGGGATAGGGTACGAGTCCCTCATCTTTTGTGAATCCCATCGGTCTTAAACAATCCGGCCCCAATAATACCGGATTCGGATCGTCATTAGACGCGGCAATCGCGATCTGCAATGGCGAATTGCATAACAGATCGTACAGGGAGAACGCCGGTTGTTCCTGACCCTTTAGAAAAAAACGCAGGATCAAAACCCTGCTGTCGTCGATCAAGGTTCCCAAACCGCTAAACGTAACATCCTTTGCCGTTGTCCTGAGCGACAACCGCAGAACGGTCTGGGCTGTCTTGCTTTCGGGGACCGCCGGCGCGGGAAGTGGACGACCGTTCAAAGCCGCCGAATCGATCTTTATCGGTAACAGTGTCACCGGGTAGCAGGTGCGAAAGCGGCAGGGTTCGCCTTCGATGGGATCGGTTTCGAGGGGCGTTCCGACCGGCAATTCGATCCGATCCATCAATTCCGGTTCAGGTTGAAACTGGACGACGCTCAGGGACGGGATCGGGGTGAGGTAATGAGGATACAAAACGCCGAGCAACGCATCGCTAAGCTCTGGAAAATCATCTTCCAGCTTGTAACGAGTCCTCGCATTCAAATAGGCTACCGCTTCGATCAGGCGTTCGACATGCGGATCGCGGACCGCTGCCCTGCCCATGCCCAGCCGGGCGGCCAGTTTTGGATTCGCCTGCGCAAATTCATCGCTGATCAGGTCACGAAGAATTGCAAGCTCGTCATTATAATATCGAAGCAGGTCATCGCCCATCGACCGATCTCTTCAAGGTGAAATTGCAGGTTACGGGTTCCAGAACGGAATCGAACGCAATTGCCTCCGGCGCCGGTTCGGCTTGTAACAGCGCCTCGATGCGAAAGCGCATTGTGCGGTCCAAAGGTTCCGTATTGGCCAGCAGACTGACCTTGATACGATCGAGCCTGGACTCACTCACGCGAATGGTATCTTCCACGATCCGTAGAAAAGCCGCTCGACCCTCATCGGAAGCCAGATTCATCGCCAGAAAATCCGGGAGACCGTAGTTAACGAGCGATTTTTTCAGGTCGTTCAATTTTTCGTCCTTCCACTCTTGTGGTCTGGACTCGCATCGCCGCCGGGTATTGAGCAGGTGCTCGAGATCGCGTTTTACCGCTTCCTGAAGACCCTCAAGACTTTGTACGCAGGTGTCCGGTTTGCCGGGAGAGTCCGGATCGTCGTCCAACAGGCGATCCAGCAGAGACGGCCGCAGTTTGTCGCTCGTTTCCATATTAACCTTTAAGGTTTAGACGTTGTCAGTTCCTGAATTTCCAGTATACCCAAAGCTTGTTCGCCGCCCAGAAACATGCGCTGGCCCAAGCCTCTGACCGGGGAACCGCTGCCACCCTGCCACTCCGTTGTGCGGCCCAGGCAGATCGAATCGCTACCTTGTTCGGAACCCGGATAAATCACGGGAAGGAATCCGCCGATTTCGGATCCATCCTTGAGATCAATCCGCGCGGGTCGCCAAAGAAGATCGCGGGGTCGGTTCGGTGCCTGCATGCGAAGACCGACGAGTTGATCCTGAGGAATCCAATAATATTTCCCTGCAGCGGTAAAGGTTTCGAGAACACCCGCAGTCAAATCATCCAGATCCCGGAAATCGTCGACGGCTTGGCCGTTGCAAATGCCTGACAGAGGAAGTCTTTGAGATTCGGCCTCAGTGAGTATTTCATCGGCTTCCCCCGCCTCCCCCTCGCGAATTCGAATGGATGCCTGCAGATAAAGTTGCAACAGCGGGCCAGGCGCGGCAACAAAATCCGGCAACCTGCCTTCCGAAAAAAACTGCTGGCGGGCTCTGGCGGCGCGTAGAAGCAGTTGGAACAGCGTCACGCCCGGAAGAACTTTCGGATCCTGATGGACCAATACATCCAATTGCTTGTCCGCGCGATCCCAGTCGCCGATAAAACACAGCAATTCAGCCAATAAATAACGCATTCCGCCGTCCATTGGCCGCGCCCGCACTTCTTGAGTCAGGCTCGCAATGGCTTCCTGTGCGCGGCCAGCCTCGAATAGTTGACTTGGGGTTGATATCGGACCGTTGTGCATGATTAAGCCTTCGCGGGAGTAATTTCCGTTTCCAATCGAATGGCGGCAACCAGTTGCTCCAACTGAAAATGCGGTCGAAGATGAGCCGTACAGATAAAACTGCCCGGCTTGCCAGGCGCGGCCTTCACCTGTACCCTTGCTTCGCGCAAGGGGTAACGGGCTTTTTCATCGAGTGAACTGTCTTCACGAGCAGTCGAATACCTGAGAAACCAGTTCTGCAGCAAGGTTTCCAGCTCGTGCGCGGTCCTCACCGTTCCGACTTTGGCCCGACCGATGATTTTTATGAAATGCGCAAAACGTGATACACACAGAGTATATTGCAACATCGACGAAAGACGCGCATTTACGCTGGCCGCCGCGGAATCATAGGTCTTCGGCGCCTGCACCGAGGAATTACTATAGAACGCCGACCACGGCGTATCCCAGCAGTGACACAAACTGATCAGGCCCAATTCATCCAGTTCCTTTTCACGGGTTTGGGTAATCTGTACATCCGTTGAAAATCGGGGCGCCAGACCGCTACGGTCCGTGGTGAACGAAGCGACGGGCAGGCTACTGACCAGTCCCCCCGCCGCGACCATTCGACCGGTTTCCTCATTCTGGCGAACTCCGCGAATATCGGCCAGCCAGCCGTTATTATCGAAAGCCTGGATCGCTACCGCGGCAAACGCAAAGGCGGCGTTTCCCCATAAATAGCATTGGTTATCGCGGGTGGCCACGGATTCGTGGAAAGGAAAACCGTCGACTCGCGAGCCATCATCTTCATAAGGAAGACGCAGCAGGATGTGCGGCAATACCAGACCGATGAAACGAGACTCCTCAAAATCCCGCAATGTTTGCCATAACCGATACTCCTGCTGGCGGAAAACACGCTGTAAATCAATTGGCAGACCCAGTTCATGAAAGCTGTCCAATCCGAACAGCGCCGGATGAACGCCGGTAATGAATGGCGCGAATGCCGCGGCCGACACCTGAGAGATGCCTTTCAGCACCGCCACATCATCATCGGCATGAGCCAGTCCTGGCCGATGGCGCACGAAGTAGTCGCCGATGAGCAATCCGAAAGGCTCGCCGCCCGGACTCCCGAATTCCCGGGTATACACCTTTTCGAAAAACTGGCTTTGGTCGAATTCCATCGCGCGTTCCAGATCGCGGGCCAGTTCACGCCAGGAGATGTCCAACACGCGTATCCGAACCGTGCGCTCTGCGGCCAACCTGGAGCTTGAATCAACCAGATAGCGCAAACCCCTCCAGGACGCCTCCAGCGCCTGAAACTGCCGATGGTGGAGGACCGCATTGACTTGTTGATTCAACTGTTCATCGAGATAAGCAATATCCCGATCCAATCTTTGTTTCAACATTCCGCGATCCGCCGAAAGAGATCGGCAAGCTTCCGGCCCCAGCCAGTTTGCTAACGCAACCGCCCAATCCGTTGCGGCCAGAAAACGATCCAAACGGGTACCCTGGTCATTGCTCCATCCGACGCGATCCGCAAACCCTGAAGCGCCGGCCCGTTCCCTATGCGGAATAACCACAATAAGTGCCTTGCGGATTCCGGGATTCAACGATCAATCGCGGGTTTCATGCGCGGTTATTCACGATTTGTCATTTTTTCTTGGGCAGCTCAGCCACCATGCGCAGCGATGCGGTCAGCTCCTCCATCTGCAGCCATGGACGCAGCCAGGCCACTGCGTTATAGGCCCCCGGTTTACCGGGAATTGGTTTGACTTCGATCTTGGCGTCACGCAAAGGAAAACGGGACTTTTGCTCCTGGTCTGCGTCGGGATTCGCGTTGACGTAATTTTTTATCCAACGATTCAGCCAGGCCTCGACGTTTTCTGCTTCCATGAACGCCCCGATTTTCGCCCTGCCCATCACCTTGATGTAATGGGCAAAGCGGGAGGAGGCCAGAATATAGGGTAAGCGAGCCGAAATGGCGGCGTTAGCAGTTGCTTCCGGGCGATCATACTTTAAAGGTTTCTGGGTCGTCTGCCCGCCAAAGAAAACTGCATAATCGGTATTCTTGTAATGACATAAAGGAAGAAAGCCCAGATTACTGAACTCATTTTCCCGTCGATCCGGTATGGCTACTTCTGTGGGGCATTTCAATTCACTGTCGCCATCCCAGCTTTTAAAAAGGTCCGCTGGCAGGTTTTCGACTTTGCCGCCACCCTCTTCACCTCGAATCGCCGTACACCAGCCATACTTGGCAAACGCGTCGGTCAGACGGGCGCCCAGCGCGTAGGCCGCATTCATCCAGCAATAATGTTCATGGTCATCCATTTCGCGTCGCACCATGGTCTGCTTCGTTTCGTCCTTGTCGCTGGGCGCCTCTTCAAAGCGAAATTCTTCAACCGATTTGGTTGCCTCGCCGTAGGGCAACCGCGCCAGAACACGCGGCAGAGTCAGGGTCACGAATCGGGAATCGTCCGTGTCACGGAAACTTCTCCACTTGATGTATTCCTCCGCCTGGAATATCTTGGCCAGATCGCGCGGCTTGTTGAGTCCGGTCCAGTTATCCCAGCCGAACAATTTAGGCGCGGCCGACGAGATAAAGGGTGCGAAGGCTGCCGCCGAAATCTGGGACATGCCTTGCAGCAAAGCGATATCTTCCGGATGGCGGGTGAATTCATAATCCCCGATCAGAACGCTATAGGGCTCGCCGCCCGGTGAGCCGAACTCACTCTCATAAATTTTTTTATAGATGTTGCTCTGGTCAAATTCAATCGCTTTGTCCAGGTCGTTGAACAACTCGGTCTTACTCAAGTTGAACATCCGAATTCTCAGAGTGTCGCCGGTCTCGCTATTCATCACCAGATAGTGCAGCCCGCGCCAGCTGCCTTCCAATTTACGGAATTCCGGGTGGTGCATGACGGCGGCCAACTGTTTGGAAATTTCGACATCTATTTTATGAATCGCCGTATTGATGCTGGCGGTAAGACTTTTACTCCAACTGACCGTACCCTGAAGAGCCTCTTGAACGAGGTTTTCCAGCAACTCCCTGGCTCGATCGGGTTCCGTTTGTTTGGTTGCGGCGATTGCCTGCTGCAGCAAGCTTGGCGCCGTTGTTTCGCTGACCTCGGTAATCTGAGGCTGGACTGGTTCCGTATCGGTACTCATGGGTTATCCTCCTCAGACGACGAAGGGTTGCCGCTATCCTGCGTGGCAGGCGGTTTAATTCCAAGCTCATTCGCCAATTGATTAAGTTCCTGGCTGATGCCCTCGCCTTGAGTCTGCTGCAAAACCTTTTCGAGTATAGCCTCCAGATTCTGCGAACTGTCCGCCTTGGCCATCAAATCCCGGAGCTTATTGCGACTGTCCAGCAACGTTTTCAGCGGTTTGATCTGTTCCACCACGCGGGCGGGTTCAAAATCTTCAATGGCTTCAAATTTAAGTTCCACCGGCATTTCCTTACCGTCACCCGCGAGCGTGTTCTCTACCCGAAATGCGAGCCCGGGACCGATTTTTTTCATGACGTCGTTGAAATTATCCCGGTCGATCGTGATAAACTTTCGCTCCTCCAATCGTTTTGACTCCTGAACCGGCTTGTTTCCGGAATAATGGCCCATCACGCCGACCACGAAGGGGAGTTCCCTGACGACCATCGCGCCTTCGGTTTCAACCTCATAGGTAATGTGCACGCGAGGTCTGCGAATACGCTCCAATTTCTTATGAATACTTTCCGGCATGGCTTGATGCTCCTCAATTGATCGATTAAAACGTTTTATGCCACTGTGGCGGCGTAAGGAATGAACTACGTCTGTGGACGAATCCCCGCTAATTTACAATACTCACTCCTTGCCTTTTCGTCCGTGATTAATTCTCCGAGCAGTTCGGGCAACGACATTCGTGCCCAGCGCACGACCTGCTTTAACTGGTAGGAAACCGGCGAATGGGGCTCGCGATGTTCAAAATACTCCGCTACCTCGAGCAGAGCATGCAATGCATTTTCCCGACTCGTCAGATCGGGTCCGGGGCGGCTTTGTCGGTCTGGTTGCGGGCCGCCTTCAATGGACGGGAGGGTATCCGGTTGGTCAATGGTCGGGCTCAGTTGGCGTAACGCTTCCAGGCAATTCGTAAGCACGCCATCGATGTATTGGTCCGAAACAACATCAGCCTGGCACTTTTCGTTGATCAACTCACAAAGCCTTGCAAAATATTTCCGGCATTGCTTGATATCCTCGCGCAATTCGTTGGCGGAATCAGGGGAAATTTTCTCTTTCGCTTTGCCAATTAGTGCCTTGATTTTAGCGGTAGCCGGCGAGTCAGGTTGCTCCTGGTAAATTCGATAATCCTGGTAACAGATGGACTCGGATCCAATCCGCTCGGACGGTTCAGTCAATGGCACTCTACCAATGGCGAGTTCCAGAATGCCGCCCGGATATTGTCCAATGAGACCCGCTAACGGCCAAACCCGCGGTACCTCGTCGTGTTGGTCCGGTAGCGGAAATAAGCCGTCCCAGTATCTCTCCACCAATTCTAGGGCCAGCCTGAATCCATCCCGCAACCCTGCGAAACCGTACAATCGGACCAGGGACTCGATGAGGCAGGCGGTAACTTCCAAATCCTTGCTCTTATCTCCCAGTACGATACGCGCCTCTTGGTCTATGGTACGCCAATCGGGAACACTTTCCCGGTAAAAAAAATAATCATCTTGTTTTTGATCTTTATCGGGAAATGTCCCCTCGGCTTTTCTGGCTTTTATGCGTGTATGCTTAATGGAATGATAAAGCGGGGATGCGACCGCGCGCAGGTCGCTGCCGCAGGGGGAGTCTGTGGAAATGGGTTGAAGCAACCGGTCGAAATCAAGAACTTCGCGAGACGCCATGACGAACACTCTTCCGATTCTGAGCTTGTCTGGATTTCCCCCAAAAAGGGTAGAATTTTCGGTGTTTAACGGTGTTCTTTATACACTCAATCGCCCGATTTGGGAAGCGCCACCATCCCATGCGCAGCGAGACGGCCGGCTTTGCCGGCATGAGGAGCTGATTCGACGCCATCGTCCCGGCCGCTGTTCGCTGGTTTAAAGCAATCCATGGCTCTCCTCATACCGAATTCATTTCAACCGCTCAGGGCAGCGAAACTTGCGAAGTTCATTGAAATTGAAAGGATTGAATGCGCTGGTCGCGCGCAATTCGGCGCTCGCCCAATGGGGTCCTTTCCTAAAGGTTACATTCAGTACGTCCGGGGTGCCGGGAGTAGGGGATAAATCAGCGGAATCCAGGATTCTGAACCAGGCCCACGGACCTTTTTCGTCCACCCCGATGGATCCGCCGCCCGGCAGGTTAAACCGGTATCGGATCTGCCCAATGTTGTCCGGGCTCGGCCAGCTCATTAAAATTGGACGAACGGGTTGGAAAGCATAAGTCAATACCTGTCCGCCGACATCCAACAAAAATTGGTCGACATCGACATCCATGGAAATCGGAGTTAACCAAAAGCTCACGCTTGGAGTCTGGGCACCCCTGAAAAATGCCTTTTTGATCGCTTCGGCATACTGAAATGCAGATAATGCGTCCTGGGATGCGCAGGATCTGATCCTGTCAGAGGAGCCCCACCGCCAACGCACATGGGAGACATCCACAAATTCTTTCAAATGATTCTGGAAAAATTGATCGATCAACCCGCCCGCACCGAAAAACTGACCAAAATCCTCGAGCGTAATTTCACCCGAGCTTTCGGCGTTCAGCGGATAACGGCCGTTTACTGCTTGCCGACAGAACGGCAGGACCTCACTGATCCAGAGACCATTCAGATAAGCGCATCGCCTGTCGTTTACGAGGTTTCCGGCATCGTTCGTAACGGTCTGAACCAGATTATTGACCTCTGGTTGGTGACTGGATTGCTGACGGAGCTTGAGGATGATCGAATTGGCCTGTATTTCCGCGGCGCCGCTCGCGGATCCCCCCGGGTTTGCCTCGCCGGCTACCGTATCCAGGGCACGATAGAGTTCATCGAGTCCGTTCAGGATGGTTGTTATGTCATTTTTAATAAAATCATGAAGCCAGGCGAAACGGTCATCCACCAGCCTGTCTTCAGGCAGAGGATCGCCCAAGGATTCGGCAGCCGTGGCTGCGTCCTTCAGTTTTCCGGTTATTTTGTCATAGAGACTTTTGTCGTCCTTCTCCTCTTCGTTTACGGCGCTTTCTGGCGACCGCCAAAGAGAGGTCTCCCGGTCTATCGCGGCCAATAACTTGCGTAGCGGAGAGTTGGCAGGATGAGAGAGAATCTTCACGATTCCAATCGTTTGGTGCATATCCGAAGCCAACAGGGGTTTAATTCGCATGTCTTTCAATAAGTCTGTCCACTGCTTCGCATAGTCTTCCAGATAAGACTTCTGCACGTTTTCAAGAATTTGCCGTCTTGCATCAGGCGTCAGCGATTCCAATTGATTGCCGGTTACCCAGGGTTCCCATAAGAATTGATCGAGGCGCTTTCTCGCAACCGGCCTGAAAACCTCATGGTAACCCTTATAGGTAAAGAATCCGGGAATCCCTTCGCTCAAATACTTTCCACTGTTGCGCTCGAATACGCGCATAACGTCCGGACCGGCCGCCTCGCCAATGTTGAATGCAGGCAGTTCCTGGCCCAGTCCATAGGTTTTCAACCGGTCATAAACACGACGGTCAGGTGATATCGCCCGCAAGCGATCCTGAACTGACTGAATTAGGTCGGGATCCAATTCCACCGGCACCGATCTTGGAAATTTCTCCAACAATGCCGCTAAATGGTTATGCAACGACTCGCGTTGGTCATCCGTTACATTGCGCCGCAATTTTGTGCGCCAATCCTCCTTCAGCCAGTTCATTACGCTCTTGGCGCTGAAATGACGGGTATCGTTCAACATGAGATAAACCTTGAGGGTTTCATACAGTCTCTCGGCGTTTCGCGATCCCTGGCGCAGCTCCTCTTCCAGGTGAATCATCAACCGCGGCAGCAAGGCTTCCTCGAGGAGTTTTCCGTAAGTGTCAATTGCCCGGTCGCCCAGCTTTTCGGTTTGCGAGAGCCCGAATCCCGCGAGCCAGGAATCGCCGCGATGACTGTAGCCGCCCGGAAGATCGCGAGCAGCGTCCAAAAGCGGTAACACGGTTGACACGCTGGTTGAATTCTGGTCGAGCTGGCCGGCCTGATTTTTCAGTTGATTGAGCTGTGCTCCGGCGTGTTGAATGAAATTTTGATTTTCCCGGTAGCTGACAAGCCAGACGGTAGTCAACAGGCCAATTAATGCAACGATGCCTATGAGGGCGGTTCGTTGCAGCCATGAAAGTCGCCGCTCAAGTCGTAAATTCGTGTTGGCGAGTCCAGCTTCCGGAAAGATGACTTCGCGCAGCAGGCGGGTGATGAAATAACTCCTTCCCCTGGTACGGGAAAAAGCCGGCAAGGCCTGGGTACTTAATCGAAAGATTTGCGCCAACGAAGCCATCACCCGGTCGATCGGCGTACCTTCCTGAGTCCCGCTAGTAAAATAGACGCCTCGTATCAACGGCAACTCCTTGCGCATATTCGGCCGACAAATGTCCATCAGGAACTGCTCGATCGCCGGCCGAATTGCCGAGAACTGCTGAGGGAAGGTATAGATCAGTTCGCGCCGCTGCCGGTCTCGTTCGTCTTGCAAACGCCGCAGGAAGCGCTGATGCAGACGTTGCTCCAGAGCTTGAAACTCACGATTAAAATCGTCCTGTACACGACTTTGCGGCATATGAAGATCGGTATACAGCGGCAGCGTGATTCCCCAGACTTGAGACCGTTCCCGTACCCCCAGGTCATCGAAATACTCGACAAATCCCGCCAAAAGATCGCATTTGGTAAACAAAAGGTAAATCGGAAATCGAATACCGAGCCGTTCGAGTATATCCTGCAATCGTTCCCATTCGACGCAATTCCGGGCCCGATCAGTCTTATCCTGTCTCAGGAGTTCATCGATATTCACGGCAACCAGAATTCCATTAATTGGGCGGCGCGAACGGTATTTCCTGAGCAGATCAAGAAAAGCCTGCCAACCCTCCCGATCGACCGCTTCACCACTGTCTTGCTCAATATAACGTCCGGCTGTATCGATCAGAACAGCCTCGTCGGTAAAAAACCAGTCGCAATTCTGAGTGCTGCCCAACCCTTTCACTTTCCGAAAATAATTCAGCTCTGCGGTGGATAAAGCAGTGGTTTTGCCGGCGCGGGACCGACCAATGATGATGTACCAGGGCAGCTGATAGAGATACTGGCTGCCGAAGCGCCCGCTGCCCAGGTGTTGTTTCAGATCCTGCAGGGACTCTTCAAATTTTGCCGCCAAATCAGCCTGTTCCTGTAAACTGCCTGCACCGAAATTCGGAGAAGCGCCCGTGAGGTCTTTCTGAAATTGTTTTTCTTTACGCCGGGCAAGCCAATATCTGCGCAGGTGGTTGAGCATCCATAACAGCAAAATTCCCGCGATCGCCCAAGTGCGATTGGCCGGAGAATCCATTACCCGCTCGGCGATGCCAAGAACGGGACCGAGATGCCAAATCGTCACGGCTGCTGCGAGCATGCCGAATGCAGTCGCTATCCATCGACTTTTTAATAGATTAAAAATCCGTTTAATCACGGCCGGCCCATCGCCAGAACAATTTCGACACGTCGATTACAGGCACGCCCCACTGCCGTCTGATTTGAACAAAGGGGTTTGGCTGCTCCCAAGCCTTTCGCACTGAAACGATCAGCGTCGCCGGCACCGGCGATCAAGGATTGCGCCACGGTTTCGGCACGTGCTTTCGAGAGATCCGAATTGGAAGGATATTTTATCGTGCGGATCGGAATATTATCGGTATGTCCTGTGATCAACAGTTTGCCGGGTTCCGACTTCACGGCCTCGGCAATTCGCTGAATCAACGTGCCGTAGTTCGGATTCAGGCTTGCGGAGGCAGATTCGAACAAATCATCGCGACTGATCCGAATCATGACCCCCTGAGCCATTGTTGAGACTTCGATCTGCTTTTGACGAATCTCGGGTGCCAGGAAAGTCTTCAAACGGATAAAGGAATTTTCATCCGAAATACCCATTGGTTCCGTTTTTTGCCTCTGAAAATAAGGCAGAGGCGCCGACACATTTTCGAAACCTTCGGCGACCGGTTCCGAAGCGTCATTGATGCGGTAGAGAAGGGTCGTGTACAGGCTCAGCAACAAGGCGCATGCTGCGGCGGCCAACACCCAGAACGGGACTAAGCGGGAAAAATCGCGCTGCCTGTTGACAACACCCTGCCAGCTGGGCGACAAATCCGTTTCTTCGTCTCGCGGTAGTGCGTAAAGCGTCCTGAACAACTGCTCGCGTTTCTCCTCCAGTTTACCGGCCTCCTTGCGATAACGGCCCTTGAAGCCGAGCGCGAGACATAGATACATCAGTTTCAATACATCCTTGTTGAGTACCGGTTGCCTGAGCAAATCGTCCAGACGGTTGAAGAATTCCCCACCCCCCCTAAAATCCTGATGAAACGTGACGAGGAGACTTTGCTGCGGCCATAGACTGGTCATGCCCCAGGCAGTATCGTTCAACACGATATCGTCCAGGGTGGCGCACACGGCGTAACTCGCATCCTCCAGGGTCCTGCCGGGTATCCCAGTCTTGGCCAGTAACGCCCGAAAATGTTCAACCTTCCTCATGATTTGGCTATGTAAGTCCGTGATATCTGGATGAGAAAGCGTATTTTTCAGTGACAGCATCAGATTTAACAGAGCCGTCGCTCCGCGTTCCAGCGGGTTCGGACCCCGACGCGGCGGCAATGATTTAGCTTTGTCGTGCTTGGAAATATCCCTGAAAGAGTTCGTTTCCTCTGACGGATCCAAAGTTCGCCGAACCGCCATCGGATCGACAATAGTGAATTCGTCGCTACGGTTACTGGTGTTACCGTTGCTCCGATCGTCAAACGGATTACGGTTGTTTTTCATCTCCGTTTTTCCTTGATTGCCCATAAGCGCATGGTCATGCGGGGATATTTGACCGCGGGATAAAAAGCCATTCCCACATCCGAAGTTTTAACCCTTTCCCAAAACTCCGTTCCTCTCTCCAGTTCGAAATAGATGAAGTCTTTGTCATAGATGTTGGGAGGAACGGTATTTAACCGCTGCAATTGGATCCCCGGAACAATATTTGCGATGAGGTTGTCCGATTCTTCGGCCGCGCTAACGATACACTGGTGAGCAAAAGTATCGAGTAAATTTTCCGGCAAATTCACCATTAATATGAAACTTGCTTCATTCAGAAGATTGTGCAGGGCGGGTGACATTCGTGCCAGATACCTTCTGCCCTCTCGGTCGTCAAATTTCTCTAAAATGATCTCGGTTACACGAGGTTTGACATCGCGGCGCAGGGACTTCCGTAACTCTTCCAAAACCGGCTTGATGGCGGTATGCAGATCGTCATGATCATAGAAAGGAAACGCTGGAGCTAATCGCGGATTGCGGGTGAATGTGGCAAGTTCACAGGCTAATTGCAACGTAATGTCATAAAATTTTTCGGGATGCAAGCCGCGCATGCGGCACAAGTGGGTAAAGCGGGAGTGATGTACATTCACGACCTGCAGCATCAAGAGATCTTCGATATTCCCAGTTCCTTCCTCCAGCGGAACCGGTACCCGGCTCGCAAGTTCCTCACCGCATTGTTTCAACAGGCTCCGGATTTCGTCCAAAAAACCGCTTAACAGGGGCCAGCTACCGCAGTCTAGCGCAGGCGGGATGAAGTCGTCGGCCAGTATCACACGCTGATCACGTTTTTCTACCAGACGAGCCACCCGGATTACCGAATAACCACCATGACTCTTGTTGTTTTCGATCAGTAATTTGAACTGTTGCTTGCCGATCTTGATGGATTCCTCCAGATGTTCTGATCCGGCTACATTATTCCGCAGGGGTTGGGTCTGCATTCGGTAGCGCGCAAGCGTGATACCAGGCTTTTCTAAGTCGACCTCCGCCGCTTGATTGCGATCCGGCAGGGCCAGTAAAATCCAGCTGTCCCGCAATGTCACGTCAATCAGTAATGGTGCAGGAGGATCATCTTCGTCCGGTATGTTAAAAGGTGTGCCGTCGGGCAGGATCCCTTTGCATTTCAAGATGGCTACCTTACCCGAGTCCAACGCGTGTTCGTCCAGAATGAGTTCCAGGATTCCCCAGTCATAAGGTTGCAGATGGACGGCTCGGTCTCGCACAAGAGTCTCCAGGTATCGATCCTGCTGCTGGAAATGCTGGGGCCGAAGAAACATTCCGTCGTACCATACTACTTTACTGTGCGTTACCATGCCGGTTACTCCGCCTGATTCGGTGGTTGGTTATCCGATTGAACGGTGACAGACAATTTTTCGAGCTTGACGCTCACCGTCGTCGTCTGATGCGGCGGGATCGGTACCGTCGCCCGCCACACGGCGGCGGCATTATCACGAAACGCCGCTACGAATCCAAGATAACGAATCTCGCCTTCCGGTGTACGCTCCAACCGCAACACCTGAGAAGGTTTGATCACCATCTGCTTGGTGTCGATCAGATTTCCCGCCAATGTAGCATCCCCCTGTTCGAAGAGTTTGAAGAAATCGGCGCTCATAAAAGTATCGACGCTCTTTAAATCGTACACCCTGAGCACCACTGGCGACGGCCTGCCGGTATGGTCCGGGTTGATGTCCCCGGTAGCGTTGACCTTAAGAAATATCCGGGTAGGCGGAGGCGGAGGCGGAGGTGGTGGTTCTTCTTTGACCGGCTCGCTCCCGCACCCAACCAATGTCGTCAGCAGTGGTAACATTTGCCATAATTTGAGCTTCACGTCCGCCTCCAAAGTGGCGACTTATGGAATAGCTTTCTGCCTCGTAAAAACTGAATGGAGAACACAGTGTACCGCGAATTTCGTGGAAGCGGGAACCCGGGCCAACAGCGTCGGCGCCAGCAAAATTCCCGCCGCCATTTCCCCGACGACCGCGGGTCGTTTGAGGCGTGTGAAGATCTTGCCCATCACTCGCGAAACCGCGATGATCACAAGCAACTGGACAAATAAATGGCTCAGTGGGTGGTCAAAGTTTGCCCGCAATCCGTCCATCAGGCCGGAAAACGCTGATTCATGTTTTGTTGCCACGAAATCCGTTTCCTGTGCCTGCACTGTCGTGCCTTGAGGCATCGGCAATGAGGAATCCAGTTGTAGCAGGCCTATGATGGCAGTGCTTACGACGACCAACATAAGAACATAGAAAAGAGATGTCTTCTTCATCCGCTTCCGAATTTGCGTTTGCAGTAGGTGACTCGGTGCTCGGTAGTACGTTGTTTCAGAAACGGACTGATTGATGTGTCAACACGAGGGATCATTCCACCACGAATCATGAGGTTGCAAGACAATGACATCATCATCCGGATCAAATTTCAAGAAGAATTACCAAACGCATCGAAAACGCCTGAATCTGAAAGGGCTTCAGCCCAAGACGATCGAAACCTACGCCCGCGCGATCCGTCGCATCGGTAAATCGTTAGGTCTCATCCCCGCGCAGCAGGTTTGGATTCCATGCGACCTCCCAAAGATGCCGATCTAAGTCTTGGAAATAGCCTGCATAGCCGCCCCAGAACGTTTCATGTAAAAGTGTGTCGCTACCTCGTGAAAGATTTTGGGACATCCAAGTCACCAAAATCGACTCGCCTACGCACCGCTCCCACAAATGGCTGGACGGCGTTTCGGAGGTAATTTTGGATCCCCTCTGGCGCTAGCGCACGACGGGTATCCAAAATTACCTCCACCTACCGGGGACTACCAGCCCTCGCGTTCGCTCTCCATGGCTGGCAGCGCCGACTTGACCACCGTAGCCCCAGCCGCTTCGGCTTGCTTCATCACGGCTTCGACTTCGGCTCTGAAGGAAACGTTATGGCCGAGCGTCAAATCAGTAGCACTTGGGGGAATCTAGCGGCAGACCGGAATCGTGGGAGATGCTCTGACGGGGCAAGATTGCCAGCTTTAGTCCGGCCTGGAGGTCGAAGAGTGCAACAGCACCATGCTCGAATTCCTTGCAGATGATGCCTTCTGTACTCAGACCATGCCCATCACGATAGAACGAAAGCGCACGTTCCAGATCGTCCACGCCCCGAGTGATGACTGTAACTCGAGCTTTCACGAGAAATTCTCCGTTGAGGTCTAACGACCCAACCATGGGTTGAGTGGCGCCGACGCTGTGCCAGCTAAACGTGTGACATGAGCGGCTGGCGGAGGGCGTAGCCCATTGTCTGTCCGCTCGGTGGAAGGATTATACGATTTTGAATGAGACATGGAACTGAACTGTCCCGGTGACACCGTGCAGGTAACCGTGGAGTGGTCAAGCATTTTGTGACAACCCAGTTAAGTGACCTTCATCATTTCAGCCATTGCTGATTCCTAATCATTCGGGCTAAGGTAGTCCAGATACGAGTAAAGCCTGCGGCTGTGGTAAAACATCGATAGGTAATTCACGATATCCGGTTGAGCCGCATAGCGCGTCGGGTAATTCTGCCATTGAATCCGTTCCTTCTTCAGGTCCGCGAGGAAGCTTTCCGCGACCGCATTATCCCAGCAGTCTCCCTTGCGGCTCATGCTGCCAATAAACTCGTGTGCCTTGAGCAAACGCCGGTACACTTTACTCGCGTATTGTGAGCCGCGATCCGAATGCACAATCAAACCCGCCGGCGGACGTCGTTGCCAGATTGCCATCCGCAGCGCATCCATCACTAATTTCGCCTTCATGCGCGAACCTGCCTGCTCCAGCCCACATCCCGTCTGGAGAACAGATCGACCACAACCGCCAGGTACAACCATCCGTCCTGGGTCCAGACATAGGTGATGTCCGACACGTAGGCTTGATCGGGCCCGGTCGCCGAAAACTGTCGCTCCAACACGTTGGCAAAGACCGGCTGCGGGTGGTTGCTGTTGGTGGTCACCTTGTATTTCTTCGGGTAGCGCACCGTAATCCCGGCTTCGCGCATCAGCTTCCTGGCCTTTTGTCGACTGACCGGATAACCGAGCGCTCTCAGGCCACGCTGCATTCGGCGGGTGCCGTAGCCGCTTTCCCGAGGACGTCACGCAACCCGTCGCCTATGGGGCGGGGGTCAAGGGGGCGGCGGTGTATCTCACACAATACCAGTTGTTGTCGGTCGATCGGAGCGTACAACTGCTCTCCGATCTGTACCGCGTGAAGCTG
>JBGTCG010000030.1:0-13099 GCA_041748915.1 Methylococcales bacterium
CGTAGCCTGCGCCGAGCTTGCGATGGTGTGGCGAAGCGGCGCGGACGCAGGGCGGCCGGGGCCCAATGGTTGTCGCGTAGGCGAGTCGATTTTGGTGACTTGGATGTCCCAAAATCTTTCACGAGGTAGCGACACACTTTGAAGCCTTCGTCGCGATGGCCGAGGAAAAAACGCGCATCGACCAGGCCGACGCCGATCGCGCGATCCTGCACGTCGGCCCGGACGATTGGCCCTTCCCGATTCCCATTGTGAAGCGCGGTGACGCCTGGCGATTCGATGCGGAGCAAGGCAGGGAGGAAATCCTCAATCGGCGGATCGGGCGAAACGAACTCGGCGCCCTGGGTACACTGAATGGCTACATGGAAGCCCAATTTGAATATGCGAACGTGGACCGGAACGGCGACGGGGTCGCCGAATACGCGCAGAAGCTGCGCAGCGAACCGGGCAAATTCGACGGTCTGTTTTGGGACGCGGCGCCCGGCCAGCCGCAGAGCCCCCTGGGCCCGCTGATCGCGGATGCGCGGGCCGAGGGGTATCGCGTGAAGTCGCCGGCGGAGGCACGGTCGCCCTACCACGGTTACTTCTACCGGATACTCGCCCGGCAGGGCAGCCAGGCTCCGGGCGGCAAATACGACTACGTGATCAATGGTCGCATGATCGCGGGTTTCGGCATGGTGGCGTTTCCCGCGCAATACGGCTCGTCCGGCATCATGACCTTCATCGTCAATCATCAGGGCAAGATCTATCAGAAAGACCTGGGTCCCGAGGCGGCCCGGATTGCTGCGGCCCTGAAGGAGTATAATCCGGATCCAGGCTGGGAATCGGTAGAGACCGGGGAGTAATCCCTACATTTGGTGTTTTCCGTAGTCAAACGGAAAGGAGAACAAAGCATGCGTACATGCCTTTGCAATTACACCCTCGGGCGGTTAGCCACCGCGATCGCACTGGGTGGGGTTTTGGCGACCGGAGCGGGCGCCGTGGTGTCAAAGCCGGAGCAGGATGGAAAACCCAACATCGTCATCATCTGGGGCGATGACATCGGCCAATCGAACGTCAGCACCTATACGAAGGGCATGATGGGGTATCGGACGCCAAGTATCGACCGCATCGCCAACGAAGGGGTCACCTTCACCGACTATTACGGTGAACAGAGCTGCACCGCCGGGCGCGCGGCCTTCATCACCGGCCAAAGCGTATTTCGTACCGGCTTGAGCAAAGTAGGGCTGCCCGGCGCCGATGTGGGCCTCAGCGAAAAGGACCCGACCATCGCCGAATTGCTCCGGTCCCAAGGCTACGCCACCGGTCAGTTCGGCAAGAACCACTTGGGTGACAAGGACGAATTTCTGCCGAGCAAGCACGGTTTCGACGAGTTCTACGGCAACCTCTACCACCTGAACGCCGAGGAGGAGCCGGAGAATCCCGATTACCCCAAGGAAGCGGACTTCCCCGGTTTCCGCAAGAAATTCGGTCCACGCGGCGTTATCCACAGCTTCGCCACCGGCAAGATCGAGGATACCGGGCCCCTGACGAAAAAGCGCATGGAGACCATCGATGACGACATAGCCGCGCGCGCCTCCGACTTCATCGAACGCCAGGCCAAGGCGGGCAAGCCCATGTTTGTCTGGGTTAATTTCACCCACATGCACTTCCGGACCCATCCCCGGCCCGAAAGCGTCGGTCAGTCCGGCCGTTGGCAGAGCGAGTACCACGATGTCATGATCGACCACGATAAGAACGTCGGCGCCGTGCTCGCCAAACTCGACGAACTGGGCATTGCCGGCAACACCATCGTGATGTACAGCACCGACAATGGCCCGCATCTGAATTCCTGGCCCGATGCGGCCATGACGCCATTCCGCAGCGAGAAGAACACCAACTGGGAAGGCGCCTACCGCGTTCCGGCCATGGTGCGCTGGCCTGGGCACATCAAGGCCGGCTCGGTCGCCACCGATATCGTCTCGCACCTGGACTGGGCGCCCACCCTGCTGGCCGCCGCGGGGGTGCCCGACATCAAGGAAAGACTGCTGAAAGGCTATAAGGCCGGAGGCAGGAGCTACAAGGTTCACCTGGACGGCTACAATCAGATTCCTTACCTGACCGGGCAGGAGCCGAGGAGTCCGCGCCAGGAGTTCTTTTATTTCTCAGACGACGGCGACCTCACGGGACTCCGCTACGACAACTGGAAAATTGTGTTCGCCCAGCAGCGTTCGCCCGGAACGCTGGCCGTCTGGGGCGAGCCGTTCGTCAAGACTCGCATTCCGTGGCTCTTCAACCTCCGCACCGATCCCTACGAGAAAGCGAGCATCACCTCGAACACCTATTGGGACTGGTATATCAATCATGTGTTTCTGCTGACCCCGGCCCAGCACTACGTTGGCCAATTCCTGGCGACGTTCAAGGAGTATCCTCCCCGCCAGAAGGCGGCCAGCTTCACGATCGACCAGGTAATGGAGCAATTGCAGGCGCCGTCCACACATTGAAGAGCCGCAGGGCGGGTTGGCCGGACCCTGGAGTAACCCCGGTTCCGCGGGGACGGGTCAGGCGGATTACGGCCTGCCCTGTCCGGACCGTGCGCATCAACATCGGCCGATCCGAAGCCCGGAGATTCAAGATGCCCACCAAAAATAGGTACGCAGTGAATGCAAACCCTTTATGCGCGTTCGTTCTATTGGCCTTTTGGCTGGCCGGCTGCGCGCCCTTGGCGCGGACCGCCGATTCCTTGCCGTCGTG
Organism: Methylococcales bacterium; assembly: GCA_041748915.1. Classification (GTDB taxonomy): domain Bacteria; phylum Pseudomonadota; class Gammaproteobacteria; order Methylococcales; family UBA1147; genus UBA1147. The sequence goes on from JBGTCG010000030.1 coordinate 2,731, forward strand.
GAATAACACACCGGCGAAACAGACGATCGTGGCGTTCGTAACGAGCGTCAGCACGCCGGGCGGCAAGGACTTCGTGCCCGAGCCGGAGCGGATTGCCGTGTTCGATAACGACGGCACGCTTTGGGCCGAGCAGCCTCTGTATTTCCAGTTGCTTTTCGCGATGGACCGCGTGAAGTCGCTCGCGACCCGGCATCCGGAGTGGAAGGATAACGAACCCTTCGCAACTCTGCTCAAGGGCGACGTTGCAGGCGCGCTCGCTGGTGGTGAACACGCGATCGTCGAGATCATGATGGCTACCCATGCGGGGATGACCACCGAAAAGTTCGAGCAGATCGTAAAGGATTGGATTGCCACGTCGAAACATCCGAAGACCCAACGCCTGTATGCGGAGATGGTCTATCAACCGATGCTCGAACTGCTGGCTTACCTCAGTGCCAACGGCTTCAAGACTTATATCGTCTCCGGCGGCGGTACCGAATTCATGCGACCCTGGGCCGAGCAGGCCTATGGCATCCCGCCCGAGCAGGTTATCGGCAGCAGCATCAAAACGCAGTTTGAAATACTCGACGGCAAGCCGGTGCTGATGCGCCTGCCGGAGGTCGATTTTATCGACGACAAGGCCGGTAAACCCGTCGGCATCCACAAGTTTATAGGCCGGCGCCCGATTTTCGCGTTCGGCAACTCCGACGGCGATCACCAGATGCTCCAGTGGACCGCCGCGGGCGGTGGCGCGCGCCTTATGGGGCTGGTCCACCACACCGATGCCGAGCGCGAATGGGCCTACGACCGTCAGTCGTCCATCGGCCGGCTCGACAAGGCGCTCGATGAAGCGTGGCAACGCGGTTGGACCGTAGTCAACATGAAGCGGGATTGGAAGATCGTTTTCCCGACCGGGCTAAAATGACCGCGCAATATGCCGGAGAGCGTCTTTGCGATCCCATTTGCCGCCGCCGGGGGGTTGGAATTCCAGTTTCAGATGGCTCGAATTCCAAACCTAATCAATCAGAGATAAAGATTGATAAAGATCGATAGACGAGAAAAAATGATTATTTTCTTGATGCCCTTCAAAATGTCCCGATTCGTATTCTGGTCCGGGGTTTACAACGCCGGGCTGGCTTTGTTCCTGCTGTTTCCACCGCTTTATCGCGCGCTTGGCCTCAACATCTGCGCACCGGTCTGGGGCTGGATGATCGCGGGCTTTCTCGCCTATACCAGCGTTGTCCTGATCTACTCCTCGCGGGATCTCGGCCAGCGCGCGTGCCTGGTGTACTGGGAGTCCCTGCTGCGCTACGCCGCCGCGGTGCTGGTTATTCCAGCCGGTTTGTTTGGCGACATCGGCCCGATCGCGGTATTGCTGGGCCTCGGCGACCTCGCCATCGGCCTGGTGTACATGTTCGGCCTGGCCCAGGAATTGGGCGTATCGCACCAAGGCTTGCTGTTCGGCCGGCTGAAATAGCCTGGACTTCCGTGCTTTCGAAAACCGTACTCATCCTTGGCGCCACGGGACAGGTCGCATTTGGCCGGAACAATTCAAATCACAGGAGTTTAGGCATGTCTGATTCGCTCCCGCTTCAGCGACACTACGCTCCCAGAGATTATTCCGACCGGATTGCGTATACACTCACCAAGTTTCTGCGGTTCTTCGCTGACACTTTCTTCGCCCGTCGGTATGGTCATCGCGCGGTTGTGCTGGAAACGGTTGCTGCCGTGCCGGGTATGGTTGGCGGCGCCCTGCAGCATCTGAGTGCGCTGCGCCGAATGGAAAACGATCACGGCTGGATTCGGACACTCGTGGATGAAGCCGAGAATGAGCGCATGCACTTGATGACCTTCATTCATATCGCCCGGCCCTCGTCGCTGGAGCGCCTGCTGGTTCTGTTTTCCCAAGGCGTGTTCTGTACACTTTTCTTGCTGCTCTACCTGATTTCATCAAAGACCGCGCATCGTTTCGTGGGTTACCTCGAGGAAGAAGCGGTGTACAGCTACACCGAGTATTTGGCTGGCGTGGATGACGGCGCCTACGCCAACGTCCCGGCGCCCAAGATCGCTATTGACTACTGGAAGCTCGCACCCGACGCACGCTTGCGCGATGTCATCATCGTGGTCTGCACCGATGAGGCTCATCACCGAGATGTCAATCACGAAATTGCCGACCATCTGGCTTGATCAGCAAACGCAACGTGTGCTATGTGCACGCTGTCAGAGTAATCAGTGGCCGTCATTTACCGTACCCTGTCAATGGCAGGAGTTTGCTACCCGCGCACTCTCAAGATTTTTTCTTTCGGCGCCAAGCGCACGAATCGCGGCTTCCCGAGGACCACCTTCCGCCATACGTGCATTGAGGTGCCGGGAGATATAGCTCGATGTAAGGCTGTTCCTCGGGTTCGACGTCGGAAAAACGAAATTCAAAAGGCGGGGCCATTCTAAAGCCCTCCACCAAAGCGGGTCTGCCAGGCGATGCCGGCCGTGTCGAAATCGCTTCCGGTCCGGGTGGAGATGCCGGTGCTGTAGTACAGCTTGACGGAGTCATAACGGGTCACCGGCAGCGCTAGGGTTACGCCGAGACGTGAATTCTGCTGCAGGTTATTGCCCGTCCTGCCGTCCACGCTGGTTCGCCCGCCGGTATAATAGGTGCCGTCCAGCGACGCCCAAATATTGTAGCCGAAGTTGTAAATGAGGTGTCCCTGCACGGAATAGATCGGGTCCTGTTCGCGGACTTTACCACCGAGAAAGTGGTCATTGTCGGTATAAAAGCGGATTCCCCCGGCAAGTTCCAGTGTCAGCGGACCAAGTCTTTTGGACGTCCCGATCTCCGGCTTGACCGACCAGCGGTTGGTTCCAAGATTCAGAAGCTTGTCCGCGTCATACTGGCCGCCGGGCGCGGTCACCTCAACCCGGATGCCGACGATGGTATCCTGCCGGTAATTCCGGAATTCTTCGAGCGATAACGCTGGAGCGCCATAAATGTTGACCGAAAGATGGAACCTGGGATCGGCGAATCCGGATACATTGCGCTCGCGAAATTCCCCCAGCGCCGTGGCGCTGCCGGAAGCCCAAGCATAAGGCAACACAATGTCGATTTTCGCCGATTTCCCGAACACGTTCAGCGAACGGGCATACGCCAGAACGGCGGAATGAACGGTGACCTGCGTGTTTTCGATCGGCAAAGCGGGGTCGATCGCCACACCTCCTCCCGTGTAGCCATAGCCTGCGATCAAAAAATTCAGTCCGACGGGAGTGTTGGCGTAAGAGCGAGGTTCAAGGTCCTGACCGTTTGCGTCGAAGACCATCACAGCGAGTACCGCTACTATGAAGTGAGCGATCTTCAGGCGGTCAATCCAGGAATTCGGCCGCATCGCGGCCGCGTGCAGGCTATCCGGTGCTATTGATGCTGACACAAGGATCGAGACTATCCGCGTTTGCTTCCGGCGCCCCGCGCGTTTCGGCTTGACTACAAATGGAAAACCGGCCGATTCGACCCATTGGTCAATCTGCGCTCGTTCCCGGATCAGACCAATTTTGGTCGATTTCACGGTGGGAAAGGTAATACAGTGGAATACTCAGAAAAAATAAGGTACTGAGACGTATACTCAGGAACGAAACAGCGATGGCTAGCGCGCTGACCATGACCGGACTCACCAGCATTCGCCGGGTCACCTTTCGCCGCAACATTTCGCCAACCGGGCGGTCGAGCAGGTGGGGATTTGAAGCCGCATAAATCCAGAGCGCGATCAGTGCGAGCCCGATCAGGATTTGCAATACGCCGAACAGCAGGGTAATCATTTCCTCACTGCGATAGGCGCCTTTAAGGGCCGTGACGAACGGTAGCATCGTAACAGGAAACAGGAACAGCAGGTTGAGCCAGATGACTGCCCGATTTCCGCGCCGGAAATAATGCATGATCGCGGCGTGCTGGATCCAATACGTAGCAGCAAGCCAGAAGCTGATCCCATAAATCAAAAGCTGGAAGCCGATGCGATCCAGAAACAAAAGAAGCCCATGTTCGGAAAAATTGTGGTTGGAAGGAACATCAATGCCGAGAACCAATAACGTGACAACGATGGCAAAGACTCCGTCGGCCAAGGCCTTGCAACGGTCGAGGCTGAAGTTTCCGGTAGGGTTCGGCAATTGTGATGCTTTCGGCATTGGTTGGCTTTCCTGAATTATATCCCGTTGGAAGACGTGGTGACCTGAGCGGGCGTACGGCCAATGGCGGGAAAAGGTCCGTCCTGGTGGTAAGCCAGACGACCGGTCAAGGAACTTGCACTCTGCAAAGCGCAGTGATCAGCGCCCGTTTCATCGGATTTTGGCTTGCCAACAGATTAGGCTGCAAGAGTCTCAACCTTGCACGGTGTCCAGAATAATCGAGAAGATCGCTTTCGCAGTCGTCGATGTTATTGAATCATCCCGCATTTGCGCCCTGTGCCAACCGAGCAATTCGACCAGGTGGTGAAATTACCCAACGGCCAGACCCGTTCCAGGCCACCTTGACCTTGGAGTATACGAATTTGTCTTGAAGGTTAACCAATTTCATCGCGGAATCACGACCGTAAATCCCTGACGTCGATCACAACAAGGGCCGGCAGTCGCTCCGGCCCTAGAAACGGGTTGTAATTAAGTCTTGAGTCCGCACGGAGCCGTTTATTTGGGCGGAGGCACCGGCAGATACATCACGCCGCTGCTGCCGTACGCCTGGGTATACCAGTCCGTGCCGCACTGGTAATAGGTCACGCCATTCACGACTATCGTATTCGGAGTGCAGGGCAGGCCCGACGAACCCGACGGCGGCGTGGTGTAGACAGTCGTCGTGGCCGGTGTGGTCGAGGTTGACGAAGTGCTTTCGGCGGACGATTGCCCCGCGGCGTAACCGCCTACGGCGCCCAGAGCGGCCGCGCCGATCGCGACGGCGGCGACTTCGCCGTCGTCCCAATTACTACCGTTGTTGTAGTACCCGGGCGGTGGTGGTGGGTAGTACCCCGCCGGTGGGTGGTAACCGGATCCGCCGTAGTAGTTGCTCTGAGTGTTTTGCATCGTTGTCTGCCGGCTGCCGGTACGTTGGGTGGCTCCGGTTTGGCGGGATTCGACATTTTGATTCGAGGCTTGCTGCCGCTGCGTCTGGTTTTCGGACGAGGTTGATTGCCGCTGTGCCTGACTCTGGGCCGAGGACGACTGGCGCTGCGCCTGATTCGCCGACGACGTTGACTGACGGCTTTGCTGCGTTGCTGCCTTATTGGTAGAAGCGGTCTGTGCGGTCTGGGATCGGCTGGCCGATTTTGACGCGGAGGCCGCGGAACTCCCGGCGCTCATCGAGCCGGATCGGGACGAAGCGGACCGCGCGCCGGACGAAAAACTGCCGCTCGCGGCGGCGCCGCCGCGGGAAAAACCGCCGCCACCGCCACCGGAATGGCCGCCGCCTCCCCGGGAAGCTCCCCCGCCGCCACCGCCAAATCCGCGGGCGCCAGCTTCATCCACGGTTCCCACCAGGAAAAAGAATACACCGATGATACTCGTAACGATTAAGTATGGTTTGGTTTTCATTTCTGTTCTCCGGTTTGCTTTGGCGTTGCGGCGCCCTTCGTCACAACTTGCGGTAACTTGGCGACGAAGGAAATTTTCCGCGTTCCCTCGGGTGCGGCGAATGTAAACAGAGAATCCTGAACCGCGGGCGAAAGGTTCCAGTCAGAAAACTGCGCCCGGAACTGAGGCTGGCCCTCGGTATTCTTGTAGGTCAAGACTACACGGAGCGGCATTGGCTGCGCGCCGTCCGCGATCCATACCTGGTAATCCACCGTTTCGGTGCGCCCCGCGAGGTGATGGGCAGGCGCGCCGAGGATTTCAGTCCACTCGACATAATCGATCGATTGGGTTCGGCTTTCGATCTCGGCCGGAAACCGGCTGCTCAGCAGTATCGCAAGCGGCAGGCGCATACGAAGGTCCTTCAGAAAGTACATAACCGCCCCGTCAATGCCGCCGGGCTTTGTTGCTTGAGCGTATAGATTCCGCGACGGAGTGGACACGGTAATATCCTTGCCGTCGTAAAGTACGAGATGTCGCTCGCCGTCGCTTTGTTCGATCTCGACCCGAAGCCCGTTAGGCCGGTTCAGGACGATCCTCCGGTTTTCGCCGAATTCTATCTTCTGGCCTGATTCCTGAACCACATCGTAACCAGCCTGGAGGTTCACGCTGAACCGCTGAGTTTCCGCGAGGAACTTGGCCATGCGCATCAGGATTTGATTCGGGTCCGCCGGTCCCTCAACCGCTTGCGACACGGATCCCTGATCACCGAATGGCTCCGGCGGCTGCGCCACCTTTGCCGTTTCGGCGCAGCCCAAAGCCGCCGCGAGGAGTGTCAGGCACAGCGCACGACGCGACGCCGGCCAAAATGGATACTTTTTCATAGGTCACTTTCTCCGAAAATACAGAATCAAGCGTTGTACATTCCGTTTCCTTTAAGCACCGGGATAGTCGGAAACTCTGTAATATTGTTAGTCGAATTTTCTGTTCTAATTTTCCCGGTTGCGAAGGATTTGCTTTCAATCAATAAACGGCGTTTGTGATGCAGGACCAGGCGCCCTGCGACAAAATCGCCGGGTATTTCAACCGCAGTCCGGTCAAGGACGTATCCTGGTGATCTTCGATCCCTGCAAGCCCAAACCTGCCATCAATCCCCGCTGTCCGTACACGAACGCATAGATATCTTCCAGAACGGTCGTATTCGTCACCGACCTGGCCATGCCTTCATCCAGCACAACAATACTCGGACCCACGCCGACTTCAAAGCCTTCGCTGCGATCGAGATGCGAAAGCGACGCGTCGTTCATGAAGAACAGCGCATAACTGAACGACTGTACCCCGGCTTGCAGACCGTACGATCCGGCGACAATGCTGTAATAGCCAAATATCTTGCCGTTCTTGAGCATTGCACCGTCTCCATACTGGGCTCCGCCGATGAAGCCGGCCTTGAGAACATTCGGAAATACCAGGATGCCTTTTGCTCGTTTCGCCAGGTTCTTGGCCGCAGGTGTGGTTTCGTAAAGTTTGGCTAAGGCGCTGTGTACATCGTGGTCGATCTGAGCGGAGGACGTGGAACCGGGTTGCCCGCCACCCGTCGACTGACAGCCGATCAACAGCGGAATGGCGATCAACAATAGACCTGATTTTAAGCTGATTTTCATGTGTAAATTCCTTCTGTCATGGAGCAAAGTTTCGTATCGTGGCGCCGTGTTCATTTTTCTTTCCGGTCGTGGATTTCAATCCAAACCTTTCCACAGGTCCAACTTGCCTGATCCACTGCACTGGTCTGGGATCAGACCAAACCGTCGATTTTTGATCTCGAGTATTACGTGCACCGTGACTGCGATAGCGGCGAAGACGATCCCTTTGGCCCAATTACGACCGTCGATGGTCTCCATCGTATTTACCCGCCAGCACCGAGCTGATCAATCCTTGAACAGGCTCTCCTGAGACTGTTCAAGGGTTCAGGGCGAACTGGATTTTGTAAGCAACAGGTTACTTCCTGATCCCCACGTCTTTGAGTGCTTGCTTACAGCGCACGCTCACCTTGCTGTCGTTCTTGTCGATGCAGGCGAGAAGCCTGCCTTCGCCAGGTTTGATGTTCGCGCAGTGCGTCTGAAGGTCGTCGCGACATTCGGTCGCGAGGTAACTCAGAGAGGATACGGCGCGCTCGAGTTGGGAGGCCGCATCGTACAACGCATATTCACAACGGGTTGAGAGTTTGTCCTCGTGGGCGTAGATGCACGCGAGCAGGCGTTTTTCACCGGGGGTGACCGCCGAACAGTAGCTGTCGAGTTCGGTCTTGCAACCTTGCAGGAAAGTTTCCACCGGGCCTTCGACGGCCTTCTCGACGACTGTCTTGTCACTCTTTGGGGGTTGGACGGCGCAAGCATTGAGGGAAATTGCGAGGCACAGGATGGCAAGCAATGTATTGGTTTCAGGGATTCGGTTCATGGTTGGTTGTCTCCTTTTTCTTGGTGGTGACTGTTAGTGAGGTTGATCCGGAAACACCCCTCCTCGAAATGTTTCTGTGACGGACGGAAGAAGTATTCTATTTCACATTACCGGGCGTGTACCAGATCGGCGACCTATAGGCACGTTCCTGAAGTGTCATTGTGGCGCCGGGCAGCGTTTTGACGCCGAAGCGTTTCGCGTCATAGGCGACCCCGGCGCGGTGTCGGGATCTCGATCACACGTGGCTTGCTGTGAACTCCGCCACTCATCGAACACCTGCGTGGTCACTTGTTTAGACGAATGCGGTTTTACTGCCTGCCGTTCACTGACCCGCACGAGATGAAACCCATAACCCGATGCAATCGGACCATGCCATGGACCCGCCTGGAGTGCAACGATCTTGGCGGCAAACTCCCGCCCGAACAGATTCCCGACCAACGGGTTCGTCGGCGCCGGCTGCGCTGCGCGTGTTCAGTTCCAGTCCCTTCCGTGCCGCCGTTTGCGACCGGAAATAAATCTGGCTGAACGAAATGCGCGCGGGAGCCCGGTAACCATCGAGCCCGGCTTAGTAAAATTCCCGTAATTCGTCCTCGACCGGCTCCGCCAGATTGGCGGTGTCATGCACCAGAAACTCCATCTTCCGAGCCAGGCGGCGATGGACTACAGTATCGTTCTGATCCAGTCCCGGCTCGCGTGCTTCACAGGCCAGTAAGAACCTCCTTCAGGTAATCGCTGACGAGGCTCCGCAATTCCTGTTTGTCAGGTGGCCGCTACGATTGCCGCGCCCAAGTTTCTTCCTGATTATAAAGATGGTTCAGCTGCAGCGTCATACCGGCACGGATTGCCGGTATCCAGATTACATGGATGTAATGTTTGCAGGCCTTCCCTGGCTGCTGGGTTCCGGCACTCCCTGCCGGAACGACGTAATTTGAGCCATAGCTGAAGCATCTTACTAATCAGGAGTTTCTTTAAGCCAGTTCAATTCGGCCGCGGTGATGCGGACGATGTGAGTTTCATCGCTGCCCGCTCCATTGAGCGAAGCATGGGCGGCAAAAAGGAGGCCGCCCACTACGAAGAAATGCAGCAGGGGTTCGCGGAAAAGGGGTTTCATTGCAATCGTCTTCCCCGGGTTGTCTGATAAGCAGGCTTATCGCTTTACCTGACCTCGATCGTCACCTTCCCTATCCGGCCCGTGAAGCGCGTTTGCGGACCTTCCCCGATCCCGTCGACCACCGGTGTGGCCTCGTCCACACCCACGTCGGCCGTCTCGTCCGCCGAGAAAATCATCGGCTGCGTCCTGTCGATACGACCTTCGGCGAGCTTTTGGCCGTTCACGGACAGCGTGCCGGACCCGCCCTTGCCGAGTCCGCCACCGTCATAGATAAAGTCGAACACCAGCGTGGTCTTACCCGCAGGCAGCGCTTTCGGCGCACTCACCGTGTAGCGGTTCAGGCCGAGGAAGTTGTAGGTGTAGGCCGGCTTTTTGTCTTTCAGGTACAGGCTCCAGCCGCCAAACCGCCCACCCTGGGCGAGAATGACGCCGTTCGCGCCGCCCTTTGGGATCTCCACTTCGGCGGTAATGGTCTTGGAGCGGTTTTTTACATTGATGAAGACATTTTCCAGCATACCGGTCATGCCTTCACCCAGGGTCAACGAGGTGCGATCGCCCATGAGGTCCGGCCGGCCCACCAATGCAGCGTTCAATCTCTCGAGAACGCGATCGTCGATCGGCAGTACATTGTACTTTGGCGCTTCCTGCATGAATAACTGTTGCATCTCCGCTAGCTTCTGCGGGTTCGCCTGCGCCAGATCGTTGTTGAGGCTGAAGTCCCGCCGCACATCATAGAGTTCCCACACATCCTCGGTCAGCGCGTGGCGCGGTTGGGATTCCCAGGGAGCCTTGTGTACCGTCCCTGCGAGCCAGCCGTCGTGATAGATCGCGCGATTGCCAAAAATCTCGAAATACTGGGTCAGGTGGCGATCTTTCGCGTTGGCGTCGTCGAAGGTGTACGAGAGGCTCACGCCTTCGATCGGCGTTTGTTGCGTGCCGTTGACCACCTTGGGTTCGGGAAGACCCGCGGCTTCAAGCACGGTCGGAGCAATGTCGATCACATGATGGAACTGGCTACGGACTTCGTTCCTGGCCTTAATTGCCTTTGGCCAGTGGATCACCATGCCGTTGCGGGTGCCGCCATAGTTCGAGGCAACCTGCTTGGTCCACATGAAAGGCGCATCGAAGGCGACCGCCCAACCGGCGGCCATATGCGGGAAAGTCTCGGGTCCGCCCCACTCGTCCAGGTGGTTGAGCTGGTCTTCGACGGTTTCCGGCACACCGTTGAAATAGGTCGATTCGTTGAACATGCCGACCATGCCGCCCTCGGCGCTCGCGCCGTTGTCGCCC
>JBGTCG010000031.1:0-6470 GCA_041748915.1 Methylococcales bacterium
ATTTCCCCCCGCCAGATTAGCTTCAAGCATACGCTCCAAATCTGGATCGCCTGGAGCCGGCACCCTTGGGACGGCCCGGAACACCCACCAAACACCCTATTCGTATTGATCGCCGAACAGCGGGTCGGCAACCGCCCAGGCCGGATCGAACCACGAGCGGTAAAACGACACCGCCGCCGGCCCATTCATACGGATATATACCTTAGGGCCACCCGCGCGCGCGAGGGAACACCGAAATAGGAACATTTCTGCTGCCGGCTGAACCCGGGCCGGGCCACCCGCGCGCGCGAGGGAACACCGATCGTCGATCGCGCCATGGATCGCGTATTGCCGGGCCACCCGCGCGCGCGGGGGAACACCGTAACCATCCTCAGGTACCAATATTTCTATTTCGGGCCACCCGCGCGCGCGGGGGAACACCACGTCCCGACGTCGGGACAATTCAAAAGCTTTGCTTGTCACTGCCTGCCTGCCCGCGCGCGCGCGGGAACACATGAAAACCAGCCGGGCTTCCCGTACCTTGCCTTGCCTGCCTGCCCGCGCGCACGCGCGAGGGAATACCTAAAATAACTGTCGATAATGCACGACAGTTTTCTTCGAGGGAAATTCCGAGATCGGGTAGGGTTGGTATATTGCTGTCCGCACTGTGGACAGCAATAGGACCTATTCCTTTAGCGCCTTTATTCCTTTCCGATTCCCGCAGCATCTCCCCGAGCCGGCGTTCGGCGCGGTGGACACCTTCAAACCTCGTTGTCATTATTGAGTTCTACTTCTTGGTTCATGGAAGCCATGAACCCTCGTCGTTTGCGTCTCCGTTCGGCTTCCAGTTGGTTGAGGATACGCGCCGCGGCGTTGCCGTCCGTATCCCTGGTAATCCCCTCGCGGATAAAGAGGGCTTCAACCTGTTCCACATCATTCCAATCGGCCAGCAGACGGTTGCGTCCGCGTTTGTCGTTAAGGTCGTAACGATTCGGTAACCAACCAACCAGCAGCGGAAACGCCAAGCGCGCATCCATCGGCGGTCTTGCGGCCGGCGCCATCTCGCCGCGCGCGATTCGTTCGGCTATCTTACCCATTAACCGGCTTTGGCCCGCCGCCGCGCAGCGCTTGTTCAACTCGATATAGCGGCCTCGCGCCCAGGTGCGCGGTACCGTGCTACAGGCGCTCAGGATCACGTCCAGCGGATGCCTTGCCGCTTCCCCGAGCGCCGCATCATCGATCGGCTGTGGTTCTTCCTGCGCGGCGAAGCCGGCGGGTTCGGCGGGCTGGTATCGCTCCAGCGCGCGGCGTATGCCAAGGCTGACATTCCCTTGGCCCAGGTCCGCGGCTAATTGGATATAGGACCCCCCCAGGTAAACATTGATCCGGTTTCCGGTTTTCTCGTTCATAATCAATTAGATATATATCAGCAGGCTCATTTAGAATACCATTATACACACACCTCTGGAACAACGTCAATAGGTGTGTATAAGCGTTTTTATAGCAGCGTGCGCGAAGGAAGTGACGGCTCAATTTCGAGCCGCGAGATTGGAAGGCGGTGCGGGGTGAGTCATACCCTTGTCCAAAACATCCGAAAAGAACAGGAGGTTGAAGTGGCAACCGTTGCCACCCCCCCCCAAAATCCCGGCGAAAACAGCGATAAACAGCACGAATCCGCGGATGATTCTACTTCTGATTCTACTGCTTCTCAGCCTCCTTAGCGAAGCGCCGCCCAAAGCCATTGACACGAGACCGAAGTCAACCCGGCTTATGACTGAAGTTTTTTGCGCCAGCCACAAATCAAGGATTTTCCATCGTCTTCCGCCAGATTCCATGCCAGAATTTCCGTACGGATTCCGTACCGCCCGTTTTTGATTTTCCTGTCTCTCGTAACTCCTTGATTTTTTGGTCTGGGTGAGAGGATTTGAACCTCCGGCCCCTGCCCTCCCGAGGCGGCGACCGGCATCCAGGGGCTCGATGAAATCGCCGGCGGCGGACTCCCGCGGGGCCGCCCTACCCTTGTACGCGGCAGCGCCGGCGCCGGCAAGACCCTGCTCGCGGTGGAGTTCGTCGTCCGCGGCGCGACCGAATTCGGCGAGCCCGGCGTCCTAATGGCCTTCGAGGAGACCGCCGAGGAGTTGGACCAGAACGTCCGCTCGCTCGGTTTCAACCTGACGGAACTGGTTGCCCAGAACAAAATGGTGGTGGATTTCGTCCATGTCGAACGCAGCGAGATCGAGGAGACCGGCGAGTACGATCTCGAAGGACTTTTTATCCGCCTGGGCCATGCCATCGACTCGCTCGGCGCCAGGCGCGTCGTGCTCGACACCATCGAGACGCTGTTCGGGGGCCTGTCGAATGCCGCCGTCCTGCGTTCCGAACTGCATCGGCTGTTCCGCTGGCTCAAGAACAAGGGGGTCACGGCGGTCATCACCGGCGAGCGCGGCGACGGCACGCTCACCCGCCATGGCCTGGAGGAGTACGTCTCCGACTGCGTCATCGTGCTGGACCACCGCGTAAACGAGGAGCTCTCGACCCGCCGGCTGCGCATCGTGAAGTACCGCGGCACCGTTCACGGCACTAACGAGTACCCCTTCCTGATCGATGAAAACGGCATCTCCGTGCTGCCGATCACCTCGCTGGGCCTGCAGCAAAAGGCGTCCGACGAACGGATCTCCACCGGCGTCCCCCGGCTCGACGACATGCTCGGTGGCGTGGGGGTCTACCGCGGCACCAGTGTGCTGATCAGCGGAACGGCGGGTACCGGCAAGACGAGCCTGGCCGCGCACTTCGCCGACGCTACCTGCCGCCGCGGCGAGCACTACCTGTACTTGGCCTTCGAGGAGTCGGAGGGCCAGCTGATCCGCAACATGCGCTCCATTGCCCTGGACCTGGGGCCCTGGCTGAAGAAGGGCATCTTGCGCTTCCACGCCACCCGCTCCACCGCCTACGGCCTGGAAATGCACCTGGCCACACTCCACAAGCTGGCCAACGAGTTCCATCCTCGCGTTGTGATCGTCGACCCGATCACCACGTTCCTCAACGCCGGCACGTCCGTCGACGCCGAGTCGATGCTGATGCGGGTGATCGACTTCCTCAAGGCCCAGCAGATCACCGCCATGTTCACCAGCCGGACCCACGGCGGCAACGTTCTGGAGGGGAGCCAGACCGGCATCTCGTCCCTGATCGACACCTGGCTCTTGGTTCGCGAAATCGAACACGGCGGGGAGCGCAACCGTGGCATATACGTCCTGAAGTCGCGCGGCATGGCCCACTCCAACCAGATCCGCGAATTCCTTTTAACCGACCACGGGATCGAGCTGGAGGACCTGTACATCGGGCCGGAAGGCGTGCTCACCGGATCGATGCGTCTGGCCCAGGAGGCGCGCGAGCAGAGCGCCGCGTTGAACCGCCAGCAGGAGATCGAGCGGCGCCAGCGTGAGTTGGAACGCAAACGTCAGGCCCTGGAGACACAACTGGCCGCATTGCGCGGGCAGTTCGAGGCGGAAGCAGAGGAACTGGAGCTGATTATTCGCCAGGAACAGGCCACGTCGGATGTCGTACGCCGGTCCCGTGAAGCAATCGGACGCAGCCGCAGGGCGAATGAATCGACCGAGAGTGCGGGCGCCCGTTTAAATAAAATAAATCCTGAACGAGGATACCAATGAAAACCGAATCGCACGAACCGCAGTCCCTGGCCGAATTGTCCGCGTCCGTGACCGGAGGTCCAAATGCCTGGGAACTGCGCCTGTATGTGGCCGGCAAGACCGCAAAGTCCGTTGCCGCGTTCGAAAATCTAACCAAGATCTGCGAGGAGCACCTGGCCGGCAAGTACAAGATTGAAGTCGTGGACCTGCTGATTCATCCCCAGCTCGCCAAGGGTGACCAGATCGTGGCTATTCCCACGCTCGTGCGCAAGTTGCCCGAGCCGATCCGCAAGGTGATTGGGGATATGTCCAACGTGGAGCGCACCCTGGTGGGGCTGCAACTGCGCCAGGCCAAATCGTAACCCGGGCCGGCGTGGGCTGTACGACCCGAGGAGATTCTGCCATGACCATCCAAACCCTGGATCAGCTGCTCCAAGAGAATGAAAATCTGCGCTTCCGGCTCGAGGAGGCCGAGGAAACCATTCGCGCATTACGGGGCGGTGAAGTAGACGCTGTGTTTGTCGAATCCGGGAGCGAGCACATATATACCCTGGAGTCGATCGACAGGCCCTATCGGCTGCTCGTCGAACAGATGCCGCACGGAGCCGGGACGCTGACCGCCGAAGGGGCAATCATCTATGGCAACCGCCGCTTCGCCGAACTGCTCGGACAACCGCTTGTTGAGATAGCCGGCAAACCGATCTCCAGCTTCGTCGTTCCCGACAGCTTGTCCGTTTTAGAAACACTGCTGCACGACGGCAAGCTCGCAGAGGTGGAAGGAGAGGTCACCCTGCAGCGGGCCAGCGGCGGTACTTTCCCGGTATATCTTGGCGTCTGTGCCTTGGCGGAAGGCATTCGCGGGTTATGCCTGGTGGTCACCGATCTGACCGAGCAACGGAGCTACCGGGAGTTAAAGCGCACCCAAAAGGCCTTGCGCGAAAGCGAAGAGCGGCTGGCGAGCGATCTCGCCGCCGCGCAGCGGTTGCAGGAAATCAGCTGCCGTATGATCCAGGAGGGGGATGTCGGCCAGTTGTATCATCAGATCCTCGACGCCGCCATGGGCATCATGCGCTCCGACATGGCGAGCATGCAAATGTTCGTCGAGAGCCAGGACGCACTCCGGATGTTGGCCTGGCGGGGATTTGACCCGGTATTCGCCCAGACCTTCGATCTAAATCGTCCGGATACAAGGACCAGTTGCAGCGTTGCCGCGCGAGCGGGCCATCGCGTGGTCGTACCTGATGTGGAGACGTGTGATTTCATTGTCGGCACGCCGGCTTTGGAGCACCATCGCGAGTCGGGCATCCGGGCCGTGCAGTCCACGCCGCTGGTTTCGCGCGGCGGGCGCCTGCTCGGAATGATCTCCACGCACTGGCGAACCCCGCATGAGCCGGCGGAGCGCGACCTGCGCCTTCTCGACGTGCTGGCGCGACAAGCGGCTGACTTCATCGAGCGCGCCCAAACCGAGAAGGCCCTACGGGACGCGGACCGCCGCAAGGACGAGTTTCTGGCCACCCTGGCCCACGAGCTGCGCAACCCGCTCGCCCCGATTCGGAACGCGATCGAGATTCTTAAGGCCAGAAGCGTTCCCCAACAAGAATTGGAATGGAGTTGCGGCGTACTCGACCGACAGGTGCAGTTGATGGGTCGACTGCTCGAAGACTTGCTCGATATTTCCCGCATCTCGCTCAACAAGCTGGAACTGCGCAAAGAAAGGGTCGAACTGGCCACCGTCCTGCAGTCTGCCCTGGAGACCAGCCGTCCGGTCATTGACGCCCACGGCCACGAACTCAGCATCACCCTGCCGACCGTGGCGGTTTATCTCGACGCGGACCCGGTGCGGCTGGCGCAGGTGTTCGCAAACATCCTTAACAATGCCGCCAAGTTTACCGACAAAGGAGGCCGCATTTACCTGAACGCGGAGCCGCTTGGCGATGAGGTGGCGGTGTCGATCAAGGATAATGGGGTCGGCATCAGAGCCGAGATGCTGCCGAGTATCTTCGAGATTTTTGCGCAACCCGAGCGATCATTGATGCGGCCGTCCGACGGACTCGGCATCGGCCTGTCGTTGGTGAAAGGACTGGTCGAAAAGCACGGCGGGAACATTCAGGCCAAAAGCGACGGGCCCGGAGAGGGCAGCGAATTTCTCGTTCGGCTGCCTCTCGCGGGGGAAACGCCGGTCCCGGTGTCCGTTTCACCGCCCGAAGACCGCGAACAACCAGCACTGGCGAAGGGCCGCATTTTGATTGTGGACGACTACCAGGACAGCGCCGATAGTCTGGCGATGCTGTTGAGAACCATGGGAAACGAGGTCGAGACGGCCTACGACGGTGAGGAAGCCATCCGCGCGGCGGCGGCGTTTCGGCCTCGAATGATCCTCCTCGATATCGGGATGCCGATCCTGAACGGCTATGAAGCTTGCCGCCGTATCCGTGAGCAGCCGTGGGGCAGGGAAATGTTCCTGATCGCGCTGACCGGCTGGGGCCAGGAGCAAGATCGGCGGCGTACCGAGGAGGCCGGTTTCGACCTGCACATGGTCAAGCCGGTCTCCGCCGCGGCCCTCATGGAACTGTTGGCTTCTTTATCGCCCTCGAAGCCGGGACGGAGACGGTTATAAAAGGTAATTTCAGATAGGTTCGAATGTATTCGAACTATGTCAAGATCACGGCCCTGAACGGCTGGGTGGAGTTGCACCCGGAAGTCATTTATTGTCTCTGTACGCTAGTTCAAAACTATGCACTTTAGTGCAAGGCTTTAGCTGCTACACAGTTATGATAAGCTTCCCGGGTGAAAGAACAAAGGCTCGGAGGGCATACTGTAAGCATTCTCATGTAGAATATCCGG
>JBGTCG010000032.1:0-21384 GCA_041748915.1 Methylococcales bacterium
TTTCTATATTCCAAATTCAGAACACTGGCAAGCCTAAATATTCCGCGTTAGAATGGAATTACGGTGGGGACGTAGCTCAGCTGGGAGAGCGTCGCGTTCGCAATGCGAAGGTCGGGAGTTCGATCCTCCTCGTCTCCACCACCCTTTCAAGGTGAGGCCCGCCCTGGCCTGTTTCTTATCCGCCAGAACTGGCATTGGCACTGTCCGTAACCGCGAGGTTAATGATCTCAATATATCCGATCAACTCCACCGAATAGCTCCAATCGCCATTGGAAGCGCCCTTGTGCTTGAGATCCCGCTGTAATGTCGGCTCCACGGTCCGCATGAACAGGTCGAGCCGCTGTTCGGGCACGAAAAACGGTTTGGTCGCCGGCGCTTGGAGATGGCGTTCGCACTGGCGCTCGACTGCCGGTACCCGCGTGCCATCCTGCGTGACCGCAATCGGCTGTACCACCACGCGGCGCTCACCATTACCCGCCGATGTTTCGACCATCCAGAAGGACAGTAACACCGGCGCATCCACCTCCCCGGAAACTGCAATACCGACCTCTTCCGGCGGCAAGCTGCGCCAGCGGCCAAGTTTCTCCTGTACCAATGGGTGATCCAGACCCATCAGTTCCAGATTGTCCTGGTCGGTGGCCGTATCCCGATTTAGCGTAAACCGGGTTTGGCGGGCACCCTCGGCCGTTACGAGGTCATAGGTTTCGTCGTCGACTTTGACCAGTTTCTGTTGGCGATCCACGACCGCAGCCGAGATGAACCGCACCAGCCGATTTAGACTCGACGACACGTCAGAGAAAGGCTTGTAATCATCGAGACTGAAGCCTTCGAGATCCTGGAACAGATCGAACACGACCTGCCGCGCTTCGCGCGAGTTCGATAGCGCGGCCTCCAGTTCCACCTGCGTGCGTTTCAACTCGGGGTCGGACAGCGCTTCCTGGTACAGCCGGTCGTAGTTGAGTCGTTCGGCCAACTGGCCAAGAATCTGCGCCCGCAGGTCTTCCGCGACATTGCCCTGGTCATCGACCTTGCCCACAGTTCTGGCGATCTTCGTCAGCTTCTCGTCAAGTAACAGGAATATCCGTCCTTCGATGGTGTCCGACAGCACGAGATTGTACACCTGCGCCGTATGGTTCTGGCCATAGCGATGGATGCGTCCGATACGCTGTTCCACGTCCATCGGGTTCCAGGGTAGGTCGAAATTGAACAGGATGCGTGCGAACTGCAGATTGATGCCTTCGCGGCCTGCCGCGGTGCAGACCAGTAGGCGTGGACCGTCCTTCCGGCGAAACCGGCGTTCCGCTGCGACTTTAGCCCCGTGATCGCCACCGCGAAGCACCACCACGCCCTGGCCCGGGAAGGTCTGGTTGATCTCACGGGCGATCAAATCCACCGTGCCGAGGTAGGTCGCGAAAACCACGATCTTCTCGTTCGGGTTCTGCCGCCACAACATACCTAATCCGTCGAGCAGCTTCTGTGCCTTGGTCTCGCGCCGCGGCGGGAAGGCGTTGAGCAGATCACCGATGCGCAGGCGCTCTTCGGGAAGATGCAGCTCCACGACTGCTGATGCCGCCTCCTCGGCGTGCATCGCTGCGTATTCGCTGCCGTAGGGGTCGGAAGCCATTTCCAGCGCCTCCTCATCCAGCTTCTTGACCAGCCGGTACTTGAGATCGGCGAGCACACGGTCCACCCCGCTGCGGCCGACACTGTCGCGCGGCAGATCAAACTCCTCGTGGATCAACTTCCGGACTTCCTCGGTCAGTTGCTCGCGGCCCTCGATGTCCAGGTTTTTGTCGCGCAGCCAAGCCTCGTGCAACGTCAGCATCAGCAGACGGCGCTTCAGCGTCCGCCGCACGGCTGCAAAGCTCGACGCCGCGATCTTCTGAAAAATTGCCATCAGAAAGCCCAGCGCACGTCCCTGGTTGCCCTGACGGCGCGCGAGATCAAAGCCATCCTCCAGATATTCGCGCAGTTTCTCATAGAACCGGCGCTCCTCTTCGCTCATCAGGAACGATTCTGTATGGACCCAACGGCGCGCAAACAGCGGCGAACCATCGGGCTGGCAGGCATCGGCCTTGGTACGGCGGAACATCACCGTATTCAGTCGATACCGATTTTCGACCATTTCCTCCGGGCTTCCGAATAGCGTGGGATTCAATAGCTGTACCAGCATCCAGAATTGGAAATGGTTGCCCTGGTGCGGCGTCGCGGAAAGCAGCAGGAGATCGCGCGTATGACCTTTGAGTGCCTCCGCGAGCTTATAATTTTCGGTCTTGCGTACCTTATGACCAATCCGATGTGCGGTGATGTGATGCGCTTCGTCAAACACCACCAAATCCCAGCGCGGCGCATCCAAAAGGCGCTGGATGCGCGCAGGGCGCTTCAGGGTATCGATGCTGGCAATCAAGCGGTCGTGTTTGGCGAAGGCATTGGTCTTACGATCGGTGATGTCGCCCTCTGAACCGAACACTTCGAAGTCGAGGTTGAAAACCTCGTTAATCTCACGATGCCAATTGTTCACAAGCCCCGCCGGCACCACCATCAGCGCTCGGTTCAATTCGCCACGACTGAGCAGCTCCCGCAGGATGAGCGCAGTTTCGATGGTCTTGCCCAGCCCCACCTCATCCGCGATCAGGTAACGGCGCGGCGATGCGGTGGCAATCCGGTGGGTCAGCACCACCTGGTGCGGCAGCAGGTCGATTTTGGCGGAGGTCAGCGCGGACGCACCCTCCATGATCGGCAGAACGTGCGCCTCATAGCACAGCCAGGCTTTGCGCGGCCGGTCGGGATCTCCGTCAACGGCGCGCAGGATCCTCTCCGTCCGGGACAATTGGCGGCGAATTGAGCCGACCGGCACCCGGCGTTCACCAACGCCGAAAAACGCGCGCAGATATCCATCAAGGGGCGGATCAAGAACAACGCCGTCACCGAACTCGGCATGGATGATCCGTTCGCCTGGAGCGAAGCCTGTTAAAGCGCTTTCCAGCGTCACACCCGTTGCCCGAGTGCTTCCAGCCGGTCCAGCCAGCATGCGAGACGGGAACAAGCGCGTCGAATGACTGGAACCCCAATCTTTGATTCAAATCCTTCAAATTTGACTTTGCGTAAAGTTCGCATGTTTGATTTCAGGTGATCCGCAGATGGAACAGTCCAGTCGCTTTGGCTCCGGTGCTTAGCACGATTTCCTGAGGATACTTCCTCGCTTCTCCCCATAGAATGCGACCGAAATCCACCTCCTGGCCCAGATGGGGCGCGGCGCACCGCCAGGTTACTGTGTCGGTTGCGGGGTGAATCACGATACGGCGGCTGCCGCCGGGAAGCCAGAACACCAGCGCCGCCTGCCCGTCATAAGCGTCCTGGAAGGACAGGATCGCGTGTTTGATGTCGGATGCGAGCCAATTTTCGGCATCTGTGGGACTCAGCAAATCCAGGCAACCTTCCAGGCCGGCCACGACCAGGGTATTGCTGTGATTGCTCGGCAAATCTTCGTGCCAATGACCTACTGCGCGCATAAATTGCCGCAGACTCCACACTTCATGGGCTTGAGCGATCCGGGCCAGCGCCTCGGCATCCCATAACCAGCTCGTCCCCCTACGCTGCCAGACGGTATCGCACAATGACCTCATGATGACTCCTTCAAAACCAGCACAAGCAAAGCTTCTTCGGGATGCTCCACGAAACGCTCGATTTCTTCTCGCGACTCGCGTAGCAGTTGCAGGATGATTGAAGTACCGGCGTTGCCGACACTCAACCACACCGATTTTGGCGGCGCGCCATATTGAAAACTGCGTTGGCGGAAATCGTTGTCCTTCGATACCAGCACATAGTCCTTGGCCCTGGCGTACTCCCAAACGAAAATATCGGTCGCCCCTCGTAGTCCCTGTAATTCGATCTGGCTGCTTCCGGGGTAAAGATCGGCGAGTAATGCAGGGAGCCGTGGACTCAAGTTTTCATCAAACAGCAATTTCATGAGAAATGCCGATGACTAAGCGGCGTTCCCGTTGCGCCGCGAACATCAATGTTGCGCGCAGATGCTCCCGCTTCAGGCTGGGAAAATCAGCCAGAATCTCGGTTTCGCTCATGCCGCCCGCCATGTATTCGAGAATATCGTAGACCGTAATCCGGGTTCCCCTGATGCAAGGCTTACCGCCACGAATATCGGGATTGATAGCAATGAATTCATTTAAATCGATCATAGATAACCCTCCTCGGCCGAGAAAAGATCAGCCTGCATAGGTTTAGGCGCCTGGGAGTGCACCCATTGGTGGTAAATAGTCGCAGCCCGCGAGGCGGCATTCCGCATCACTACGGTGGCGCCGCGCAGGGCAAACCAATCGAGCAGGGCCTTGAGCGCGGTATGCGGCTTGAAGTTTTCATTCTTCAGCGTGTCTGATGCGATGATGCCGCTGCCGTCGAAACAAGCCCCAATCAGCACAAGTGCCTGGTCCAGGTCAGAAATGAGTTTCCGTTTATGCCGCCCCTGCCAATCCCGGGCGAAAACGAGAAGATCGACCTGCGTGAATATCTTGTTCTTTTCACTGCACCAGCCGCGCTGCTCGAACTCGTCGGGCGCGATGCCGGAGCCGCGCAGGAATTTCTGCATCTGGTCCCGCGCAACCTCGGTCTTGCCGTCGAAGATGCGCAGGAACTGGCGCGTGATCGGCTCGGCATTGACCGGGGGAGGGTCCTGGAGCCGGTTGGCGTCCTCGTCGATGAGCTGATTGATACCCACCAGCGCATCCTTGACCGAGATCGTGCGGCCCTCGTCGACGTAGACTTTGCCATAGTGGCGGGAGAAGTATTCCAGCGCCTTGCCGCGCCGGATGACCTGGAGGTCCGCTGCCGGCAGACCTTCCCTGGCGTGGTTCTCGAGCATGGCTTGTAATTGGCGCACATCTGCCATGACTTCGCGGCGCATCCGGCCCCAGCTCACGGCTTTCGGTTCTTCGGTGCGCTTGCGGCAGACGTGGATGATGTCGTATTCGATGGTCTTGGAGCCAAACTCGCCTTCGCCCTTGGTTTCGTCCGAGCGAATCGGATACGTCGCTTCGAGATAGAAACCCGCGTCGAACAGAGATTCGAGTACGGCGACCCAAGGCTCGTCTTCGCTGTGATGAAAAGTGAATGCGAGGATGCCGCTAGGCTTTAGGATTCGATGCGCTTCGCGCCAACATTGGGTCAAAAGCCGCTGATAAAAACCATCGGCGTCTTCAGGTTCACGGGCACGGTTGGCGACTGCTTCAAGTGATTTCGGAGTGTAGTCGGCGGTGAAGTACTCGGGGTACTTGCTTTTCAACGCAAGCCGCAGCCAAACGTAGAAGAAATCCGCTAGCTCGGAGTAATGCAGTAAGCCACCGAACGGTGGATCGGTAATAACAAGATCGACCGAGGAGCTTTTGATCTGCTCAAGATCTGTGGACGAGCCGCAGAACACTCGCACGGTTTCTACAGCATCGCCGGGGTAGACCTTTTCACTTTTTCCAGAGATTTGCCCCCCCAGACCGATATTTAGGCGCTTCAGACTTTCTGCGCTTACAGCTTCCCACGGCTGCATTGCCCATTCACGGCCTTCGATCACCGGAGGCACAGTCGAAGACCAAGGACCATAACCCATTGGCGAAAACACACCAACCTCGATCAAAGTTGATTTTGGGTGGTAGTTGTTATTCGAAAGTGCCGGAACGAAATGATCCTTCTTCACGTGCCAGAAGGCGAACATAGTTTGATTCCGCAGATAGTTCTGAAATGCCCCAAGAACATACTCGCGCACCGTCCAGTTGTAGTCGCCTGTCGTTGCAATAGCCTTCAGTAGCTGTGCATGAACCAGCAGCTGACGCGGGTTGAACATCGTCCACCAATGGGTAAATCCATAGTTCTCGCGAATATCGCTGTTTGCTATTGCGGTCATGAAGCCGTAGGGGACTGCAGAGCGCGGCCAATAATCTGCGAGGTCAGTATCCTTTCTGGATTCCCATTCCTTGGAAGCTGTGTCGTAGCCCCTTGCGTGCGTTTCATCGAACTTCGCGAAGAAGCGCCCGCTGTACGGCGCGCCAAACGCATCTCGCTTCGGTGCAAAGCCCTGGATGGCATAACCCGCCATTTGCCCGCTCTTCCGCGTGGCCTTTATAGATGTCATCACGTCCTGAACTGTGCCACACGCGCCGCAAGCAAAGTTGGATCGTTTCGGTACGGTGCCAATGTCGGTCTTGAACGTGACTTTGGATTCCGGGCAGATCACTACATCGGGAAGTGTGTCGCGCACCTCCAGCAACCGAACCTTCGATGCCCGCTCCTGATTCCACCGGGCCGAGGACGCCGCATCATCCTGGGCGGACCCGCCAAAGGGCTGACCGTTAATATCCTGTTTCGGACTGCCCGCGAGCCATTGCGGATGCACGAGAAGGCTCAAGCTCACCTTTTTGTTTTTGCCTTTGCCGAGTTTGACCATCTCGGCATAACCGCAATGCGGGCACACAACGCCCTTCTTCTGGTCGAGCACGGAGAATGGGTACTCCGACGGAGCCACGTACAGCGGCACATTGGGGGCCATGCGCGCGGCGTTTTCCTCAACATGGAACTCGCCCCCGCATTTGCCACAGCTTTGCTCCCAGTGTTTGACTGTAAGAGTCTTCACCGCCATGACCGGGCTGGTCATGATCGGCGTGCGGTGGCCGCAGCCGATCACCTGACACGGACCGTGCTTCGCCCAGAATGTATAGATGATCTCCGGGCCTTCATAACTGTACTCGCGCCGCTGCTCCGGTGTGAGGCTCAGCGGGTCGAAATCCGTGGGCATCACGCGCTTGGTCGGCACATGCGTCCATTTGCCCTTCTCTCCGTTGGGGCCGTCGCAGTAGTAGAAAGGCATGATCTGCGGCTTGACCTCGGCCTCGATGTCGGCGAGCAGGCGCTTTACCTCATTGAGATCGACATCGGCGAATTCCTGTTTGACGACAAACCAAGCGACGGGGTTCAGGTCGTTTCCAATCATCTGCATCCCAAGGCGGGAACCTTCGACCAGCGTGGTGCCGCCGCCCATGAAGATGTCCGCAACCCTCAGGTGTTTGAATGCGCCTTTCTTCTGGTGGTTCGCGTAATAGTTGTCCCATACCAGCTTGGCCGCGTGCGACGGATCTTCGGGCGCCCTGGTCGCCGCCGCGATCAGCATCGAACGGAACACGCTGGAGCGACGCCGCGCCCACCATTTCGACATCTGGTAGATCGGCTTGCCCGCATTGCCTTCGATGACCGCGACCTGATTCACGGGCAGGATCGGAAAATCGACCTCCAGGCAGGTCTTGGGGCGGTTCGGGTCATTGAAATCGACGGTTTCCAGCGCGACCGCTTTGCCCGCTCCCACTGCCCTGGCGACTTCCTGCGCTAGTAGTTCTTTTTTGGTGGCCATCAGGTCAGCCCCAAGGTCTGTTTCAGCGCTTGATCGACCCTTGGCATGGCCGGGCAATGTCCAATGGCTTTGTCAATTTCCCGCTCCAGGACTGTCGCCAAATTATCAGTGACCACCACAGAATCCGAGCGTAGCCCCATTGCCTGACCTGCTTGGTCACTCTTCTGAACGGGTACGCGGGTCGATCCCGTGCGTGCAGTATTTGAAGTAATCAGCGCGATGATGGTTTGCGAAAGCCCGGTAGCCAATCCGTCAGCCTGTACGACGAGTGCGGGACGTTTTTTGTAAGTCTTCAAATCGGAATTTGGAAACCTGACGAGAATCACGTCACCGCGCTTATAGCTCATCGTAAGCCTCCATCCCTGGGGCGTCCCAATCGTCCGCAAAGGTGCGGAGTCGAAGATGAGTTTCCAACGCTTCGGCCGCGCTCCAACCTAACGATTCAATACTGTTTTGCGCAACGGGCTGCCTTGCCATCGTGGTTGCGGTTCCGGATACATAGCCGAAGTGGCTGTCGAATGAATCCAGCAAACGTAGGGTCGGGGGCTGTGGCCGCTGTAGTTGGATTTGCTCAAATACCGGATACCATGCCGACGGAAGAGTCAGGGTGTCGATAGACGTGGCCAACATGTCAGTACTCCGGTTCCATGCGCTCGATCGCTTCAGCCGTCAATAGTTGCTGGAAGAACATCGCTTTCGAACGATCATGCAAATAGTCGATTTGCATACGCACCTCTCCCCAGCCTTGGGGCGCCGTCGTGAAAAATGACTCCAGATCAATGACGGAGCCCTTGTGCATTCCTTCAGGCAACCGTGCTTCGGCAGGCGTAGCGACTTGAACAATGTGGGTGAAATCGCTATCAGGCAGTTCCATGCGCATTTGCAGCGGTAGGCCATGAACCTCCCGCTGCCCTACCTTGAGCGCTAGTTGTAAAGCGCTCAAGTCAGGTGCCGGATCCAATGTGAGCAGATCGATGTATCGCAGCGAATGGCGTGTTGGTATCGGGACGAGACCACTGTCTTCGGCAATTTTTGCCAGCACGAGTATTTTTTCTTTGAACGCATCCCATCCTGAGTAAGGTTTTCTGCAATTCACAGTAACAACGCGATCCCCAACTTGATAAAGGAATGGACTACCTGGCTCTGCTATGCGGTACTTGGCAGTAAAACGCAGGTTGGGGTCGAGCTGTGCAGCCGCTGCCGGGATGTCTGCGTTCGGTAGCCTGTGAATCTGCAAACCAGGGTGGGCAACTTTGAGAGAGGAATACAGGATTCCGGGCAGCAAATCGCCTACCGGCATCGCTGGCTTGGGTTCAAACTGAACTTGCCAAATCGCTTCGATTAATGGTTCTTGTTTTAAACGCTTGGGTATTGTGTTCATTTCAGGTTCCATGTTTTGAGATCGAGATTTCCACCCATGGCGACAGCACCTCCAGCAAGGAGAGTCCGCCGTGCGTCAGTGTCGGATAACCGCCCTGGCTCTTCCATTTCCAGCGGCCGACGGCCAGGAGGTGGGCACCGTGCGGGCTGTTGATCTGGAGCGCCACGGGTGGCACGAACGGGCCGGTGTCGCCAGTACCCGAAATGCCGCGCCCGCCGGCAAATGTCTTCTTGAGAAACGGACCGACCTCGCCATCCGCATCGGGGAAGTAGCCTGTGGCGGCGTAGCCGTGGTCGGAAGTGATCACCAGCCGCCGTCCGCTGGCCAAGCGCTCAACGAAGGCCCAGAAATCGTCGCTGCCGAGTTGTTTGGCGGCGTCGCGGGTCAGCGTGTCGAGACCCTGGCCCGCGCCCGATCCGTCGTGAATCTTGCTGTCGGGCCAGTGATGCCAGAATACCCAGTTCGGCGCGCTGTTGATCAGGTTTTCACAGTCCATCCACGGCAGATCGACGCATTCAGTCCGCGCCGGTTGCAGTCTGTGTGTGACGCCGCCGCCGTTGTTTTGCAGTTGGCTGCGGCTGCCGAAACCAAGCGCCTGCGCGAATTCATTGGTCTCACCGGGCAATTCGGAAGCATTGGCCGTGACTTCGTGCAGTTTGAAGCCGCGTTCTTTCGCGCCCTGCAGAAGCCATGGGAGTTCGCGCAGCGACAGCCCATCGAGGATCAACGCCGCCTTGGCGCTGTACGGTTCAGACCACCAGCGCGCGAGTCGCTCCGAGGTACGCTCCACGGTGTCGCCGAAAGCCAGCCAAAGATCCCATCCGCTCGAGGAGAGAACGTGATCGAGCGCTCCGATCTCCCGGTCGCGCCTGGTAACTTCGCTCGCAGCGGTGTCTGAGATCAGCGGCCTAGAGGTAATTTCGACGGCCTGTTCGATAATGGCGCGCCATGAATCCTCGGCGGTACCCTTGGTCAGGATATGCACCATCCGGGCGTCGAGTGTCATCCGTTATCCTCCTTCTCAAGGCTCAGCCCAAAGGTCATGCCGTCCGGCAGCTTCTTGAGCAGTTCCCTGAGTTGGGCGCCCGTAGCGGCCGACACCTTGATCGATACTTCGGCGACCGGTGTGGCCGGGCCGATGCCCCAACCCTCCAGTTTGCCGATGAGGTTCAACGGCGACGTGGGCGGGTTGTTCAGCGCGATGCGGGGCTTGCCGGCGCCGGTTGATCCCCAGTCAAAGATTCCGTTACCGCCAGGGGTGTGCGTCGGCTGACCTCCGAACGGCAGCTCGCTGACACCGGGTGTATGGCCGCCGGCGAACAGGCCAACATTTGGCGCGCCGTGATCCTGCGGCAAATGAGGTGTTGCTCCGCCGGTGGTCGGAACGGCGGAGGGCTCCATGAGGAATATCTCATCGAGTTGGCGCCCGGTATAAGAAAGCTTGGGTCGCAACCGCTTCCAGGCGGTGTCTTCGTCCTCACCCGGCTGCATCTGTAGGTATTCCAGCCCACGAAGGTTAATGGCGACCTTGCCTTGGGCGCACAACCGCAGGATGCGATCCTTCATTGCAGTCTCGCCAAGCCAGGGGATGCAGTTCTGGGCGGCGGGGCGCGGCTCCTGCAACTCGCGCAGCAGTTTGCCGACGCCGGAGTTTTCCCGTGCGGCTTCGAGTAAAAGAACTTCGAAGTCCTCGGGCACGAACAGGTCGTTGATCAGCGCCTCTTCTATGGCCACCGGGATCTGCGTGCCTTGCTTCTTCAGGCTCTCGACACTGAACAGGCACTGGTTTGTGTCGGCGAAGTTCCAGCGATGCAGTACCGCAAAGCGGTCGAAACGCTTTTTCAGGATGTCGCGCAACTCGCCCTGGAATTTAGTGTGCAGTTTCTTGTACTCGGGACTCTGGCCGCTCCATTCCTGTGCCTTCATCTCCGCACGAGCGAGGATCAGCAGGTCGCGATCCTGAAACGCATTCATTGATCCGGAACGCGGCAGCAAAAAGCGGATTGTATTGCGGCGCTTCTGCAGGTGGTCTTTAAGCCAGCGGCCAAGACGCTGGTCAATGTTGTCAGGCTCCTCCGGCAGCACGAGGATCGGCAGGCGGTCATCCCAGCGCTCGGGCTGTTCGGACACGTCCAGCGCAGACCAGGGGTCTGTTTGCCAGGACTTCTGCAGCGCGATCACGCGGAAGGTCTTCGCCACCTCCTCGGCGCCACCGATCACGTAGCGAATCTCCTTCGCAAGTTGTGCCAAGTCCGAGCCATCGCAGAACAGCTTGTCATTGCGCGCGTAGGCCATGAGCTTGGCCTGCGGGTTCTCTTCCTCGCGGAAAACCAGCCGGGGGCCGTCCTGGTGGATGTTGAAGCTGTTCTCGATCACTGTCGCCAGCTCCACTTGGAATGCATTGTCGTCAATGGCTTTATCGCGAGTGATGTCCGCTTGCAACGTCACCGGCTCGGCGCCGGCAAGGTTGCCGATGGCAATCGAGCGAAGCCACAATGCGCCCACAATCTCCTGCAGGTGCGGTGCGAGGCTCGCGTGGTTGGGTACGGCTTCAGTGACCGAAATGATGTTTTGCTGGGCCTTGACGCGCAGCGTGCGGTGATGTTCATTCGACACCGAATCCAGCAGCGCGCCGATGCCCGATGCGTCGTCGTCCAGCCGGAAATCCGCTGCGGTAAGCACCGGCACAACGTCGCCGCGACTCTTGTAAAGATTGGCCAGGATGCGAATCAGATCGCGGGTTTCCTGCGCGTCGGTGGCGATCAGTACCTGCTCCTCAAGCAGGCGCAGCAGGTGCGGAGTGAACGGCCAGGATACCAGGAACTCCCGGCGTTTGCGTTCATAATCCGATGGCGGAACATCCAGCAAACGCAAATATTCCGTGACGTGTGGAAAGATCAGCTGACTGATTGAAGACTTTGTAATTTGCAGGCGATTCTCAAACAACCGGTGCAGCAACATTCGACGCCGGTCCTGCTGAACTCGCTCGGAATTGCCGCCCGCCATGAAATCGATAGCCAGGGGATTGACGCGATGTACCTGTTGATAGGCATCGCTGCGACCGTTGCGAACCGAGATCACGAGCACGAGCAAATCCGGGCGCTCCTTGGCGATTTCCGACAATATCTGGATGAAGTTGAAAGCCCAGTTTTTCCAGGGGTATTGCTTGGTATTGGTCAGGCCGTCGTACCACATCTGGAACTCGTCCAGCAGCAACATTGTCGGAGTGTGTCGCAACAGATCCAGGATTAGCGTGTCGGAGGGGATATCCGTCATTGACGCTCCCATGCCTTCCCATTTACCTTTTATATAGGTGCCATATGGATGACAGTCGAACAACAGATCCCAGAGGAACTTGTATCGCTGTCGATGAAGGCTCTCGCCGATCACGAGCATCCCGTCGCGCAGGGCGATCTTGCCGATCTGCGGATCGTTCAGCGTGGTCGACCAGGAGTTCAGCCACGCGCTGGTGGAGGTGGTGTCGTTTACCGAATGATAAAGCGCGGCCATCAAATGTGACTTACCGAGGCCCCGTTCGCCGATCACCACGACCGGACGCCCCTGGTTCGGACTAACGGCTTCGATCCCTTTCAACAAATCGTGGGTCGGATAGGTGATCTCCAGGAATTCCTTCGCCGCAATCTGGGTCGCGCCGGTGTTCGAGTCGTTGGAAAGCTCAATGGCCGTCCCTTTGAGGCGTTTTCCCCGAAATTCTTCTCGTAGAGTCAGTCCTAGCATACCGTTTCGCTCCCAATAGTTCGATAATTTTTACTCTATTCCCGGGTTCATCCCCTGTGTGCCTGCCACCGGCTGTCCAGGTCAATTCCTGCGAGATTATGGCCTTTAACTGCGCCATTTTCGTCACGGCCGCTGTCAAGTTCTTCCGGTTGGCGCCAGCCGGTAAATTCGGCTCGGTGACAGAATAGAGCAAAATTTTCGAATGGGCAATTTTGGGGGCTGAATTCAGGAAATTGCCCATGCGCCTAAAAAAATCGAGAATCTGTGAACGAATGCGTACAATTGGCCGGGGATGAGATTTTTGCAAAGATCGAAAGGAATTGACACCGGTTAACCGACAGATAACGGCCTGGTTGCGGAAACACCTGTTCGGGTAGGCTCGATTTTGGTATCGTACGGGCTTTATTGAAGCAGTTGTTGCTTGGAATCGATATTGGTCGAAATGCGCTCAGTTCTCTGCAATGCTCCCATCGCTATGTTAACGGCGGGATTCGTGGCCATCGTTGTCCGACCAGCCGGATATTCCGAATTACTTTTTTCGCGGAGTCAACGCCATCCTATGTCGCAATTACAGGATTATGAACGAGAATTCATCGACTCGATCCGGTCCGGAGTTTCGCGCTTCGCTATTACCCGCAATAATCGAACGCACTTATCACGACCAACGAAATACTGAAGACCGGTGATTGCGGCGGTACAAGACGACCGGTTTCCGCGCTGATGCCCAATGGAGGCACTGAGTGACCCTCGATTACGCGACCCTGGACGTTCTGCGAACCCACCATCCGGCATGGCGGCTGTTGCGTTCGGATCACGCGCCGCTGGTCACAAGTTTTCTCGACCGGGTGTTCGTGACTCCGAATGTGCGCGTAATGGCCGCAGTCGACCTGGCCGAGTTGCTGGAAGACGAGTTGTACGCGCTGCGCCAGCACCTGGGCGATGAAATCTTCCCAAAGAGTGCAATGGACTACTTGAATGACTGGACCGGCCCGGGAAAGGGCTGGCTGCGCAAGTTCTACCGCCAGGGTACGGACGAACCGCAATTCGACCTGACCCCCGCCACCGAAAAAGCCATCGCCTGGCTCGGCACGCTGACCGAACGCAGTTTCGTCGGCACCGAATCACGGCTATTGACCTTGTTCGAGTTGCTCCGGCAGATGAGCGAGGGCAGCGAATCGGACCCGGCGAAGCGAATTGCCGAGTTGCACAAGCGGCGCGACGAGATCGATATCGAAGTCGCACGGATGTTGTCCGGCGACGTACCGCTGCTGGACGATACCGGACTCAAGGACCGATTCCAGCAATTCATGCAATTGGCACGGGAACTGCTGACCGATTTTCGCGAGGTGGAGCAAAATTTTCGGCTGCTCGATCGGCGCGTGCGCGAACGCATCGCGTTATGGCAGGGCGCCAAGGGGACATTACTGGAGGAGATCATGGGCGAGCGCGATGCGATCGCCGACTCCGACCAGGGAAAGAGCTTCCGGGCCTTCTGGGATTTTCTGATGTCCAGCAGCCGGCAGGAAGAATTGACCGAACTGCTCGCAAGGGTGCTTGCGTTGCCGCCGGTGGCCGAACTGAAACCGGATGTGCGGACGCGGCGCGTACACTACGACTGGCTCGAAGCGGGGGAGCACACGCAACGCACCGTGGCACAGCTTTCTCAGCAACTCCGGCGCTTCCTGGATGACCAGGCCTGGCTTGAGAACCGCCGCATCATGGACATCCTCCACGGCATCGAATCCAAGGCGCTGGCGTTGCGGGAAAACCAGCCGACCGTTGGGATCATCGGCATTGCGGCGTCCGCCGCCACCGTGGAGTTACCGATGGAGCGGCCATTGTTCACACCGGCCCTGAAACCGCTGATTGCGGACATCGAGTTGCAGGCCGGCGAAGAAGACATCGATCCGCAATCGCTCTACAGCCAGGTGGTCGTCGATACTGCGCAATTAGCCCGTCATATCCGGAATGCGTTGCAGGATCGCTCGCAGGTTACGCTTTGCGATCTGACCGCGGCCCATCCGCTTCAGCATGGCCTCGCGGAGTTGGTGACTTATCTACAGTTGGGCAGCGAATCGTTCCGTACGGTAGTGGACGAGTCAACGCAGGACGTAATCGCCTGGGAGGCGACGGCCGGCGAGGGTATTACCGCGCACCGGGTACGCCGAGCGGCCCGGCTACCGCGCGTCATATTCGTAAGATGACGATGGAAGAAGCGACCCTCGGCACAACCCGCCCGGCTGATCAACCCGATTTGTCGACGCTGGTCATCACCCTGCTGAAAGGGGTGATCTACCACGAGGGCGACGAGCGCCTGTGGGGTGTTCTGCTCAATCTCCAGGCTCGGGTACGTGACTATGTGTCTGTGCTGGCCCTGGAGTTGATACTCGACGAAGCCGAGGGTTACGCCTTTCTGCGGAGCCGTCCCGAACCCGCGGACGATGAAAGCGCGCCTCGCTTACCCCGGCTGGTGGCGCGGCGGCCCTTGTCATTTCCGGTAAGCCTTCTGCTGGCCCTTTTGCGTAAAAAGCTTGCGGAATCGGATGCCGGCGGCGGCGATACGCGGCTGGTGCTCACGCGCGATGAGATCGTCGAACTGGTGCGTGTGTTCCTGCCCGCATCCAGCAACGAAGCGAAGCTTATCGACCAGATCGAGACCCACATCAACAAGATTGTCGATCTTGGATTTCTGCGTCGATTGAAGCCAGCCGGTGGGACAACGGGTGGTACGGTCGGCTTCGAGGTCCGGCGTATTCTGAAAGCCTTTGTCGATGCGCAGTGGCTGGCCGATTTCGACTCCAGGCTCGCAGTTTATCAGGCCCAGTTCTCCGGCAATGCCGGCCAGCCCGGTGGGACAGATGATGAATGAGTCGCGGTCACTGTTTGACTTGATCGCCGACGATGCTCAGTCCGGCTTTCGCCTGCAGCGATTGGAGGTGTTCAACTGGGGTACCTTCGACGGTCGGGTCTGGACGCTGGTCCTCGACGGCAAAAATGGGCTGCTGACCGGTGATATCGGGTCGGGCAAATCGACCCTGGTGGATGCGGTCACGACGCTGCTGGTGCCTGCGCAGCGCATCGCCTATAACAAGGCCGCCGGCGCCGACAGCAGGGAACGTACGCTTCGATCTTATGTGCTCGGGCACTTCAAATCGGAACGCAACGAAGTCACGGGGACAGCCAAGCCAGTTTCTTTGCGCGATCATAATAACTATTCGGTAATTCTGGGCGTATTCCACAATGCCGGCTACGACCAGACCGCGACGCTGGCGCAGGTGTTTTACTGGAAGGATACGCAAGGTCAACCAACACGGCTGTTCGTCAATGCCGACCGTGATCTGTCCATCGCCAGCGACTTTGCCCATTTCGGCGCCGAGATTACTGCGCTCCGCAAAAGATTACGCGGCCTTGGCGCGGAGATCGAAGACAGTTTTCCCAAATACGGGGCTTGGTTTCGGCGACACTTCGGGATCGAAAACGACCAGGCGCTGGAGCTTTTCCATCAGACCGTATCGATGAAATCGGTCGGCAACCTGACCGATTTTGTGCGCGGCCATATGCTGGAACCCTTCGATGTCTCACCGCGCATCGGCGCGCTGATTAGTCATTTCGATGATTTGAGCCGCGCCCACGAGGCCGTGCTCAAGGCCAAACGCCAGGTTGAGTTGCTCAGCCCAATGGTGGCCGACTGCCAGCGACACAGTGATCTGGCTACCGAGATTTCGGACCTCAGGCAATGCCGTGAGAACTTGCGCGCCCATTTCGCCAGGCTGAAGCTCGGCCTGCTCGACACGCGTCTCGCCCATTTGAACGAGGAGTGGACGCGGCTGGAGAGCCAGGTCAAGAGGCTCGATGATCGCCATGAGGAACAGCGCGTGGCCGTCGATGAAATCAAGCGCGCAATCGCCGAGAATGGGGGCGACCGGCTGGAACGCCTTGCCGCGGAGATCAAAAGGAAGGAACAGGAGCGCGACCGGCGCAAGCATTGGTCGGATCGCTATCGCGACCTGATTCTTACCGTCGGCGAAGCGCCGGCCGGGGACGCCGCCGGATTCCTTGCGCAACGGAGCCGCTTGTCGGATCTTACCGAAGTGCTCAAGGACCGATCGACCACGCTGGAGAACCAGGAGCGCGAACACGACTTCGCGTTTCGCAAAGGCCGCGAAGAGCATCAGACAATCTCCGACGAGATCGCCAGTCTGAAGCGTCGCCGCAGCAATATTGACGAGGCGCAGGTCCAGATCCGGAAAACACTCTGCACCGGCCTGGGTATCGCCGAGGAAGAAATGCCTTTTGCCGGCGAACTGATTCAGGTCCGTGACGAGGATCGCGCATGGGAAGGAGCGGCCGAGCGTCTGTTGCGCAGTTTCGGCCTGTCGCTGCTGGTACCCGATGCCTATTATAAAGAGGTGGCCGAATGGGTGGACCGCAGCCATCTACGCGGTCGGCTCGTATATTTTCGGGTTCGCGCGCACAAGTCGATGGATTTGCCCGAATTACATCGGGATTCGCTGGTCAGGAAACTCTCGATCAAACCGGACTCGCCCTTCTATGATTGGCTCGATCGCGAATTGATTCATCGCTTCGATGTGGCCTGTTGCATCACGCAGGAACAGTTCCGCCGTGAGGCGCGGGCCATTACCCGCGCCGGGCAAATCAAGGATCCGACCGGCCGACATGAGAAGGATGATCGTCACCGGATCGACGATCGCAGCCGCTATGTGCTCGGGTGGACCAATGCAGCCAAAATCGCCGCGCTGGAAGAAAAATGCCGCGGCCTCGAATCGCAACTGGGCGGGATCGGCGGCCTCATCGGCAAAGTACAGGCTGAACGCAGTGCACTGAAGGGGCGTCTCGATGCACTGTTACTGCTGGAAGAATTCGCAGATTTCGATGAGTTGGATTGGGCGTCGGTGGCCACCGAGGTCGCTCAACTCGAAGATGAGCGCAGGGACCTGGAATCGGCATCCGATGTGCTGAAGCAGCTCAACGATCAATTGCGGGAAGCAAACAGGGTCCTTGGCGATATTGGGCGCGAGCTTCAAACCGCACGGGACAAACGCGCGAAAGTGGAGCAACGGCGAAGTGATGCCGAGACCCTGCGGCAGGACGTTTTGGCACGCCTGGACGAGGCGCCGTCCGATCCGTCATTGGCTGCCAGGCTCGAGGCCATGCGCGCTGAAGCGCTGGGCGATCATCAGCTGTCCGTGGAGTCTTGCGATAACCGTGAGCAGGATGTACGCAAATGGCTGCAGGATCGCATCGATGCCGAACAAAAAAAAATTGAGCGGCTCGGCGAAAAGATCATCAAGGCCATGTCGGCCTTCAAACAGGAATTCAAACTCGAGACGGCCGATTTCGACGCGAGCATCGACGCCGCTTTCGAATACCAGAACCTGCTCGATCAGTTGAACCGGGACGATCTGCCGCGGTTCGAAGCCCGCTTCAAGGAGTTGTTGAACGTCAATACGATCAACGAAATCGCCAACTTCAACGCCCAGCTCGCCCGCGAGCGCGAGACCATCAAGGAGCGCATTGCACGCATCAACGAATCGCTCACGCAGATCGACTACAATCCCGGCCGTTACATCGTGCTGGAATCGCAACCCAGCCCGGACGCAGATATCCGTGACTTTCAGGCCGAGTTGCGAGCCTGCACCGAGGGGGCGCTCACAGGTTCGGACGATGCCCAGTATTCGGAAGCCAAGTTCCTGCAGGTCAAGTCCATCATCGACCGCTTCCGCGGCCGGGAGGGACTCGCCGAGCAGGACCGGCGCTGGACCGCCAAGGTCAGCGACGTGCGCAACTGGTTCCTGTTTGCGGCTTCCGAACGCTGGCGCGAGGACGACAGCGAGTTCGAGCACTACTCCGATTCCGGCGGCAAGTCCGGCGGGCAGAAGGAAAAGCTGGCCTATACCGTGCTGGCGGCCAGCCTTGCCTATCAATTCGGTTTGAAATGGGGTGAGGTCAAGTCGCGCTCTTTCCGTTTCGTGGTGATCGATGAGGCTTTTGGCCGGGGCTCGGATGAGTCGGCCCAGTACGGACTGAAATTGTTCCGGCAACTCAATCTGCAGCTACTGATCGTGACGCCGCTACAGAAGATCCACATCATTGAGCCATTCGTCGCCAGTGTGGGCTTCGTTCACAATGAGGAAGGGCGTGACTCGAAACTACGCAATCTTTCCATCGAGGAGTACCGCGCCAATCGTACGTCCGGGGCACTGAAGAAAGAGCTGTCGGCATGAGTTGGACCACGGCAAGTGATCTGAAGGCACAGCTTGCCCGGCTTTGGGAACGGGGGGAGCTGCTGCGCCCGCTGGTCACCGGCGAGACACGATTCCCTCAGCGATTGACGCTGAAGGGACCAAGCTCATCGGAGCTGGTTGGCTGCTTCGAAGCCGTACGGGGCTGGATCGCCGATCTCGTTGCGATCCCGCGTATCCGTATCGAATGGCGCGAAGTCAATCATCGGGTCTACGGATCGCAACGGCTGCCCCAGTCGCTTTGGGTCGACACCCTGGACGACGCGCTCGCCCTGATCGGCAAACGTGCCGACGCCGCAAGCTTCGATAGCCTTCTGGCGTTGACGCACGCGAAAATCCCAACGCTCGTGCCGTGGCTTGCCAAGCGGCCCTTGCAAGTCGTTGAGTTGGCCGAACGATGGTCCCGTCTACTGGATATTGTCGCATGGATGCGGGAGCATCCCCGTCCCGGCATCTACCTGCGTCAGGTCGACATTCCCGGGATCCACAGCAAGTTCATCGAGGCGCATCGTGGCGTGCTCTCCGAATTGTTCGACCTGGCCCTGCCAGCGAATGTGGTCGCCGATAATCTCCCAGGGGCAAGTCAATTCGCCCGACGCTATGGATTTCTCGGCAAACCGACTCGTATCCGCTTGCGCGTGCTCGACGAAGGACTTGCTCTGGTTCCTGGCACGGCACTTCCAGACTTGACACTGGATGCCGGCAGTTTCGCCAAGCTGGATGCGCCGGTTCGGCGCGCATTCATCACCGAGAACGAGACCAACTTCCTGGCCTTTCCACCAGTTCCGGATTCCATCGTGATTTTCGGCGCCGGCTACGGTTGGGACGCGCTGGCAAATGCCGAATGGTTGTCGAATTGTTCCATTCATTACTGGGGTGATATCGATACCCACGGCTTTGCCATTCTCGATCAATTGCGGCGCCGGTTTGCGCATGCCGCCTCATTCCTGATGGACCAGCCTACGTTGATGTCTCACGAAGCCCTGTGGGGCAGCGAACCTGATCAGGTCGTGCATGACCTGCCAAGTCTCACCGAGGCTGAACGGGCGTTGTTCGACGACCTCAGGGATAACCGGATTCGCAATAATTTGCGCCTCGAACAGGAAAGGATCGGCTTTGGGTTTGTCAGGGACGCCCTGGCCGACCGGATCGGGTTGAACGATAACTATGCGGAACCTTACTTGGGTCCCGTTCAGTTTGACGATGAAAGATCGACGGCCGCCGAACGAGCGCCGGCCGACCGGTAACGACCGGATTGCGGAATCTGCCTGTTCGAGTCGGCTCGATTTTGGTATTGTACATCGAACTGCGGTCAATCTTTGCAGTCGGGACAATCCGGAATAGGCCTTGGTATTCGCCCATCCTCCCGCGGACCATGCTAAGGTCAGGATATACGGTTATTTTGAATTACTATTCGCGGAGTCAGTTCCATCCCATGTCGGATTTACAGGATTATCAACGAGAATTCATCGAATATTCGATCCGGTCCGGAGTTTTGCGATTCGGCGAGTTTCGATTGAAATCGGGCCGCCTCAGTCCTTATTTTTTTAACACCGGACTGTTCCATTCCGGGGAGCAGTTGTCCCGGCTCGGACGGTTCTATGCGAAGGCGTTACGGCACGCGGGGATTATCACCAATGTCCTGTATGGACCCGCCTACAAAGGTATCCCGCTGATTTGCGCGACCGCGATCGCGCTGGCCGAGGAGTTTGGAGTCGACCTGCCGTTTGCTTTTAATCGAAAAGAGGCCAAGAATCACGGCGAAGGCGGCAATCTGATCGGGGCTCCGCTGAACGGTTCCGTGCTGATCGTGGACGACGTGATAACCGCCGGAACGTCGATTCGCGAATCGGTTGAAATTATCCGTAACGCCGGCGCCAGTCCGTGCGGCGTTCTGATCGCGCTCGACCGCCAGGAGCGGGGGCAAAAACCGGTTTCCGCGCTCGCCGAAATCACCACCAATTATAACATCCCCGTATTTTCGATCGTCAAACTCGCGGATATCATCGAATACCTAAGCCACGAGAATCAATTTTCAGAAGAACTCACCGCGATCAAACGCTACTACAGCAGTTACGGCAGTCCTTGATAGGCGCAAAGCCGCTTCTTTGTGCGGCCGGAGCAACTGACTTAGGTTAAAAGGAGGATAAATGGGGACGCTTCCCTTTGTTCTTCCATCCCATTATACTCTCCCCATGCCCAGATTAAGCCGAACCGTTTTTGCCGGGACTCCACATCACATCACGCAGCGGGGAAACCGGCGAGAGAACGTCTTTTTTACGGACAACGATCGGTTGGTTTATCTTGATTGGTTGAAAGATTATTGTGACAAATACCGGGTTGACATTTTGACCTACTGTTTGATGACCAACCATGTTCATCTCGTGGCCGTCCCAAATACGGACGAAGGATTGCAACGGGTCTTGAAACCTCTCCACATGCGCTATGCGCAACGCGTTAACCCTAACTTTGACCATCAGAAAACAGTCACTTATTGATGTATATGACGGTTATCATGCAATCCAGGGAGCGTTACTGGGTACGTTCGGGTTTGACGCCGAGGAGTTGGAAAGCCTTTTGTTGCAAAAGGGTGGGAC
>JBGTCG010000033.1:0-2930 GCA_041748915.1 Methylococcales bacterium
CCACAGCAAAGGCTGGTGCCGCGAATTGTGGATCCAGTCGCTCGGAATGCCCGCGGTCCTGCCGCCTCCCGAAGAAGAAAAAGACGTGAAAACCGCCATTGGCGCGGCGCGCGCCGAACAAGCGCGCGAGGATATGCTGTAGCAGGTATCGCGCGATTCTGGCGTAATGGGCTCCCGGGCCCTAAAAGCTTGTTCAATCTATCACGAAAGAGCTGCTTGGAAAGGCTCAAAAGAAGCTGAGCCGAAAAGGGTGACGCGAGGGACATGCCAGGGGTTTATGAAGTTACCGAGGAGACACGTTCAATGGGTACCAAAGACAAGTTGCAGGGTGAGGGCGATCGGGAATCTGCTCGTCGCTATGACGAGGCCACTAAGGCCTTCGTAGAATCAGGCAAAGTCAAAAAAGAAGCAGAGACAACAGCGAAAATCTCTCCAGAAGAGGAGCGCGAGCTTGAAGAAGCTGAAAAGGCTGGCAAAGAGCGTGCGAAGGAGGAAGACCCGGCGGTGCCGCGAGACTACTCGAAGCCAGAATAGCTACCTATAACGGATAGCCAATGGTGCACACGTAGCAGGCAATGGATCGGCCGCGCCTGTGCCCCGTTCGCGCGCCCGCGGTTGGCCCCCTGCACGCACTCCACGATCTGCGCGGGTGCCCGGTCTCATCGGGGACGACGTCGGCCTCGCCGGCAGCGATATGAAAAGCACCCGAAAAGCCGTGCTGCGTCAAATGATGGACTGGCGAGCGGCGATCATTGCCGGAGTCATCGCGGGGATGGTGTATCTAGTGATTAACATGTGGCTGGCGAGCCACTATCTCGGCAACGCCAATGTTCCGCTACAACTCTCGGCCGCGCTGGTAATGGGCAAGTCGGTTTTGCCTCCTGCAGAAGGCATTGCGTCAGGGACCTATCTCGCGGGGTTTCTGATCCATATGTCGGTGTCAATCTTCTTCACGTGCGTCATCGCTTTCTGCCTGTATCGCTGGGGGATCTGGATCGGGATCCTGGGCGGGGCGCTCTTTGGTCTGGCGCTTTACAGCATTAGTTACTACGGCATCGCCGCATGGCTTCCGTGGTTGTCAACCATGCGCGGGTGGATCATGGGGGTGAGTCACCTCGTGTTCGGTGCCGTCGCGGGTGGCGTCTATGAGGCACTCGAGCGGGACCGTTTCACGCGCGTGCCGCACTGATCGGACAACGACAGCATGCGGGTAGTGCGGCTCATCATGATGCTCATCGTAGCCGCACTCTCGGTGTTTTCGTACTGCACAGAGCGCACTGTCAATCCCATCACGGGCGAAAAGCAGCACGTGGGGTTGACATCCGAGCAAGAAGTCGCACTGGGCGTGCAGGTCGCCCCCGAGATGGCGCGCCGCTTCGGTGGCATCGACCGGGACGAGCGCTTGCGGCAGACCGTTAAGGCCGCTGGAGAGAAGATCGTCGCGCAGAGCATCGCCGCCCAGAGCGGCTACCCGTTTGTTTTTCGCGTCCTTGCCGATGATCAGACGGTGAACGCGTTCGCGCTCCCGGGCGGGCAGATCTTCATCACCGTCGCGCTCTTGGAGCGGCTCAAGACCGAAGAGCAACTAGCTGCGGTCCTGAGCCATGAGGTCGGGCACGTGATCGCGAGGCACTCTGCCGAGCGCCTCGCCAAGGAGAAGCTTACCCAGGGGCTCACCGGTGCCGTCGTGATGGGTTCGGGTTCCTACGAGATGGCGCAGGTCGCGCAACTGGTCGGTGGCCTGATCCATATGAAATACGGGCGTGAAGACGAAATTGAGGCTGACAAGCTCGGCCTATGTCTGATGAACCAGGCGGGATATCGCCCCGCCGCACTCGTCGATGTCATGCGGATCCTCGCGGAAGCAGGGGGCGGCTCACCTCTTCCCGAGTTCGCGAGCACCCATCCCCATCCGAAAAATCGCGCTAAAAAGATCCAAACCTACATTGAGGATTTGAGCGGGACGTGCACCTCTGGCTTGGCGCCACCATCGCCCTAAACGGGCATGGGCGCAATAGTCTGTCCACCCAAATTCTTAGTCGTCGATCAGCCGAAAACGAACCGGAACACCAGGGCCACAACGGCGATCGAAAGCACGAGGAAAACAAGCACGGCCAGCATAACGGGCACGAGAAACAAGCGCCCGACCTGGCTCGGCGATCGACCGGGAAGGCCGGCATTCGCCACATGGCCGCGCGCTAATGCGACGTTTTTGAGATTAGCCTTCCAGGCAATGTCGAAGAGGTCGCCCACAATTGGGACCGCGCCGATCACCGTTTCAATCGCGACGTTGCCCGTCATGCGGAGCAGCGTCGTGACGGGCAGCCCCAGTCGTGCAGCCTCGAAAATCAGATATGCGGACATCGCTGCGCCCGCGGCATCGCCTATCCCCGGAATGAATCCCAGGATCCCGTCCAGCCCAATACGGAAACGTGTCCCGGGGATAGGCAGCGCGCTATCCAGCAGCTGGCCTAATTTCTCCAGTCTCTGAAGCGATGCCGCCGCACGCGCCATTGCGCCGTCGTTATCGATCGAAGTGGACAAGGTACGCTCCCTCTTACGCGTGCTTAGCTTCGGCAGTCTTTGTCGCGTTGACCGCTTATCAGTGAGTCGAATGTGTTAAATGACCGGTCCAGACCCGCAAGCATAACAGATTTTTTTGAATAGCGTGGAGAAGGCGCTTCACGCCTGTTGTCCGGATGCACCGGACCCTGGTCGGCTAGGAGCGATCACCTTTGTTCACAGGTTCGGTTCGGCGCTTGTTAATGGCCATTTAAACTGAGCCAGGAAAGGAGTGGCTCATGATTCATCAAATCAAAGCGTTATATAACAATGGCAGTGGCCTGTCGGAACGACAGATTGCCAATCAACTGGGGATTTCCCGGAATACGGTCAGCAAGTACTTGAAGTTGGAGGAAGTGAGGATTACG
>JBGTCG010000034.1:0-28213 GCA_041748915.1 Methylococcales bacterium
TAGCCTGCGCCGAGCTTGCGATGGTGTGGCGAAGCGGCGCGGACGCAGGGCGGCCGGGGCCCAATGGTTGTCGCGTAGGCGAGTCGATTTTGGTGACTTGGATGTCCCAAAATCTTTCACGAGGTAGCGACACACTTCTTCTCTTCCGCGCAGCCGTGGGTCCAGGGTGGTTTTGTACGACCTCGATAAGATAGGCTCTGCGGAGAAGGAGGCGCGTCAACCATGATTCCAGCAACCGTCAGGCTTCCTGCCGTAGCCGGCACCTTTTACCCGAACGATCCGCTCGAACTTCGACAGATGATTGATCGCTTTCTGGCT
This sequence comes from Methylococcales bacterium, assembly GCA_041748915.1. Classification (GTDB taxonomy): domain Bacteria; phylum Pseudomonadota; class Gammaproteobacteria; order Methylococcales; family UBA1147; genus UBA1147. The sequence continues at coordinate 319 of JBGTCG010000034.1, forward strand.
TCGGCTAAACGATTTTCCGCCGCGCCAAAAGCGCTGATCGCGCCGCATGCGGGATATATCTACTCCGGCCCGGTGGCGGCAAGCGCCTACGCGAGCCTCAAGAACCTCAAAAGTCCGGTCGAACGGGTTGTTCTCGCAGGCCCCTCGCACCGTGTCGGTTTTGACGGTCTCGCACTCAGCAACGCCGGATTCTATTCGACTCCGTTAGGGGACATCCCGATCGACATCGACGCGCAGAACGCGGTCAGGGATTTGCCTGCCGTGCGGGTCGTCGACAACGCGCATGCGCTCGAGCACAGTCTTGAAGTCCATCTACCGTTCCTGCAGCGCCTGCTTGGCGCCTTCAAACTGATACCGGTCGTCACCGGCAACGCTCCGGCGCATCAGGTAGGTGAATTTCTCGACCGACTTTGGGGTGGACCGGAAACTCTGCTCGTGATCAGCTCGGACTTGAGCCATTATCATGATTATACGACCGCCCGGAAATTGGACTCCGCGACTTCCCGGGCAATCGAAACGCTGGATTGGCGAAAACTGGACTATGAATCCGCCTGCGGCCGGGTACCGGTCTGCGGACTGCTTTACAGCGCCGGCAACCGGGGACTCGCGGTCAATACCCTGGACCTTCGCAATTCCGGCGACACCGCGGGATCCCGTGACCGCGTGGTCGGATACGGCGCCTACCTGATCCATTAAATCCAATGAACCCGGAATTTCAGGCATTCCGCTCGGAACTGCTCGACCTGGGTTTGAAGTCGATTCGGCATGGAATCAAAACCGGGCAGGTCATCCAGATCAACACCACCCACTTAGATCCCGCGCTGAAGGTACACCGCGCATCCTTTGTCACGTTATTGAAGAACGGCGATCTGCGCGGCTGCATCGGTTCACTGCGCGCAACGCGGCCGCTGGTGATCGATATCGTACGCAACGCGTATGCAGCCGCTTTCTCCGACCCGCGATTCGTGAAAGTCAGCGCCACGGAATTTCATGCGCTGGATATGCACATCTCGATTCTGAGCGAACCGGAACCCTTGAACTTCAGTTCCGAATCCGAACTCGTCAACCAATTACGGCCGGGAATCGACGGATTGATCATGGAAGACCAGAATCTTCGCGGAACCTTTCTTCCTTCGGTCTGGGAATCTTTTCCCGAACCGCAGATGTTTCTGAATCAATTGAAGCGCAAGGCGGGACTTCCGGAAAACCATTGGTCGGAGTCCATCAAGGTATCGAGGTATTTTACGGAAATTATTGCCGGCCAGGCCGAAGCGCGTACTTAGGAAAGTCGTATTGAATCAGAACTTCCCGTGGCGCCGGGATGCGCTGCCAAATTCGGACGCTGTAAGCGTCTGATTTTGTGAGGCAACTCCAAATCACATTGGCAGGGTTGCCGACCGCTGAGAAATCCAGGATGGATTTATTCAGCGTTTCCTTAGTTAATCAGCGCGTTCTATACCGCAACGGCCGGCTCGGTCTTTCGCATATTGCCACGCGGTGCGCCCGCTGCGCGAACCGCGGTTCAATGCCCAGCGCAAGGTTTCCGCGCGGATCACGTCCCAGGGGTCCAGCGGGGTTCCCATTAGACTTAGCCAATAGCGCACGACTTCGAGGTATTGTTCCTGATCGAAGGGATGAAACCCCAGCCATAGGCCGAAGCGGTCGGAGAGCGAAATTTTTTCCTCGACCGATTCGCCAGGATGGATTTCGCCGTTTGAATGGCGGGTTTCGAGATTTTCCCGACTGAATTCCGGCAAAAGGTGCCGGCGGTTCGAGGTTGCATAGATCAACACATGATCCGGTAAACCGTACAGGGAACCTTCGAGCGCGGCCTTCAGAGCCTTGTATCCTGGTTCTTCGGCCGCAAACGATAGATCATCGCAAAACAGGATGAATTTTTCTGGCCGGTTGTTGATTGCTTCAATAATTTCGGGAAGATCCGCGAGTTGTTCCTTGTTGACCTGAATCTGGCGCAACCCTTCGGCCGCGTACTGGTTCAGCAGCGCCTTGACCAGCGAGGATTTACCGGTCCCGCGCGAGCCCCAGAGCAGGGTATTGTTGGCCGGCAGTCCACGCAGAAATTGCCGCGTATTGCGATCGATTTCGTTTTTCTGGCGATCGACGCAGCGGATGTCGGCGAGCCGCAGCGTATTCGGCCTTACAATCGGCGCCAGACGGTTCCGGCCACAGGCGCGGCCCCAGCGAAATGCTGTCGCGGCCTTCCAGTCCGGCTCCTGTTCCTGCGGCGGTAATAGTTTTTCGATGCGTTCGAGCAGCGACGACGCGGCCTCGATCAGCCGTTCGGCTTCGCTCATGCGAGTTTTCTGAATTTGATCCGGTGCGGATTGTCGGCTTCGTCGCCGAGCCTCTTGTGCCGGTCGGCTTCGTAATCGGCATAATTTCCTTCGAACCAGGTGACTTTGCTGTCTCCCTCGAACGCGAGCATGTGGGTCGCGATCCGATCCAGAAACCAGCGGTCGTGCGAGATTACCACCGCGCACCCCGGAAAATTGAGCAACGCATCTTCGAGCGCCCGGAGCGTCTCGACATCGAGATCATTGGTCGGCTCATCGAGCAGCAGCAGATTGCCGCCGGTTTTGATCAGCTTGGCGAGATGAATCCGGTTGCGTTCGCCGCCCGAAAGTTCGCCGATTCTTTTTTGCTGGTCCGAGCCTTTAAAGTTAAAACGCCCGACATAGGCTCGTGATGGCGTCTGATAATTACCGACGGTGACGTTATCGAGGCCATCCGAAATTTCTTCCCACACGGTTTTGTTCGGATCGAGCGCGTCGCGGCTCTGGTCGACATGCGCAAGCTTGACCGTTTCGCCAAGCTTCAGGGAGCCGGAGTCCGGAGTTTCGGTTCCCGCGATCATCCGGAACAGCGTGGTTTTGCCGGCGCCGTTCGGGCCGATGATCCCGACGATTCCGCCCGGAGGAAGCCGAAAGCTCAGCTTGTCGATCAGCAACCGGTCGCCGAAGCCTTTATTCAGTTGCTCCGCTTCGACCACCACGTCCCCGAGCCTTGGGCCGGGCGGAATATAGATTTCGCGGGTTTCGTTGCGCTTCTGAACTTCCTGCGACGCGAGTTCCGCGAATTTCGCAAGACGCGCCTTGCCTTTGGCGTGGCGTCCCTTCGGATTGGTGCGTATCCACTCGAGTTCCGCCTGCATGGCGCGGGTGCGCGCGCTGGCCTGTTTTTCTTCGATTTCGAGGCGCTTTTCTTTCTGTTCCAGCCAGCTCGAATAATTGCCCTGCCACGGAATCCCGTGGCCGCGGTCGAGCTCCAGGATCCAGCCCGCGACGTTGTCGAGGAAATACCGGTCGTGCGTGACCGCGATCACCGTGCCTTTATATTCGGCCAGGTAGCGTTCCAGCCAAGCGACCGATTCGGCATCGAGATGATTGGTCGGCTCATCGAGCAGCAGCATGTCCGGTCCCGCGAGCAGCAGGCGGCACAGCGCGACACGGCGCCGTTCGCCGCCGGAAAGTTTGGTCACCTCGAGGTTCCAGTCTGGAAGACGCAGCGCATCGGCCGCAATTTCGAGCTTCCGTTCGAGTTCCCAGCCGCCGCTCGCATCGATTGCATCCTGCAAACGGCCCTGTTCATCGAGCAGCGCGCCCATTTCACCATCGCTCATCGGCTCGGCGAATTTCATGCTGATTTCGTTGAACTTGTCGAGCAGCTGTTTCACTTGGCCGACCCCATCCTCGACATTGCCGCGGACGTCCCTGGCCGGATCCAGCTGGGGTTCCTGCGGCAAAAACCCGATCTGGATTCCGGGCTGGGGCCGGGCTTCGCCGTTATAATCGCGGTCGACTCCGGCCATGATTCTGAGCAGCGTTGATTTGCCGGACCCGTTCAGCCCGAGCACGCCGATTTTTGCGCCGGGAAAAAAGGAAAGGGAGATATCGCGAAGGATCTCGCGTTTGGGTGGAACGATTTTTCCGACCCGGTTCATCGTGTAAACGTATTGCGCCATGTTGCCTGCTAAATAAAGTACCTGGATTTTTTAGCCCGTTATTATTTCATGATTGCGAAAAAAAATCATAAGTGTTGATACAAGTTACCGAAAACAACACCCGATTGATCAAAATCTTGCGTAACGGATCGCTGACTTGACACTCACATCCGGCCGTGCAGGAATTCGTCAAAATCGTCGACGAAGAGGTGTGCGGGGATTGACCGAAAGGATCGCCATCGATCCTGATAAAGATCACATATCCCTGTATGGAGCGGGAGCCAATGTAGAGAAACGCTGAATCAAAACAATCCTGGATTTCTCAGCGGCCGGCAGCCCCCAAAGGCGATTTGATGATGCTCCACAAAATCAAAAGGTCACACCGTTTGATTTTGGCAGTCCATCCCTGCACCGCCGGAAGCTTTGATTTGATCAAAGCTTCCATGGCATTTAAGAGCTCAGAAGCGGTGAAGTAACGGACCCAATAATTATTTTCCGGGCTAAATGTCGCGATTGGCGGGTTTGTGTGCCGCCGCGCTTTGCCCATTGAGCATGCGTTTACGAGCCGCCAGAGGATGCTTGCCATAGGGTTCGTGCTGGTCGAAGCCGTGAACTTCGCAACTGCCGCCCGCCTCCTCATAGATTCTACAGAAGTCGTCGATGGACTCCATCACCGTGTGATCGACAAATTCGGATTCCGAAAAGTCGAAGACCACTTTCTTTTGCGGCGGGAGTTCACTCAACGCAATCTTGAGGGAAATGAAGTTGGAGAAAACCGCCGCGCCGCTTATCTTCACATGAAAGGCATTTGTCCCGCTCGGTTTGATCTCATAGAATATCTTCAGCAAGTTCTTCAGGCTGACGCCGCGCAGGAGATGGAAGATCAGTTTCGCTGCAATGCCGATGGCTACTCCTTTTAGTAAGTCAGTGGCGAGCACCCCGAAAATCGTAATCAGGAATAACGCGAGCTGCTCCTTGCCGATGGTCAGTGTCTTCGCGAATTCCTTCGGCGAAGCCAGGCGGTATCCCGTATACACGAGAAGTGCGGCCAGCGAAGCCAGCGGGATGCGGTGGATTAAATACGGAAAGAAGCCGACGAAGCCGAGCATAAAAACGCCATGGAAAAAATTGGACCAGTTGGTTTTCGCGCCGTTGTTGATGTTTGCGGAGCTGCGGACAATTTCATAAATCATCGGCATACCGCCAATCAAACCCGAAATTAGATTGCCCACACCGATGGCGGTTTGTCCACGGTTCAATTCCGATTGTCTCTTGTACGGGTCGAGCTTATCGATGGCCACCTGGCTGAGTATGCTTTCCAGGCTTCCTACTAGACAGATACTGATCACAGCACCCCAAAATGCCCCGGTGAGCACCTTGGAAAAATCCGGAAACGTTATGCCGTCGACTAAATTGGCCGGAACCGTGACCAGGAATTCGGGCCCAATCCGGAACTGCTCCAGGAGATGTTCATCTTCGATCACCCGAATCACATGTTCATGACTCAGGTCAAACAGATAACCGAGACCCACTCCGATTAGAACGACCAGCAACGGCGCCGGAATCATCTTGATGTAAGGATTTTTGATCGAATTCCAGAGGATCATGATGATCAGCCCGGACAATCCGATGAGCACGATTTCCGGATGAGGATGAAGAATCGTGTGCGGAATTTGCGCGGCGACTCCCAACACCGATGCCGATTCGGGTTTGGCCCCGAACATGGTATGAATCTGTTTGATGATGATAATGATGCCGATGGAGGCCAGCATGCCGTGGACCACAGAGCTCGGGAAATACGCCGTGAGCCGGCCGGCTTTGAAAAGGCCCAGCAGGATCTGGATCACTGCGGCGACCACGATCGCCGCCAGGGTATAGCGGTATCCGGCCATCGAATTTCCTTCCCCCAGCGATTGCACCGCCGCCAGAACAACCACAATAAGTCCCGCCGGAGGTCCTACGATGGGTACGGTGGAACGGCTGATCCGGGAGACGATAATGCCTCCAATCATCGCCGAAAACAGTCCGGCCACCGGCGGAACGCCCATTCCGAGCGCTATGCCGAGACTCAAGGGAAGTGCGATCAGGAAAATCAAAAAGCCCGATATGATTTCGCCGCGCCAGTTTTCTTTAAGGCCGGCAAAACCGGTTTTTGGTTCGATTATCTGCGCTGTCATAGGTGTTCGCTGGTTGAGCATTCGATCAACCAGCGCTGGCGATTTCCGTGCCACCGCCAGCTTCTGGATCGAACACCATTAAATACGGCGATTTGAAAATGAATCGCCCGCGAATCACCTACAGGCCGGAGGGTTAAATTCACCAGCACGCCGGTGCATTTCAACCATTTTGAGTCGATGGCAAAGTAAAGACATGCCTGGCCAGGTACGCATTCAAAATACCCATAGCCCGATTTATCGACGGAAATTTGGGTTTGGATTGCCCAGGAACGGTGGAATCGGGGCTAATTACGGACCAACTTTCCCATGTGTAGGCCGCGCAAATTTGAGCCTTTTCCGGTTCAGCCGATAGCATCCGGCGGCGCTTTTCCCGGACATCCGCGCGCGGCCCGCAATGCTGCGCTTTCGCAATCGAAACTATTGTACAATGGAGCCCTATATTATTGCTTTGCTTTTGCATTCCCGGTTATGCACTGCCCCTATTGTTCAGCGCTGGATACCCGTGTCATTGATTCCCGTTTGTCCGGGGATGGCGACCAGGTTCGTCGCCGGCGGGAATGTCTGGAATGTAAGGAACGATTTACTACGTTTGAAATAGCCGAGCTCAACCTGCCCCGGATCATCAAGTCCGATGGCACTCGCGAAGTTTTTTCGGAAGAAAAGCTCCGCGCGGGTATGCTTAAGGCGCTCGAAAAGCGGCCGGTTGCGAGCGACGCCATCGAAGCGGCGGTGAATCGGGTCAAAAAAAAGCTGCAAAGAACGGGACACCGGGAAACGCACTCGCGCCTGATCGGGGAAGCGGTGATGGAAGAACTCCAAACCCTGGATCATGTCGCCTATGTCCGTTTTGCATCGGTGTACCGGAGTTTTCAGGACGTTAACGAATTTCGAAGAGTAATCGAAAGTCTCGAGGAAGAATCCCGCGAAACCGGTTCACGATGAGACCGCCCGTCCATTGCTTGTCGTTTTTGCGGAACCTAGCGGACGCCCATGACTTCCAGATTGTCGTTGATTGATGATCGTTATATGGTTCGCGCTTTGCAGTTGGCCCGGAACGGACTGCTCACGGCCGACCCGAATCCGTGCGTGGGATCGGTTGTCGTCAACCGGGACCAGATTGTCGGGAAAGGCTGGCATCATCGCGCCGGCGGGGCGCATGCCGAGGTCGAGGCGCTGCAAATCGCCGGCGAAGCAGCTCGGGGCGCAACCGTTTATGTCACGCTCGAACCCTGCTGTCATTACGGCAAAACTCCGCCGTGTACCGAAAAACTGATAGAGTCTGGCGTGAAACGGGTGGTCGCAGCGATGGAAGATCCGAATCCGCGCGTCGCGGGACAAGGGTTCAAAGCGCTCACCGACGCGGGAATTGAAACCCGGTTCGGGGTGCTGGAACTAGCGGCCAGGGAGTTGAACCGCGGTTTTTGCCGGCGGATGCGGACCGGCAGACCCTATGTGGTGAGCAAGCTGGCGATGAGCGTGGACGGCCGGACCGCTCTGGCCTCCGGTGAAAGCCGCTGGATTACCGGTGAAAGCGCGCGCCTCGATGTCCACTGGATGCGGGCGCGAAGTTCGGCGGTACTGACCGGGATAGGAACCGTGCTTGCCGACGATCCCTTGTTGAATGCCCGCACCGGACTTCCCCCGGAGCAGGTGGTCCAGCCGCTCCGGGTTATTCTGGACTCGCGGTTGCGAATGCCGTTGAATGCACGGATTGCGAGTGAAAATCCGGCTCCGCTGGTTTTGACCCTCTGTTCCGAACGGAATAAGATCACAGCGCTCGAGTTTGCCGGTTTTCGTGTGGCAAATATTGCGGGAAATCGTTGCGGCCAGCTGAATTTAGGTGAGGTAATGGAATACCTTGGCGGGATCGGTGTCAATCAGTTGATGGTCGAGGCCGGTCCGACGTTGAACGGCGCACTGCTTGCCGAAGGCCTGGTCGACGAATGGGTGGTCTATCAGTCGCCTTCTATACTTGGGAATACCGCGCGTGCACTGGTGAACTTGCCCGGTTTCGAAGACATGGCGGAGCGTTATCGATTGAAACTACTGGATGTCCGGGCGGTGGGAGCGGATTTGCGGCTCCGCTACCGGATCGAAAATTCAGTACTCGCGGAACGGTCGTAAGTAATCGGCGCTCGGCTCCGGCCTGGCGGAATCCTTAAAATCGTTATCAATTGTATGTTCACGGGAATCGTTCAATCCATCGGGAAAATCGCGAAGATCGAGCGGCAGGGTCCGGATGCCCGGATCGTGGTCGACATCGGCAGTTTGTCAATCGCGGATATCGCGGTCGGTGACAGTATCGCGATCAACGGCGTGTGCCTGACCGCAGTGCAAATTGCCGGAAATTCATTCGCGGCCGATGTCTCGAACGAAACACTTTCTTGCACCACATTGCCGGAATTCCGCACCGGGACGCCGGTCAATCTGGAACTGGCCTTAAAGCCTTCCACCCGGATGGGCGGCCACATCGTAAGCGGGCACGTCGACGGTATCGGTATAATTCGCGAAAAACATGGCGATGGCCGCTCGGTGCGATTCTGGATCGGAATGCCGCGGAATCTCGCCCGCTATGTCGCGGCGAAGGGATCGATCTGTATCGACGGCATCAGTTTGACGGTCAACGAGGCCGACGAGGGTGGTTTCCGGGTGAACCTCGTTCCGCACACTTTGTCGGCAACGAATCTGGGCGACGCGGCGGTTGGCCAGAAGGTTAATCTGGAGGTCGATCTACTCGCGCGCTATCTGGAACGTTTGCTGGCCGGACGGGACAAAGATTCCGATCGGATCGATCTGGAGACTCTCGAAAAAGCCGGTTTCTTTTAGAGTACACTACCGCGCAGACCGGTAAACAGGCGATGAACACCACCGAAGAAATTATAGAAGAAATCCGTCACGGCAAAATGGTCATCATCATGGATGACGAGGATCGGGAAAACGAAGGAGACCTGGTCCTGGCCGCCGAACGGGTGCAACCCTCCGATATCAACTTCATGGCCCGCTACGGGCGCGGATTGATTTGCCTGACCTTGACCCGCGAACGCTGCCAGCAATTGCGGCTGCCGCTGATGGTCAACGAGAACAAGACGCCGCACTCGACCAATTTCACGGTCTCGATCGATGCCGCCAACGGCGTGACCACCGGAATTTCGGCCGCGGACCGGGCCCGGACCATTCAGTCGGCGGTCGCTCCCGATGCTCAGCCCGACGGTCTGATCCAGCCGGGACATATCTTCCCGTTGATGGCGCAACCCGGCGGCGTGCTGAATCGGGCTGGGCATACCGAAGCCGGGTGTGATCTGGCGCGCCTCGCGGGGCTGGAGAGCGCCGCCGTGATCGTTGAAATTCTGAACGACGACGGTTCGATGGCGCGGCGTCCCGATCTGGAACGATTCGCCAGAGAACATCACTTCAAAATTGGCACCATTACGGATTTGATCAATTACCGTATCAAAAACGAAAAGACGATCGAGCGCCTCAGCGAATGCCTGTTTCCGACCGAATACGGGGAATTCAGATTGCACGCCTACCAGGACAAGATCGATAACAAACTGCACCTGGCGCTGACCATGGGGGATATCGCGGGCGGCAGCCCGGTGCTGGTCCGGGTGCACGCGCGCAATCTCTTATGCGACCTGTTCGCATCGAAACGCAGCGACTGCGGGTTTCCATTGCGCCATGCGATGCAGCGGATCGCCAGCGAAGGACGCGGGGTGCTGGTGGTGATCCGGCAGGAAGACGATAGCAAGTCATTGGTCGAGCGAATCCATCGCTATCAAATGGAAGATAACGGAATCGACCTTGCCGAAACCACGAACCGCAAGTTCGACTGGCGGACGACCGGAACCGGGGCGCAAATTCTCGCGGACCTCGGTGTCCACAAGATGCGGGTGCTCGGCGAGCGGCGTAAATATCTCGGAATATCCGGGTACGATCTGGAGATCGTCGAGTATGTTTCGTGTGGCCCCGCAAATTTGAAACTCGCGGTTAAAGAATCCGAAACTCAGAAAATCGTATGAGCGAATTGAAGACCTATGAAGGAGCCTTGACGATCGACGGCGCCCGGTTCTGTATCGTACTGTCGCGATTCAACGGTTTTATTGTCGAGCAATTGGTCGCGGGCGCGGTGGATACCTTGTTGCGGCACGGCGCCAACCGCGGCGATATCCATCTGGTCAAAACCCCGGGCGCATTCGAACTACCGCTTGCCGTTAAACGCGTCGCGGCTGGCGGGCGTTATGATGCGATTATTGCGCTCGGCGCCGTAATCCGGGGCGGCACTCCGCATTTTGAATATGTTGCGGGCGAATGTGTCAAAGGCTTGTCCAGCGTCGCTCTCGAACACGATGTACCGGTCGGTTTTGGAGTGCTCACCGTCGATACGATCGAGCAGGCGATCGAACGCGCCGGCGCCAAGGCCGGTAATAAAGGCGCCGAAGCCGCACTGTCGGCGATCGAAATGGTTAATTTGTTACAGGGTCTCCAAAACTGATGAGTTACGCGCGTACGAATGCCCGGCAGTCAGCGGTGCAAGCCTTGTATCAATGGCAAATGACGGGACAGAACCCGAACGAAATCGAGCAGCAGTTTTATCTCAATGAAAATTTCAAGAACGTGCAACGCAGTTATTTCAAGGAACTGCTGCATGGTGTTCCACAGCAATTGACTCGATTGGACGCCGCGCTTTCGGAATTCGTCGATCGCGCGGTGAAGGAGATCGATCCGGTTGAGCGCGCAATCCTGCGGATCGGGGTCTATGAGCTATTGAATCGCCCGGACGTTCCGTACAAGGTGATCGTGAACGAAGGAATCAATCTAGCCAAGCGCTATGGCGCGACCGATAGTCATAAATATGTGAACAGCATTCTCGACAAGGTGGCGCAAACGCGAAGGCCGGATGAAACGCAGGCCGGAAAGCCGCGACCCTGAGAGCGGCGGTCATTGATTGCCGCACAAGCCCGATGGCGCTTTCCGAATTCGCTTTGATCGACCGTTATTTTAAGCATATCGGTCCACGGCTCGATTCCACTCTTGTCGGCATCGGCGATGATTGCGCGGTGCTCAGGCCACCCGCGGACCCTCTGTTGCTGGTCACCACCGATACCCTGGTCGAGAATATTCATTTCCTGGCCAGCGTGGATCCAGAATCCCTGGGTCACAAAACGTTGGCCGTGAACCTCAGCGATCTGGCGGCGATGGGCGCAACTCCGAAATGGGTCACGCTCGCGCTCACGCTTCCGGAGGTGAACGAATCCTGGATTGAAGCCTTCACCCGTGGATTCTCGGCTTTGGCCGAACGCTACCGGGTCCAGTTGATCGGCGGAGATATGACGCAAGGGCCATTGTCGATCACCGTTCAGGCGCTCGGGACCGGATCGGATGAGCGGATTCTGTACCGCTCGGCGGCTCGGCCCGGCGATCGGATTTTTCTGACCGGAACCATCGGCGATGCCGGCCTCGCGCTAAAATACTTGAAGGACCGCAATGAACGTTGTTCGCGGGCGCTCCTCGACCGGCTGGAACGCCCGCAACCGCGGATCGAGGCCGGGCAACTGATCGGCGGACTGGCCAGCGCCTGTATCGATATTTCGGATGGTTTCGCCGCGGACCTCGGCCATGTGCTCGATGCGAGCAACGCGGGCGCCACGGTGGACTGGAACTTGATCCCGTTATCCGCACCGGTACGCCAATATGTCGAGCAGAGCGGAGATTCCAGGTTGCCGCTGTGTGCAGGGGACGATTACGAGTTGTGCTTTACCGTCCCCGAGGCCAGGGAAGAAGAGCTGATCCGGAGAATCGCAACCCTTCCTTATCCTTGTCAACGAATCGGAACGATCGATCAACGGCCCGGATTGCGAATCGAAAACCGTGTTCCGGGTTTAGACCTAACAACGAGCGGATTTGAACATTTTTCGTGATCCGGTGTTGTTTTTTGCGTTCGGATTCGGTTCGGGTTTATCGCCGATCGCGCCCGGAACCTGTGGAACGCTCGTCGCAATTCCGCTGTTCCTGTTGTTGCAGTCGCTCGATCTGGCCGCTTATCTGGCACTGATCGGACTTGCCGCCGGAGCCGGCATGTGGATCTGCTCCCTGGCCTCCCGCAACCTCTGCGTTCACGATTATCAGGGAATCGTCTGGGATGAAATCGTCGGTTATTGGATTACCATGTCCGGCGTTCCGGTGTCACTTCAAACCATTGTGACCGGATTCGTGCTCTTCCGTTTCTTTGATATCATAAAACCGTGGCCGATCAGGGCCGTTGATCGATCGGTCGGAGGCGGCGTCGGCATCATGCTGGACGATGTGATTGCCGGATTTTTCGCCTGGCTGGTGTTGTATGAGTTGATCCAGCTGGAAATCGTGTAAGGGACAGTCGTCCGATGGGGGATCGCAAGCTGAATTAATTTGGAAACAGGCTCGATTATTGATTAAAGGAATTAGTTCAATTACAATAACCGTCTTAACGCGGGGTGGAGCAGTCTGGTAGCTCGTCGGGCTCATAACCCGAAGGTCGTAGGTTCAAATCCTGCCCCCGCTACCAAACATTATGACGCCCCGATTGGGGGTTTTTTTTGATTGATCGCGTGGAATAAAACATAAAAACTAATGGATGGGCCTACGGCCCATTTTTTGTTTGTGGAGAACCGATGACAAGGTCCGCCGACCGTTTGACAACCATAATTGAACCGATCGTATCCCGAATGGGCTACGAGTTTGTCGGTGTCGAGTTGCTGCCGCGAGAAAAACAGTCGGTGCTCAGGGTCTATATCGACTCCGAGAACGGGGTGCTGATTGAGGATTGTGCAAAGGTGAGCCACCAATTGAGCGGCGCGCTGGATGTCGAGGATCCCATCCGCGGTCATTACCAGCTTGAAATTTCATCTCCGGGGATCGAACGGCCGTTGTTTAAGTTGGCTGATTTCGATCGTTTCAAAGACCAGACGGTTGAAATAGATCTGGTAAAAGCCGTGGATGGACACAGGAAGTATCGGGGTTTATTGACGGGGGTGCGGGGCAATTCTATTTTATTGTCGTTTGATGATGAAAGTCATGAAATACCGTTTGATCTGATCAAAAAAGCCTGCCTGGCAGTTGATGTCTTTGGGGTTAAGCAGAGAAAGCGAAATGGCAAATAAAGAGATATTGCTTGTCGTTGATGTCGTTTCCAACGAAAAGCAGATCGAAAAGGAAATCATTTTTCAGGCTGTCGAGGCTGCGCTCGAAACCGCGACCGTCAAGCGTCACGGCAATGCGATCAATGTCAAAGTGAAGATTGACCGCGCCACCGGCGATTACGATACCTACCGAATATGGGAAGTCGTTGAGCCAAGTGACGAGTTCGAAGGCGGTCTTGAATCTCCGGAGACCCGGATCTTACTGCAAGAAGCTCGGAAAATCCGGCCGGACATCGAAGTCGGCGGCTTTATCGAAGCACCGATCGAATCCATCGAGTTCGGGCGAATTGCCGCGCAAACCGCAAAACAGGTCATCGTCCAGAAGGTGCGCGAAGCCGAACGGCGAAAAATCGTGAGCGCCTATCAGGATCGGATCGGCGAATTGGTCACCGGAGTGGTGAAACGGATCGAGCGCGGAATGATCATTCTCGACCTCGGCGGGAACGCGGAAGCGATCATCACGAAGGAGGAGATGATTCCGCGCGAAGCGATGCGCAACGGCGACAGGGTTCGCGGCTACTTATACGCCGTGCGTCCTGATGTCAGAGGGCCGCAATTGTTCGTGAGCCGCACCGCGCCGGAACTTTTGATGGAATTGTTCCGGCTCGAAGTTCCTGAAGTCAATGAGGGTCTGATTGAAATTCTCGCCGCGGCCCGCGATCCAGGTTCAAGAGCCAAAATCGCGGTGAAAAGCAATGACCCCAGATTGGATCCGGTAGGCGCCTGCGTCGGTATGCGCGGTTCGCGGGTGCAGGCTGTTTCCAATGAACTCGGTGGCGAACGGGTCGATATCATCTTGTGGAATGACAACGACGCTCAGTTCGTGATCAATGCGATGTCGCCGGCTGAAATTGCTTCGATTGTCGTGGACGAAGATTCGCATTCGATGGATGTCGCGGTGTCGGCGGATAACCTCTCGCAGGCAATCGGCCGCGGCGGACAGAATGTGCGGCTGGCGACGGAACTGACCGGCTGGAATCTGAACGTGATGGATATCGCCGAAGCGGAAAAGAAAAGCGACGAGGAACGCCAGTCGATCATGCAATCCTTCATGAAGGACTTGGATGTCGACGAGGATGTGGCTTCCATTTTGGTCCAGGAAGGTTTTACGAGCGTTGATGAACTGGTATACGTGCCGGCGAAAGAACTTTTGGAAATCGAAGAGTTTGACAAGGAGATCGTGGAGGAACTGCGAAACCGGGCCAAGGATGTGCTCCTGATCAAGGCAATCGCTTCCGAGGAAGAACTCGACGATCTGCATCCTGGCCAGGATTTGCTGGATATGGACGGAATTGACAGAAAGCTCGCGTTTACGCTCGCCAGCAAGGGAATTGCTACGATGGAAGACCTCGCCGAGCTGTCGATCGATGAGTTGTCTGAAATCACAGGGGTGGATCACGACAAAGCTGGTCAGTTGATTATGACCGCGCGCGCGCCATGGTTTGCCGATGAAAAGGCTGGTAAATGAAACGGAGGATGTAATTTGATGGCAAACGTGACGGTACGACAGCTTGCCGATACGCTGAATATATCGCTGGACAAGCTGGTGGCCCAATTGGAGAATGCCGGACTGGATATCGGCGGCGCCGATGATGTCCTCGACGACGTCGAGAAGCGAAAGCTTCTGAGCCATTTAAGAAAGAGTCATGGGAACGAAACCAGCGCCAATGCCTCGCCGAAGCAGGTGGTGTTAACGCGTAGAAAAACGCAGGTTCTGCAGCAGACCAAAGTTCCGGGACGAAGCCCGAAGACGGTCAATGTCGAGGTGCGTAAACGGCGGACTTATGTCAAACGTTCGGAACAGCCGAAAGACGAATCCATCCGGGAAGCGGAAGAATTAAAACGCGCGCTCGAAGAACAGCGCCGCTTGATCGATGAACAGGAAAACGAGAGAAAGCAGCAGGAAACCGCCGCGCGGCTGAAGTTAGAGGAAGAACTGCGTGAACGAAAACGGCTGGAGGAAGAAAAACGGCTGGAGCAGGAATGGAAGCAAAAGGAACTGGAAACGACCGGCGGAGACGTCGAGGAAAAGCGGGTGCGTGAAGAAGAACGGCGGGAAAAGGAAAAGCTGTCGAAGCGGGAAGCCGAAAAACATCGCAAAAAGCCGCCAAAACCGGATTCCGATTCCGTCGAACTTTCCCCGGGAAAGCTGCATGTGGACGCGGGCAGCAAACGCAGAAAGAAGAAACGCCGCCCGGAACCTCCGATCATAGGGATCAATGACCGCAAGCATGGCTTTGAAAAACCGACTGCACCCGTGGTCCGGGAAATATTGGTCCCGGAATCGATCACGGTAGCCGAACTCGCGCAACGAATGTCGGTGAAGGCAGCGGAGTTGATCAAGGCGCTCATGAGAATGGAAACCATGGCTACGATCAATCAAACGCTCGATCAGGATACCGCGGTGGTATTGGTCGAAGAAATCGGTCATAAAGCCATCCTGCAAAGTAACGAAAATCTGGAAAGAGAATGGCTGGAAGAATCCGAGGCCAAAGCGGGCGAAGAAGTTCCCCGCGCTCCGGTGGTTACGATTATGGGTCATGTCGATCACGGCAAAACCTCGTTACTGGATTATATCCGCAAAAGCCGTGTGGCTTACGGTGAGGCGGGCGGAATTACCCAGCACATCGGCGCTTACCAGGTGGACACCGGCCATGGCACGATTACTTTTCTCGACACGCCGGGCCATGCCGCGTTTACCGCGATGCGCGCGCGCGGCGCGGAGGTGACCGATGTCGTGATCGTCGTGGTTGCGGCCGACGACGGGGTCATGCCGCAGACCAAGGAGGCGATCGAGCATTCTAAAGCCGGCAAGGTTCCGATCATCGTGGCAATCAACAAGATCGATAAACCGGACGCCGACCCGGAACGCGTCAAGAGCGAACTGGCTGCGTTGAACGTTGTCCCCGAGGAATGGGGCGGCGATGTGCAGTTTGTGAATGTTTCGGCCAAAACCGGCGAAGGCGTCGATTCCCTGCTCGAAGGCTTGCTGCTGCAGGCCGAAATTCTCGAACTCAGGGCTCCCGCGCAAGGGCGAGCATCCGGGGTTGTAATCGAGGCAAGATTAGACAAGGGACGCGGTCCGATCGCTACGGTACTGGTGCAGAAAGGTTTTTTGCAAAAAGGCGACATCATCATCTGCGGACATGAATTCGGCCGGGTACGCGCGATGTTTAATGAGCTTGGCCAGCCGCTCAATGAAGCGGGGCCGTCGACGCCGGTTGAAATCCTTGGATTATCCGGGGCGCCGAATGCGGGAGAGGAGTTCCACATCGTGCAGGATGAAAAGAAAGCCCGCGAATTGGCCTTCTTCCGCGAAGAAAAACTACGCACGCAAAAATTGGCCGCTCAACAGGCTGCGAAGCTCGACGAGATTTTCTCGAAAATGGAGAGCGACGGGGTTTCCGAGTTGAATCTCGTTGTGAAGACGGATGTTCAAGGGAGTCTCGAAGCGCTTCGCGAATCGTTGACGAGTCTTTCCACCGAAGAAGTCGTGGTCAAAGTGATCTCCGGCGGCGTCGGAGGA
Source organism: Methylococcales bacterium (assembly GCA_041748915.1). GTDB lineage: Bacteria > Pseudomonadota > Gammaproteobacteria > Methylococcales > UBA1147 > UBA1147. The sequence goes on from JBGTCG010000034.1 coordinate 17,158, forward strand.
ATCAACGAAGGGGATGCCAACCTCGCCTTGGCGTCAAACGGGATTATCATCGGCTTCAACGTGCGCGCGGATGCGAGCGCCCGCAAGCTGATTGAAGAGAAAGGAATCGATTTGCATTATTACAGCGTAATTTATGATGTCATCGACGAAGTCAAACGCTCGATCAGTGGGCTTCTATCTCCCGAATTCAAGGAGTCCATCGTCGGCATCGCGGAGGTCCGGGATGTTTTCCGTTCCCCGAAATACGGAGCGATTGCAGGGTGTCTGGTCTCCGAGGGTCATGTGAAAAGAAACCTGCCGATCAGAGTATTACGGGATAATGTCGTGATCTTTGAAGGCCAGCTCGAGTCGCTGCGGCGTTTCAAGGACGATGTGAACGAGGTCAAAGCCGGCATGGAATGTGGCATTGGGGTGAAGAATTACAACGACGTCAAGGTCCGAGATCTGATCGAAGTTTATGAGAAGGTCGAGGTCGCGAGAGAGGTTTAGAATGGCCGCCCGGCGAAGCTTCGGCAATGACCATGCTGAACCCGCGCCGGTCTCCGCATATCCGGTCTTCCAGGCAATGACCACAATACAGCGCATGCAGACAGATGCCCCGCGAATTCAGCCGTAGTCAACGTGTCGCGGCGCAAATGCAAAGGGAGCTTGCGCTGATCATCCAATCGGAAATCAGGGACCCTCGTCTGGGTCTGATCACGATCAACGAGGTCGAGCTGAGTCGGGATTTGGCGTCCGCGAAAGTTTATTTTACGGTCCTCGGAAAGGCTCACGATCAGATCAGGAAGGATCACGACATCATCAATCGATCGATTCCGTTCATTCGCCGGGAGTTGGGTAAACGAATGAGAATTCGGTTGCTTCCCGAATTACGTTTTGTGTACGATGAATCGCTGGACAACGGTATGCGGATCGATCGCTTGATCAATGAGTTGAATTCGGAAAGCGACGAAAGTCAGGAAGGATCGGAGTGAGAAGACGTCATCGCGGGCGACCGCTGGATGGGCTTTTTCTGTTGGATAAATCTTCCGGGGTTTCCTCGAATCATGCGCTGCAACAGGCCAAAAGACTTTTCGATGCCGCCAAGGCGGGACATACTGGCAGTCTGGATCCTTTGGCGAGCGGGCTGTTGCCGGTCTGTTTCGGACAGGCGACCCGGCTGGCCGCCTTTCTGCTCGACAACTATAAGAACTACGGGGTCGAGATCCGTCTCGGTTCGAGCACTACAACGGGCGACGCGGAAGGAGGAATCAAACGGCAACGGCCGGTGCCGCATCTGGACGATCAAGAATTGCGGGCGATACTCGGACGTTTCGTCGGACCGATCAGCCAGATTCCTCCGATGTATTCCGCGCTGAAAGCGAAAGGGGTCCGACTGTACGAATACGCGCGAGACGGGATTGAAGTCGAGAGGCCGCCGCGAATGATCACCATTTACAATCTCGACTTGCACGGATACTACGGAGATCGATTGTCATTGCAAGTCTGTTGTTCCAAGGGAACTTATATCAGGACTCTGGCCGAAGACATTGGCGAGGCGATCGGCTGCGGCGCACATGTCGAAAATCTGCGGCGGACCGGAGTCGGCCGTTTCCGGATTAATGATTCCTGGACTCTCGATCGTTTGCAGGCCCTGCCTGCGGAAAGCCGGGATGACCAATGCCTGCTGCCGCTCGATGAAGCGGTAGCGAATTTGCCGAAGCTGGAATTGGCGACGGAATCGGTGCATTGCGCGACTCAGGGCAAAGCCGTTGCGGTGTTCGATCCGCCACCAGCCGGGTGGGTCAGAATGTACACCCAGGACAGCCAATTTTTTGGAGTCGGTGAGGTCTTGCCGGACCGGCGGATTGCACCCCGAAAGTTGTTCTTGAACTATCTGGACCGGTGACAATGCGAAAACCAGGTAACGATCTGCGCGGCGGCGAAAGATCGGAAGTTGTTCATTTTTCGGACGGGAGTTACAATGCTGCGATTTTACGTTTACCCATTTGGAGTCGAATGACATGCCATTCAGTACAGAACAGAAACGTTCGGTAATTGAAGAATACCAATTATCCGGCTCAGATACCGGTTCCACCGAGGTCCAGGTTGCGCTGTTAACGGCGAGGATTAACCATCTAACCCCTCATTTCACCGAACACAAAAAAGATCATCATTCGCGCCGCGGGCTGCTAAAAATGGTCAATCAGCGCAGAAAATTACTCGATTACCTCAAAAAAACCCACGCGGAGCGGTATAAGTCACTGATCGAGCGGTTAGGATTGCGCAAGTAAATAGTTTTTTTATCTGGCAGGAAATAAGAGTGAATCCAATCAGGAAAGAATTTCAATACGGCGAACATTTGGTCGTCATCGAGACCGGCGAAATTGCCCGTCAGGCCGATGGCGCGGTAATGATCAATATGGCCGACACGGTGCTTCTGGTAACTGTGGTCTGGCAGAGCAGCGGCAACGAAGGGCGGGATTTTTTTCCGTTAACGGTCAACTATCAGGAAAAAACCTATGCCGCGGGAAAAATCCCCGGTGGGTTTTTTAAACGCGAAGGCCGGCCTTCTGAAAAGGAGACGTTGACATCGAGGTTGATCGATCGTCCGATCCGCCCTTTGTTTCCGGATGGATTTACCCACGAAGTTCAAGTGATCGCGACGGTTTTATCGCTGAACCCCGAGATCGACCCGGATGTTCCCGCAATCCTGGGAACGTCCGCCGCGCTCGCGGTTTCAGGGGTACCCTTCAACGGCCCGGTTGGAGCGGCCCGAGTCGGCTATAAGGACGGCCGCTTTCTGCTGAATCCGGATGCAGAGGTGATCAGCGATTCCGAACTCGACCTTGTGGTCGCCGGGACAAAAGATGCGGTATTGATGGTCGAATCCGAGGCGCGCGAGCTGTCCGAAGAGATCATGTTGGGCGCCGTCCTGTTTGGCCATGAGCAGATGCAGGTTGCCATCGACGCGATCCGGGAACTCGCCGGCGAAGCGCAGAAACCTGAATTGGCATGGTCCCCGCCAGGAAAAAGCATCGAACTCACCGATGCTGTCAATGCACAGTGCGCGGCGCTGATCGCGGACGCTTATCAGATCGCTGAAAAGCTTGAGAGGCAGCAAAAATTAAAAGAAATCCGTGCCGCCGCGGTTGAAAAATTGGCGGCAACCGAGCAATACCCGGAGCCGAATATCCGCAGCGAACTCGAAAAACTCGAAAAGAATATTGTCCGCGAGCGGATACTTGCGGGTCACAAAAGGATCGACGGCCGGGACCATTCCACGGTCCGGCCGATTTCGATCCGCACCGGATTATTGCCGCGAACCCATGGCTCGGCGCTGTTTACACGCGGCGAGACCCAGGCCTTGGTCGTGACCACGCTAGGAACGGAACGCGACGCCCAGATCATCGATGCGTTGCCCGGCGAATACAAAGAACCCTTCATGCTGCACTATAATTTCCCGCCGTTTTGCGTCGGTGAAACCGGTTTTGTCGGATCACCGAAACGCCGGGAAATCGGCCATGGCCGTCTTGCCAAACGGGGCGTACTTGCCGTGATCCCGGACATGGAAAAGTTCCCCTATGTAATCCGGGTCGTGTCGGAAATTACCGAATCGAACGGCTCGAGCTCGATGGCGACGGTCTGCGGAACCAGCCTTGCGCTGATGGATGCCGGTATTCCGATCAAGGCGCCGGTTGCGGGTATCGCAATGGGCTTGGTCAAGGAAGGCGAAAAATTCGCGGTTCTCTCGGATATCATGGGTGATGAAGACCATCTCGGCGATATGGATTTCAAGGTTGCGGGTACCGGTAACGGGATCACCGCGCTGCAGATGGATATCAAGATCAACGGCATTACGGTCGAGATCATGAAAACCGCGCTCGACCAGGCAAAAAAAGGCCGCATTCACATTCTTGCGAAAATGAACGAGGTCATGCCGGGGGCCCGCAGTGAAATGTCGGAGTTCGCGCCACGGATTCTATCCTTCTCGATCGATCCCAGCAAAATTCGGGATGTGATCGGCAAAGGCGGCGCAACGATTCGCAGTATTACCGAATCGACGGGCGCTACGATCGATATTACGGACGATGGCGTGATCAAAATCGCGTCGGTCGACAAGCAGGCCGGAATCGCGGCGCGCAAACAAATCGAAGAAATTACGGCCGAAGTGGAAGTGGGCAAGATCTACGTTGGCCGGGTCGCAAGGCTCATGGATTTCGGCGCATTCGTGACGATTTTGCCAGGGAAAGACGGACTCGTGCATATTTCCCAGATTTCCGACGAACATGTCGACAAGGTTAGCGACAAGCTGAACGAAGGCGACACGGTCAGGGTCAAGGTTCTGGAAATCGATCGTCAGGGGCGGGTCAGGCTCAGCATGAAAGCGGTCGACTGAACCGGTCCTGGCGTGCCGTATAACTCGGATTGACGAAAGGGCCTCAAGGCCCTTTTTTTTGGCCCAAGCCCGACGCCCCGGCGGACGAATTTTGAATTCACCCGCCATCCGGTTCATAATCTGACGTTAGAGACGGATTTTTTTTCGGCGCTTTCTGCCATTCAGCCGATTGAATCTGCAGACCCGGTCAACGACAAACATAGCCTGGATACCGATTAACGAATTCATGTGAATAATGCCCCTGGACTTACCCGAAACTGCAGAATTCGACCTTACCGCCTTTTTGCGGACATTGACCCGGCGCCCCGGAGTTTACCGGATGCTGGATGCAAACTCGAAAATTATCTACGTCGGTAAAGCAAAAAACCTCAAGAAACGGGTCAGCGGTTACTTCGGAACAAAAGATGTCTCTCCGAAACAGCAGGTAATGGTTGCCCACGCCCGATCGGTCGAAGTCACGGTAACCAATACCGAAGGCGAGGCCTTGCTGCTGGAAAGCCAACTGATCAAACGCCACAAACCGCGCTACAACATCTGTCTGCGCGACGACAAAAGCTTTCCGTACATCTATGTGACCAGCCACCAGGATTTTCCGCGGATCGGCTTCCACCGCGGCGCGAAAAGTCGCAAGGGCAGGTATTTCGGCCCTTATCCGAGCGCCGGAGCGGTCCGGGAATGTCTGAAATTGCTGCAGAAAATATTTCCGGTGCGGCAGTGTGAAGATTCCGTGTTCAAGCACCGTTCGAGACCATGCCTGCAATATCAGATCAATCGATGCACCGGGCCCTGCGTCGGTCTGGACAGCGTGGAAAGCTACCGCAGGCAGGTCGACCATACGATGATGTTTTTGCAGGGGGACGGCGGCCGGATAATCGGCGAACTGGTCGAAGAGATGGAACTGGCCTCATCGAAACTCGAATACGAGAAGGCCGCCAGCATTCGTGACCAGATCTCCAGCCTGCGCCAGGTCCTGGAGAAGCAATACGTTCACGGCGAGCTCGGCGATCTGGATATTGTTGCGTGCGCCTCCAGGGGCGGTCTGGCCTGCGTGCAGATTGTGTATGTCCGCAACGGACAGCATATCGGGGACAAGACCTTCTTCCCGAATCTGCCGGGAGACAGTGAACCGGCCGTGGTCCTCGAAGCTTTCATTCCGCAGTATTATCTCGAACGCGATATCCCGCGGGAAATTCTCGTGAGCCACGATCCGGAAAATAGGCTACTGCTCGAAAATGTATTGGAAACGCGCGGCGCCTGCCAGGTGGCCATATCGACGCCGCTTCGGGGCTCGCGCCGGCGATGGATGGAATTGGCCGCGAACAACGCGGAAAATGGCCTGGTCAGCCGTTTCGCGAACAAGCAGGGGCTACATGCGCGTTTTTTCAGCCTGAAAGAGGAACTGGGTTGCGCCGAAACCCCGAAACGACTCGAGTGCTTCGATATCAGCCATACCCAGGGGGATCAAACGGTCGCGTCCTGTGTGGTATTCGATGGTGACGGGCCGGTCAAATCCGCCTACCGGCGCTTCAATATCGAGGGTGTAAACCGCGGCGACGATTATGCCGCGATGGCCCAAGCCGTAAGACGCAGGTTCCAGCGAATTCGAACCGGTGAATACGAAAAACCGGACATTCTTATCATCGACGGCGGCAAAGGCCAGATCAACGCGGTCAGCAGCGTGCTCGAGGAACTCCAAATCACAGACGTGTTGGTGGTCGGCGCAGCGAAGGGACCTTCGCGAAAATCCGGAATGGAACAGCTTTACTGTGCGGGCGACGCCCATCCGATTACAATGATGCCGGATGCGCCCGCGCGCTTGTTGATTCAGCATATCCGGGACGAGGCGCACCGATTCGCAATTACCGGACACAGGCAACGGCGCGGGCGGAATAAGAAACGTTCCATGCTCGAGGAGATACCGGGCCTCGGCCCGAAACGCCGGCAACTACTGTTAAGGCAATTCGGCGGCTTACAGGAAATCAGAAGGGCTGGAGTCGAGGCTCTGACAGGCGTCGGAGGAATCAGCCGGCAACTCGCGCAGCGAATTTACGATACGCTGCATAGCTGATCCTTCGGTCAGAACGTGTTGATGGTGTAATGGACCAGATGCGACCGTCGCGGTACGAACCCGCGTTCGATTTTGTTGTACTTTTACCGCCGAACAATAAAAGACCACTGCGACCCTAGAACAGCAAAAATATTCCCCAGGTTGGCTTTATACCGGATCAGTCGGGGCCTGGAGGACCAAGTTATGGATCTAAACCTGCCGACAAACTTGACTTTGATCAGAATCGGAATGATTCCAGTACTGGTTTTGATGTTCTATATGCCCTGGAAAGCTTCCGACGCGATTTGCGCGTTCATTTTCCTGGCCGCGGCCGTCACCGACTGGCTCGATGGTTATCTGGCGCGCCGCATGAACCAGGTCACCAAGTTCGGCGCCTTTCTGGATCCGGTCGCGGACAAACTGATGGTGGCCGTGGTTCTGGTGCTGATTGTTCAGGAGGAACCCTACGCCTATCTGGCCATCCCGGCCGCGGTAATCATAGGACGCGAAATCACCATCGCTTCGTTGCGGGAGTGGATGGCGGAATTAGGCTTGCGCGAGAAGGTGGAAGTGTCCTGGGTCGGAAAACTGAAAACCTTCGCCCAGATGACGGCGATCGCGAGTCTATTGTTCAATGGTGAATTATTCGGGCTATCTACGCGAACCGTCGGTTATGTGTTGCTGTATCTGGCCGTAATCCTGACCCTCTGGTCCATGGTGAACTATCTGCGCGCGGCCTTGCCCAGTCTGCTGGAGCATAGATGACGCTTTGGGCCCGGCGCGATCGCTCCGATGTGAACAGTACAAGCCGGCCCCCGCGCCGGACAATTTGACCAAAAATAAGAAAATTTCGAGGTAACAGCCATGCGAATCATTCTGCTCGGGAGCCCTGGTTCCGGAAAAGGGACTCAGGCGTCACGCATCGGGGAAAAATTCGATATTCCGCAGATCTCGACCGGCGATATGTTGCGGGAAGCGGTTCGCGAACAAACGCCGTTGGGCATCGAGGCCAAAAACATCATGGATGCCGGAAAACTGGTATCGGATGAGATTATCCTTGGCCTGATCCGATCCCGAATTGCGCAGGCGGATTGTGCTCAAGGTTTCTTGCTGGACGGGTTTCCGCGGACCATCGGTCAGGCGGAAGGTCTCGCGAACCTGGGGACCGAGATCGACCAGGTGATTGAAATTGCTGTCGATGATGAAGAAATCGTGAAGCGGATGAGCGGACGCCGCGTCCATCCCGCTTCAGGCCGCACTTATCATATTGAATTTAATCCGCCAAAAGTCGCAGGCAAGGACGATCTGACCGGCGAGCCCCTGATTCAACGCGATGACGATGCCGAAGCAACGGTGCGTAAGCGTCTTGCAGTTTATCATGACCAGACCGAGCCCCTGGTCGATTACTATTCGAGGCAGGCGACCAATGGTCGGCTCAAATTTTCGTCGATTCCGGGTGTCGGGAGCGTGGATGAAATTTCCGCAAAGCTATTTTCGGTGCTGCAATAAGGGTGGAAATATAACGACAACACGGGCCTGTGGTCACGTGTGACTGCGGCAAATTTGGGAACAGCGTGGCATTTCGTGTCAGGTGACCATACGGTCTTGGATCATCCCGGATTCCGCTTCGCTAGATCCGGAATAATGAGGTGTTCCATTGAAAGTGTCCACTTAAATAATAGGCGGACAAAACCACTCCACATACATTAGTCGGCTGGAGCACAACAGCACGACGAAAAATCTCAACTTGCGGCGTGTGTTCCCGACGTTCACCGAACCGTATTCGCCCCAGTCGACTTGGGCGCACTCCCCAGGCTCCAACGACAGGGTTAAAAAGGCGAGTTTACGCACCGGACGTACCTTGCGGACATAGTCCTTGAGGATGAAAAAGCCGCCGCCATAGCCCTATTCCCGAAGGCGTTGAAAGACTTGGGTGGCACGATAGGGAGGCAGCTTTCCAGAAGCCGTTTCACCCGGGACTTGAATGGATCGAGCTTGCCGGGGCGGAGGGATGAGGCACGCGGGCGATAGTTTTTCGCCTGAATCCACTTGCCTACTGTTTTCGGATCCAGCCCCGGTTCACGGGCAATCTGCGTCACGATCAAGCCCCGATGCTGGTGATAATCCTGGATTTTGCAGAACGTTTCATAGGAAATCATCTCGACCTCCCGAGGCGCGCCGGAGGACTTCGCCGATCGCGGCGGGACCACCGGTGCGATGCGGGCGGGAACCCTGGTCCTGAATCACCAGAGGAGAGTTGCTCGCCAAGCCCGCGCCCGACGCACGTTTGCCGACCCTCGAAAGTAATCCCGGTTCTCCGCTTGATCCAACCAATGACGCTGACTGGCCGCCTTGCTGGCCTTCCGGCATGCCGGCTCTGAACCGTACATCTGACGCCTCAGATTGCGTCGATCCGGGTAGAACAATTCCCGCAATGCCGACACTTACGCCTTCTTCGCCGCTTCATCACTCACCCCCTTTGCCGAGGGTTTCATGATGCCGAAATTCCAGCATCAAATGGCGATCTCGACGGAACAATCCAGAAAAAGGAATAAAAAAGAAGGGATTTAAATTCGAACGGAGAACAAAATAGAAAACAACTTGGCGTTTTTTGATACCACCCGATTTAAGGTACTTTCAGATTGCGGCTGACAAGGCCTAACAGCTTGCAGGCAAGACTTGACCCCAAGTGCTTCATAACCCCGAGTGTTCTTCGCCGTTCCCTGATCAGCAAGTACTCCCTCTTCCATCCGAATTCTAGAATTCTTGTTCAAATTGCGCACGCCGGTGGGCACTGAGCCGAGGTTCAACTCATAATATTGCATATCTTCAACGATTTACGTAAGTGGTATGCTGTTTGCCTAAGTAATTTTGACTGTACAACTGCTCGCTTAAGAGATGTAGCCGTCACGTCGGTCTACTAAGACTCATGCAGGTCAACGCGCCTCAGGGGTCAAGCCGGCGGACGTAGGTTTGTCTACGCCGCACCCTAAACAACGTCATAAAAGGCGATTTAACATGTCCAAAATAAATATTCGACTGACTATCGGCGCCACGGTATTCGGGGCGTTCCTCGCCAATGCCCCCAGCGTTTTCGCAGAGGAGACACAGTGTCTCGGAACCATCGGCGCGAAGACGCTCGACAATATCTTCGTTCCGGACGGCCAGCGATACGTGCTGAATGGCACCCGAGCCAAAGGCTCGGTCGTGGTGGGACGGGGCGCTACGCTGACGGCAACCGGTGTGCGCATCAACGGCAATGTGCAAGTCGACGGCGCGCATTCGGTTTGGCTGCGCAACTTTTCCTCCGTGGGCGGCAGCATTCAAATCGTCCAGGGCGGCGCGGCACGCATCGCCACGGCAAGCATCGAAGGCGATTTACTCTTCGACGACAACGATGGCTCCGTGCGGGCCCGCGACAACAGCATCGGCGGTAACTTGCAAGCCTTCCAGAACACTGGAGGTGTAGCGATCCCGAATAATGTCATAGGTGGCAATCTGCAATGCAAGGCGAACGCTCCGGCGCCAACGGGCGGCGGTAACCAGGCAAGCATTAAAGAAGATCAATGCGCAAGGCTGTAGCGCAGGCGTACCATCAGCTACCTGCAAGCGCCAAGCACGACTAGGCACCCGCGGGGTATTTAGATTCTCACACATCCGATGTCGTACAGAACCTTCAACAAGTTTGGGAGTTCCTTCTCAAAGGATAGAGTGACGGAAGTCAAATCAAACAATTCTTCTGGCCCCTGACCCCAATCCCAATGTTGTTGAATTAAGCCCCTTGTGTCCGTTTGGCTCGATCGATCTGCCATTTATTGATGGGCTGCTCACAAACGCGGGGTTGGGGTGGCCTGGGTGATTGCGGTGGGTAATAGCGAACCCGGGCAATTTCCTGCAGGAGTTCGCCGAAAATGACGAGGGCGAGTTGAGGACAGTGCGGTGTGAGGAAGGCGGCCTCGTTGGCGAGGGTGATGATGGCGTGCGTGAACTGCGGTTCGGCAGCGGAGGGATGGTCCGGATCGATCATCAGGGCCATCAGGACGCGGGGGATGACGGCCATGATGAGGATGGCGAAGAGTTCCTGGCGAATGCCGTTTTCGGTGTGGCTATGGAAGGTTTCGATGTCGAGGGAAATTTTTTCGTCGCGGTAGTGAACTTCCACCGCCCAGCGGCGCAAGTAAAGCGCGATGACGGCGTCGGCGGAAAAGCGGTTGTCGTCCGGCAGGTTGGTGAGCGGGACGGAAAGCTCGCCGTCGGGGCTGCTCATGCGAAGGGCGCGCAGCGCGATCGGGTTGGCTTTGTGCGGTGTGAGCGTGATCGTCGCCTGCGGCTGGCCGATTTGCACGAAAGCTTCGACGGCGGCAAAGGTGGCTGTTAATGGCCATTTAAACTGAGCCAGGAATGGCCAACAATTTTGAGCCACTTTTTCAGACTTTATTGTTTTCAAATTATTTGTCACAGTTCCTGGCTTTTGCTCAGGGTGTGGCATGAAGGAGTGGCTCATGATTCATCAAATCAAAGCGTTATATAACAATGGCAGTGGCCTGTCGGAACGACAGATTGCCAATCAACTGGGGATTTCCCGGAATACGGTCAGCAAGTACTTGAAGTTGGAGGAAGTGAGGATTACG